>NZ_MVOK01000013.1:0-179425 GCF_002018915.1 Pseudomonas sp. MF6396 | reverse complement strand
GCCCCACCGTCAGGGTGCCACCCTGCCCCTCGATCACCCGACGGCTGATCGCCAACCCCAGGCCAAACCCGCCCGTGGCACGGTCCCGACTGCGATCCAGGCGGTAGAACGGCTGGAAGATGCGCTCGCGCTCCTCCTGCGGAATGCCGATGCCGTCATCCTCGACGGTCAGCACGCACGCGCCCTTGGCATCCACGCTCAGGCGCAGCAGGATGCGCTGCCCGCAATAACGCATGGCGTTGCGGATCAGGTTCTGCACCGCCCGCGCCGTCAACCGCGGGTCCAGCACAAAGCGCGGCAGATCCGGCTCGGCACGCACCTCCAGGCTCACCCCGCGCCCATCCAGCTCTTCGGCATAGCTGCCCAGGATGCTGTCGACGAACTCGGGCAGCGCCACCTCCACCCGCTCGCCACCCTGGCCATTCTGCAAGCGGTTGTACGACAGCAGCTCAAGCACCAGCGCATCCAGCTCGCGCACGTGCCCCACCAGTTCCAGCAGGCGCTTGCGACTGGCCGGGGGCATTTCGTCGTACAGCAGCACCAGGCCGAAATCCAGGCGGGTCAGCGGCGTGCGCAGCTCATGCGACACCGCATTGAGCAACTCGCGCTGCTGGGTCAGCAGGCATTCGATATCCGCCGCCATGGTGTCGAACACCTTGGCCAACGCGCCGATGTTCGAGCGTGGCGAGATCAGCGTGCGCTCCGCCAGGTTGCCTTCGCCCAGGCGCTGCGCCGTGGCCTTGAGCCGCTGCAGGTCACGCCAGTGCGGGCGCACCCAGAACAGCAGGCAGCCCAGCAGCGCCGCACCGATCAGCACGGTGATGCCCCACGACAGCAGGTAGATGTCCGCCGGGTCCGGCGGGTTGCGCAGCACCACCATCCACTCGCTGTCCAGCGGCGCCAGGGCGGTTTCGTAATAGCCCCACTCCCCCAGGCGCACCACGTACTGGCCGGCCTGCAGGTGCGCCTGCTCCTCGGCGTTCAGGTCCAGGTCGGCGCGCCGGCGCAGCTCGATGCTGAGGGGGGCGAAATCGGTGTTCAGCGCCTCGGCCACCTGGGGCCAGCTGTCGCGGTGCTTGAGGTGGAACTGGTTGACGATCAGGCGCTGCACGCCCCGCGCCTGGTCCTGGTTGTAGGCGATGTAGCGGTCATGGAACACATGCAGGATCAGTTCGGGGATCAGGAAGATCGACCCGGCATACGCGACGATGGTCACCAGGTACAGGCGTACCAGAATTTTCAGCATGGCCGTGGCCGCTCCTCAGAATTCCCACTCGACTCGGCTGAACAGGTAGCCCTTGCCCCACACCGTCTTGATCTTGCGCGCCTCGCCGGCGCTGTCGTCGAACTTGCGCCGCAGCTTGGAGATGGCCACGTCCACCGAGCGATCGGTGCCGTTGAACTCGATGCCACGCAACTGCTGCAGGATGCAGTCGCGGCTGAGCACGCTGCCGGCATTGCGCGCCAGCACCACCAGCAGGTTGAACTCGCCGCTGGACAACTCCACCGTCTGGTCGCGCCACAGCACGGTGCGTTCGGCCAGGTCGATGCGCAGCCCGCCGATCACGATCAGGTCGCTCTCGAGATGCGGCTCGTTGATGCTGCTGCGCCGCAGCAGGGTACGCACCCGCGCCAGCAGCACGCGCGGCTCGCACGGCTTGCTGACGTAGTCGTCGGCGCCCATTTCCAGGCCCAGCACCTGGTCGTGGCTGTCGTCGCGGGCGGTGAGCATGAGGATCGGCAGCAACAGCGATTCGGCGCGCAGTTGCCGGCACACCTGCAGGCCGTCCAGGCCCGGCAGCATCAGGTCCAGGATTACCAGGTCGGGTTTGCTGCGCCGCGCCTCTTCCAGCACGTGGTCCCCCCGCGCAATCACGCTGACGCTGAAACCATTGCGTTGCAGGTAGCTGGCGATCAGTTCGCTCAGGGCGCAGTCGTCTTCGACCAGAAGGATAGTGGGCATGGGTAGTTTGAAAGGCCGGGAAAGTCAGGCAGGATATAGCGCTTATTCGCAGGTCGCGAAATTCTTCACACTTTTTCACACTCGCCCTACATAGCTTAACAACTGCATGTAGCGCGGCTGCCTTAGCATTGCCGGGTCATTTATGGAAGATCCGCATGCCCAGTTCAAGCCCCGTCCGTCTGCGTACCCTGGCGCCCCTGTTGCTGCTGAGCCTGGCCCTGGCCGGCTGCGACAGCAAGCCGCCCGCCGAAGAACAAGCCCCCAAGCCCGCCGTCAGCGTCGAAACCGTGCGCGAGCAACCCCTGGCCATCAGCACCGAGCTGTCGGGGCGCATCCTGGCGCCACGCATCGCCGAGGTGCGCGCGCGGGTGGCCGGGGTGGTGCTCAAGCGGGTGTACCGTGAGGGCAGCGACGTGAAACAGGGCGACGTGCTGTTTCGCATCGACCCGGCACCGTTCAAGGCCGACTACGACAGCGCCCGCGCCAACCTGGCCAAGGCCGAGGCCACGCGCTTTCAGGCGCGCCTGCAGGACCAGCGCTACGCCGAGCTGATTTCGATCGACGCGATCAGCCGCCAGGAGCATGACAACGCCCGCGCCGCCGCCATGCTGGCCGACGCCGAAGTGGCAGCGGCCAAGGCCGCGCTCGAGCGTGCGCGCCTGAACCTGGGCTATGCCACCGTGACCGCGCCGATTTCCGGGCGCGTGGGCCGTGCCCTGGTGACCGAGGGCGCGCTGGTGGGGCAGAACGAATCGACCCCGCTGGCGATCATTCAGCAGCTCGACCCGATCCATGCCGACCTGACCCAGTCGACCCGCGAGATCAACGCCCTGCGCCGTGCCCTGCGTGCCGGCGAGCTCAAGCAGGTGGGCCAGGACCAGGCCCGCGCCACGCTGATTCAGGATGACGGCACGCCTTACCCGCTGGCGGGCAAGCTGCTGTTCTCCGACATCAGCGTGGACCCGAGCACCGGCCAGATCACCCTGCGCAGCGAGTTCCCCAACCCCGACCTGGACCTGCTGCCCGGCAGCTTCATCCGCGTGCGCCTGGAACAGGCGGTGCAGCCCAAGGGCATCAGCGTGCCGCAGCAGGCCATCCTGCGTGACAGCGCGGGCCTGCCGCGGGTGCTGCTGGTGGACGCCGAGCAGCGCGTGAGCGGGCGCGCCGGGGTGCTGGGCAGCGGGCAGCAGGACCGCGGGATCGTCACCGAGGGCCTGGCCCCGGGCGATCGCATCGTCACCGAAGGCCTGCAGCACGTGAAGGTGGGTGACCAGGTGAGCGTGACCCCCGCCACCGACACGGCTGCCCCCATCGCCCAGACCACCGCCCAGTGAGGCCCTGATCCATGCCGCAGTTCTTTATTGACCGCCCGGTGTTCGCCTGGGTGGTCGCGCTGTTCATCCTGCTCGGCGGTGCGCTGGCCATCCCGCAGTTGCCGGTGGCCCAGTACCCCAACGTGGCGCCGCCACAGATCGAGGTGTACGCGGTATACCCCGGTGCCTCGGCGCAGACCATGGACGAGAGCGTGGTCAGCCTGATCGAGCAGGAGCTCAACGGCGCCGATCACCTGCTGTACTTCCAGTCCACCAGCAGCCTGGGCAGCGCCACGGTAACGGCGACCTTCCAGCCGGGCACCAACCCGGAACTGGCCCAGGTCGATGTGCAGAACCGCCTGAAGATCGTCGAGTCGCGCCTGCCGCGGGCGGTGACCCAGCAGGGCCTGCAGGTGGAGAAGATCTCCACCGGGTTCCTGATGCTGGTGACCCTGACCGCCGACGATGACCGCCTCGACGAAACCGCGCTGAGCGACTTTCTGGCGCGCAACGTGATGAACGAGGTGCGCCGGGTACCGGGCGTGGGCAAGGCGCAGCTGTATGGCTCGGAACGCGCCATGCGTATCTGGCTCGACCCGCAGAAGCTGATCGGCTTCAACCTCACCCCCGAGGACGTGAACCTTGCGATTGCCGCGCAGAACGCCCAGGTGGCCCCTGGCAGCATCGGCGACCTGCCCGGCAGCCCGACCCAGGAAATCACTGCCAACGTGCTGATCAAGGGCCAACTGTCGACGCCCCAGGAGTTCGCCGACATCGTGCTGCGTGCCAACCCGGATGGCTCGCGGGTCACCGTGGGTGATGTGGCGCGGGTCGAGATCGGCGCCCAGGAGTACCAGTACGGCACGCGCCTGAACGGCAAGCCGTCCACCGCCTTCAGCGTGCAGCTGGCGCCCGGTGCCAACGCCATGCAGACCGCGACCCTGGTCAAGGCCAAGATGGACGAGCTGTCGCGCTACTTCCCGCCCGGGGCGGTGTACGACATCCCGTATGACACCTCGCCGTTCGTCAAGGTGTCGATCGAACAGGTGATCAACACCCTGATCGAGGCCATGGTGCTGGTGTTCCTGGTGATGTTCCTGTTCCTGCAGAACATCCGCTACACGCTGATCCCGACCCTGGTGGTGCCGGTGGCGCTGATGGGCACCTTCGCGGTGATGCTGACGCTGGGCTTCTCGATCAACGTGCTGACCCTGTTCGGCATGGTGCTGGCCATCGGCATTCTGGTGGACGACGCCATCGTGGTGGTGGAGAACGTCGAGCGGATCATGGCCGAGGAAGGCCTGCCGCCCAAGCAAGCCACGCGCAAGGCCATGCAGCAGATCAGCGGCGCCATCGTCGGCATCACCGTGGTGCTGGTGGCGGTGTTCGTGCCGATGGCGTTCATGCAGGGCTCGGTGGGGGTGATCTACCAGCAGTTCTCGGCGTCGATGGCGGTATCGATCCTGTTCTCGGCGTTCCTTGCCCTGAGCCTGACCCCGGCGTTGTGCGCCACCCTGCTCAAGCCGATCGCCAAGGGCGAACACCACGTCAAGCGCGGTTTCTTCGGCTGGTTCAACCGCAAGTTCGAAGGCATGAGCAACGGCTACCAGCGCTGGGTGATGCACGCGATCCAGCGCAGCGGCCGCTACCTGGTGGTGTATGGCCTGCTGCTGGTGGCGCTGGGCTGGACCTTCAGCCAGCTGCCCTCCTCGTTCCTGCCCACCGAAGACCAGGGCTACACCATCACCGACGTGCAGCTGCCGCCCGGCGCCAGCCGCAACCGTACCGTGCAGGTGGCCGAGCAGATCGAGGCGCACAGCGCAGGCGAACCTGGCGTGGGCAACACCACGGTGATCCTGGGCTTCAGTTTCTCGGGCAGCGGGCAGAACGCGGCGCTGGTGTTCACCACGCTCAAGGACTGGTCCGAGCGCACCGCCAAGGACAGCGCCGAGGCCATCGCCGAGCGCGCCAACATCGCCTTCAGCCAGTTCAAGAACGCGGTGGCCTATGCGGTGCTGCCGCCCTCGGTGGATGGCCTGGGCACCTCGACCGGTTTCGAGTTCCGCCTGCAGGACCGTGCCGGCGTGGGCCATGCCGGGCTGATGGCGGCGCGTGACCAGTTGCTGGCCGAGGCCGCGAAAAGCCCGGTGCTGGCCAACGTGCGCGAGAGCGCCCTGGCCGAAAGCCCGCAGGTGCAGTTGCTGATCGACCGCAAGCAGGCCAACGCGCTGGGCGTGTCGTTCGACGACATCGGCACGGTGCTCAACACGGCCATCGGCTCGACCTACGTCAACGACTTCCCCAACCAGGGCCGCATGCAGCGGGTGGTGGTGCAGGCCGAGGGCGACCAGCGCAGCCAGGTCGAGGACCTGCTCAAGATCCACGTGCGCAACACCAGCGGCAAGATGGTGCCGTTGTCGGCCTTCGCCCAGGCGCAGTGGGTATCGGGGCCGGTGCAACTGACCCGCTACAACGGCTACCCGGCCATTGCCGTGTCGGGCGAGCCGGCACCGGGCTACAGCTCGGGCGCGGCGATGGCCGAGGTGCAGCGCCTGGTCGATGCGCTGCCGCTGGGCTTTGGCCTGGAATGGACCGGGCTGTCGCTGCAGGAGCAGTTGTCCGGGGCGCAGGCACCGATGCTGATGGCGCTGTCGCTGCTGGTGGTGTTCCTGTGCCTGGCGGCGCTGTACGAAAGCTGGTCGATCCCTACCTCGGTGCTGCTGGTGGTGCCGCTGGGCGTGCTCGGTGCGGTGCTGGCGGTGACCCTGCGCGACATGCCCAACGATGTGTTCTTCAAGGTCGGCCTGATCACCCTGATCGGCCTGTCGGCGAAGAACGCGATCCTGATCATCGAGTTCGCCAAAAGCCTGGTGGACGAAGGGCATGACCTGGTCGAGGCCACCGTGCAGGCCGCGCGCCTGCGCCTGCGGCCCATCGTGATGACCTCGCTGGCGTTCATCCTGGGCGTGGTGCCGCTGGCGATTGCCACCGGCGCCAGCTCGGCGAGTCAGCAGGCCATCGGCACCGGAGTGATCGGCGGCATGCTCAGCGCCACGCTGGCGATCGTGTTCGTGCCGGTGTTCTTCGTAGTGGTGATGCGCGTGACCGGCTGGCGCCGGCGTGACGCCCAGGCCGACACTGCGGTGGTCGAACAAAGCTGATGGACAGCCGCGCGGCGGTCATGGGATGGTGCTAGCCCGCTTATGGACTGGAACCCTGCAATGACCGCCGCCGTACTTCCCCCCTGCTCCATTCTTTTGCTGGCCGGCGGCCGTGGCCAGCGCATGGGCGGGCAGGACAAGGGCCTGCTGTCCTGGCAGGGCTGCCCGCTGATCGCGCACGTGCACGCCGTGGTGCGTGACCTGAGCGATGACCTGATCCTTTCCTGCAATCGCAACCAGCACGCCTATCGGGCGTTTGCCGACCAGTTGGTGGGCGATGCCGAGCCTGGGTTTCCCGGGCCGCTGGCCGGGGTGCTGGCCGGGCTCGCGGTGGCGCGGCATGCCTGGCTGCTGGTGCTGGCGTGTGATGCACCGCTGATCGAGCGCGGGTTGCTCGAGCAGCTGCTGAGCGTGGCGGTCACCGGGGACTGCGCGGCGATGGTGCGCCAGGGCCAGCAGTGGCAGCCGATGTTCTGCGTGATCCCGGTGCGCCAGCAGGCGAGCTTGCAGGCGGCATGGCAGGCCGGTGAGCGCAGCCTGTTGCGGGCGTTGCTGGAGCATCCGTTGCAGGCAGTGGAGTGTGCAGAGGAGGACCGGCGCCTGAGCAACTTCAATACGCCGCAGTGGTTGGGGCAATAAGGCTTTTTGTGTCGTCTGTGAGGGCCTCTTCGCGGGCCAAGCCCGCTCCTACAGAGGCTTGCGCTACCCCTGTGGGAGCGGGCTTGACCCGCGATGGGCGGCACCGCCCCCCTCGAACACCACACACCGATTACGCCCCGCCGCCTTGGCCGCATACAGCGCCTGATCGGCCGCCGCCACCAGCGTCAGGGGCGTTTCGCCCTGCCCCGCCATGCCTGCCACGCCGATACTCACCGACACCCGCCCGAACGGGCTGCCAGCATGCACGATGTTCAGCTCGGCCAACCGCGCCAGCACCGTCTCGGCCACCACCACCGCGCCCGCCACCTCGGTATTGGGCAGCACCATCGCCAGCTCTTCCCCGCCATAACGCGCCACCACATCCGTCGGGCGGCGCACGCACTCGCGCAGCAAGGCGCTCACCGCCTTGAGGCATTCGTCACCGCCAATGTGTCCGTAGGCGTCATTGAAGCGTTTGAAATGATCGATATCGATCAGCAGCAAAGCCAGCGGCTGGGCCTCGCGCTGGGCACGCCGCACTTCGCTGACCAGCACCTCGTCGAAACGCCGGCGGTTGGCCAGCCCGGTGAGCGTGTCGTGGGTGGCCAGCACCGCCAACTGCCGGTTGGTGGCCAGCAGTTCTTCGCGCGCCACCAGCAATTGCGCATCCATCTCGGCACGATGGCGCATGTCGCGGATCAGCAGCCGGCCAATCACCGCAATCACCCCCTGCAACGCCAGCACCAGCCCCACCGTCAGCCACGCTTCCATGCGCCAGGCGTCCAGGGCCTCGCGCTTGCCGATGGCCACGGTGGTCACCAGTGGCAGGTGCTCGTTCTTGCGAAACGCATACAGGCGCTCCACCCCATCCAGGCTCGAGGCAAACGAAGCCGTGCCCACCGAGTTTTCCACCAGGTAGCGGGTGTAGATCGGCGACCGGGAAAAGTCGCGGCCCATGTCCTGCTCGCGAAACGGGTAGCGCACCAGGATGCGCCCACTGGTGTAGGTGAGCGCGATCGCACCGTCCTTGCCCACGTCGATCTTGCCGAACAGGCGCAGAAAGTTCTCCACCCCCAGGGTCACCGCGATCACCCCGGCGAACTGCCCCCCGGGCTGCTCGAAACGCCGGCTGACGGTGATCACCCAGTCCTGGGTAGAGCGGCTGCGGATCGGCGGGCCGATGAACACCTCGCGGGACGGGTTGTCGCGATGGTGGATGAAGAACTCGCGGTCGGCGCTGTTCGCACCGTCCGGAATCGGGCCGTTGGTCGACATCAGCCATTCGCCCGTCGGGCCATAGATGGTCAGCCCATGCAGTTGCGTCAGCAGTTCGTTCTGCTCCTCCACCAGCCCGGCCAGGCGCGCCAGTTGCTGCGGCCCGCCGCCATCGACTTCGAGCCGCTCGCTCAGGCCCAGCAGCATCATCGAACTCTGGCGGATGATGCCCTCGGCATAGGTGTCCAGTGCCTGGGTCAGGTTGAGGCTGTGTACCTGAACCTCGTTCAGCGCGCGCTGACGTGCAGCCCATATCTTCCAGGCCGTCAGCGATGCCAGCGATACGCAGATCACCAGCAACAGCAGCACGGCCAGGCGCACGTCACGCTTGTGCGGCAGCGGCACCGGCAGTAAGGGGGTCGACATCATGAAACGCTCCTGCGATGCCACAACTGAAGGCATCCTGCCATCAGCTGTACTCCGGAATGCCCTGTACCGCAAGGGGCAGAGCATCAGGCGCGCAATCAAGCGGTGGGGGTCACGACGGGCTGCTGCAGAATCCGGCAGGCAGAAGTTGCAGGGCGGTGAAGCTGAAAGTGGGTCGCACGGCCGCCCGCTCCAGTGAGCAGCCTTGCGCATGCATGCAGGCAGGCCTTGCGGTGCGCCGCTGGCGCGGTTGCCCTTCAGTAGCGGAACTTGCCGCCATGAATGTCCTGCAGCACCTGATCGGTCACCCGCACGTAGGTTTCGGTGCCCGGCAGCCAGGCATACACCGGGTCTTCGCCGGTCTGGCTGGGGTCGAAGGCTTCGCTTCTGAGCTTGGTCTTCTGGTACTTGAAGGTGCCGGTGGTTTCCATGCAGGTCTTGACGCGCAAGAACATCGGCACCGCGTAGTGAGGCATCTGGCTCTTGACGAAGCGCAGCAGGTCGCAGAAATCCAGCTGCTCCAGCGGCGCCGACGGGGTGATGGCGGCCATCCCGGCGCGACCGTTGGTGTTCTTGATTTCCACCCCGTAGGCCACGGCTTCGGCAATGTGGGGGTGCTGCACCATGATGTTCTCGACTTCGGTGGTGGAGACGTTCTCGCCCTTCCAGCGGAAGGTGTCCCCCAGGCGGTCGACGAACTGGGCATGGCCAAAGCCGATATCGCGAATCAGGTCGCCGCTGTTGAAGTAGCGGTCGCCCTTTTCGAACACGTCGTAGAGCACCACCTTCTTGCTCTTCTCCGGGTCGGTGTAGCCATCGAACGGGGCGTCGTCGTCGATCTTGGCCAGCAACAGGCCCTGACCGCCCTTGCCGACCTTCTGCATGAATCCGTCGGCGTTGCGCCGTGGTTCGCCGGTGTCGTGTTCGTACTCCACCAGCGACCAGGCGTTGATGGCAAAGCCGATGGTGTTCTCGAAATTGAGGATGTTGGTAAAGCCGATGTTGCCGTCACTGGCGGCGTAGAACTCGCAGACCCGCTCGATGTTGAAGCGTTTCTTGAAGTCGAGCCACACGCCTGGACGCAGGCCGTTGCCGATCATCTTCACCACCGGGTTGTCGCCATCGTTGCCGGCCGCAGGCTGATCGATCAGGTAGCGGCACAGTTCACCGACGTAGCAGATGGTGGTGGCCTTGAATTTGCGCGTGTCTTCCCAGAACTGGCTGGCGCTGAACTTGCGGCGGATGGCGAAGCCCGAGGCACCGGCCAGTGCCGAGCCCCAGCTCACGCACAGGCCGGTGCCGTGATACAGCGGCAAGGTGCAATAGACGATGTCATCGGGGCGCATGTCCAGGGCGATCATGCCGAAGCTGCCGTAGACCTTCATCCAGCGCCCATGCTTGAACACCCCGGCCTTGGGCAGGCCGGTGGTGCCGGAGGTGTAGATGTAGAAGCAGGCGTCGTCGAGGTAGACCTGCTGGGTAGTCGCCGGATTGGCCGTAGCGTGCCCCTGACTGGCAAGGGTCAGGTTGACGTAGCCCTCGGGGGCGGTGCCGGCATCGCGCGTGGTGTCGGTGTCGGCCAGGAAAAAGGTGCGCTGCCTGTCGATGGCCACCTCGTCGCGCACCGCCTCGAACGATGGCACCAGCTCCTGGCCGACGATGATCGCCGACGGGTTGACCAGGCCCAGGCTGTGGATCAGCACGTTGTTGGTCTGCGAGGTGTTGAGCATGGCGCAGATGCCGCCGATCTTGCTCACGGCCAGTACGCTGACCAGCAATTCGGGGCGGTTCTCGATGAAGATGCCTACCACATCGCCTTTTTTCAGGCCACGGGCCAGCAGGTAGTGGGCGAAACGGTTGGCCCACTGGTTGACCTGTTCGTAACTGAAGCGCGTGTCCTTGTAGAGCAGCGCCGGCCCTTGAGGGTTGCGCGCAACCGCCTGTTCGAAGGCCCAGCCCAGGCCACAGGGCTGATCGGCCTTGAGTTTGGAAACCTTGAGGCCCCTGACGAGCCGAGGAATGGCCCGAGTGATCGAGGGAATTTTGCGCAGCATCATGCCCCAGGTAATCATGTCGCTATTACTACTCATGGCACCTCCTGGTGGATTGACCGTGGCCGCCAGGCGGTTCGACAAACGCCATGACCAGCCAATCGTTTTTATTGTTGTGCACGCCATGTGAAAAAGTCCTCGCGCAGCGGGGTGCGCGAGGACGCCTGGTGCCGATCAATCAGAACTCGTCGGCGACCGACTCGAGGATCTTGCCCATCAGGTAGACCGTGGTGCGGGCCACTTGCTTGACCGCCTCTTTTTCTTCGTCGGTCACGACCCAGCGGTCGATGGCGGCGTTGACCTGCTCGGAGTGCTTCTCGTCGATGATCGCGTGGGCGACGAAGAAGGTCAGTTGCTGGTCGGTCAGCTTGAGATGGTTCTTGCACACGTCCATCAAAGGTTCGAGGTGCTCATAGCAGTCCTCGGCCCAGAAGCTGTAGCCCAGGCGCGGAATGATGCCGCGGCATACGGAAACGAAGTCCAGGTAGCCGTAGAACGCCTCGGTGGCCGGCAGCATCGGTTTCTCGAACTCCGACGGGTCCACGCCAATGGCGATCAGGTCGTTGTACGCCATGTTTTCGTGGCCCAGCTCTTCCAGCGCATGCTTCATCGCGAAACGCAGCAGGCCGACCTTCTTGTGGTCCTGGTTCCAGCACGCCACCGCCTGGTTGATCGCGTTGTTCTTGGTGTAGTGGTACACCTGGACAATCGACTTGATGTACAGCTCACGCTGCAGTTCGGGACGCTTCATCATCTGGAAGAAACGGCCGGCCTTGATCTTTTCCCATTCGGCGTCACAGATGGCTTTGAGCTCTTTGCGAAACGCGGTCACTTCAGTCATTTCACTCTCTTCCTTGGCGTGTTGATAAATCGTTCATGACACGTGTTATACGGTCAGGCGAATACGGCGTTACAGGCGCAGTACGGACTTGATGATGTAGATGAACTTGGAAAAGAAGCCCAGGCCTTCGATAGTGTCCCAGTGTTCCATCAGCACACCATTTTCAACACGGTAGATATCGATCACCTTGTAGTTCACCGTGAAGAACCTGTGCTTGGCCCAGTGCTTGGCATACAGGAAGACATAATCGCCTTCGGCGCAGACCCGCTCGATACTGGTACCCGACTCGGGGAACGTCTTGAAGAACTGCGTGAAGTAGGTCTTGAAGCCTTCGCGGCGCGGGGGAATGAACACGTTGTTGTGCTGCACGTAGTCCTCGGCAATCAAGGTATCGGCAACCGCCAGTTCACGCTGACCAAACATGCGCTCGTAAAACTCGATGACCACTTCTTTGTTCCTGGCTTCCATCTTGGATCAACCTCAATGTTGTCGTTATTGTGTGATGCTTATCCCGCCAGTGACTGCCTCGCGTGACGGGCGGCCAAGGTATGGCGAATCAGGTCATCGACGTCCTTCAGGTCTGCCGGGCAGCTGGGCAGGCCGAAGAAGGGCGTCACCGACGGCATCAGATCGCCTTTGTACAGGGCGTAGTAGTGATCGCCACGGGCCTTGATCTGGAAGAAGATGCCGTCCTGATCGAACACGAAGCTGTCGAACTTCGGCGCCAGCCGTGGCTTCACATAGGTGATGAACGTCTTGTAGCCGCCTTGCAGGGCCACCAGCGAGGCACCGGTCATGGCCAGCCCGTTGACCACGTTCTTGACCGGGGCATGCTTGTCGACGATCAGGCGCGAAAGTTCGACGCATTCGTGCTCGTAGTTGGGCCCGGAGAACTGCACCAGTTGTTCATGGCTGATGAACTCACCCGACTCGTGAGGGAACGGCGTAATACGCTGAGTGCCGATGATTTCACCATCATGATAAAAGGCAAACACATAGGAACGCGGGTCGTACTCATCCAGGCACACGGTGTTGTCGACCGAGTTGCCAAACAGCGTCTTGTAATAGATCTTGCGCTGCCCATACAACCGGCTACGGGCACGAGAAAGTTCGATGAATTGCGCAGGCGTTACCACCTGCCTGACCTTTACCTTGTCAGACTGGCACAACTCCTGGAGGACTGAATCATAGAAACTGTAGATGGCCGAACCGGCGGAATCATCCTTTACCAACTGCATACTTGCCGAAGGCAAGTCAGCCTTGTTACTGGCGAGTGACGGCATGAGAAATCCCTTCTTATTGTGATCTGTAGTATTCAACTCAGCCCAGCGCACGACTTAAGTTTCCACAGGACAATACATAGCTTCGCCTCCTTGCGTAGATAGCCATAGGTTGTTGCTTTACGGGCTGCGCACAGCCAGACACTCACCCGCTAGTGGCGGGCGTGCCGTTGAACCAGAGCGAGGTGCAGTCAGTTCGGTGGTAGCGAGGCCAAGGCTCGGCGGATCTGCTCGGCGCGCTCGTCCAGCACCTGTTGCGTGGCGATCGGGAGGTCCGCATGACCCAAGTTGAAACCGTCACCGACAAAGCGGGCCAGCACATGCAGGTGCGCGTGACCTACGGTCTGCCCGGCCACTGCGCCATCGCACAGCAGCAGGTTGATACCTTCACAGGGCTGTTCTTCGAGGCTCAGGCCGCTTTCACGCAGGGCGGCCGCCATCCGTTGACCCACACGCATCATGTGGCCACAGGTTTGAGGAGGGATATCACCCAGGCCGCTTGCGTGGGCCTTGGGAATGACCAGGACATGGCCAGGAGTGATCGGCTGAATCGAGAGAAAGGCCAGGTACTGCTCGTCTTCGTAGACAACGGCAGCCGGTGCTTCATTATTGGCGATTGCACAGAAAATGCAGTTCACGGATAGCTCCCTCTATTGTTGTAGGTGCAACCCCGGTGGAGGCATGAAGATCCGGGATGCTACAGGCTGCATTCCATTGCAGAGTTGACCGCGCAGCTTGTAGGAGAAATTACCCCTGGCCTTCCTAAGCTGTACACGGGAGTTTTGAAATTTTTTGTATCTGAACCCCGTCAATTTCCTAATGGGTTGATTTGAATGGGTTTTCCCAAGGTAACTTTTTGTATCCGGGCTGCATGGGTGCGTCACCGGCCAGGGCCCTGAGGGCCGAGGACGGTGACGCGATCACCCACCCGCTGTGCGTGGGGTCGCCCGGCCTGAGCTACACGAACGCATCGGCATGAAAATGCGCGGGCTCCAGCCCCCGCTGCTCGACGAAATCGCGTCGCGCCGAGTCGACCACGATCGGCGCGCCGCAGGCATAGACCTCGAAGTCCTTGAGGCTATGAAAGTCCTGCAGCACCTGGCGGTGCACGAAGCCGGTGGCACCCTGCCAGTCGCAGGCCGGGCCCGGCTCGGACAGCACCGGGGTGTAGCGCAGCCACGGCAACTGCGCCTCCCAGGCCAGCAGCTGTTCATGCCGGTAGAGGTCCTCACGGCGCCGCCCGCCCCAGTACAGGTACACCGGGCGGCGGTTGTCGCCGCGCTCGCGCAGTTGCTCGAGCAGCGCCTGCACCGGGGCAAAGCCGGTGCCGCTGGCCAGCAATACCATCGGCCGTTGGCTGTCGCGCAGGTAGAACGAACCGAACGGCCCCTCCATGCGCAGGATCGCCCTGGGCTGCAACGCATTGAACACATGCCCGCTGAACACCCCGCCCGGCATGTGCCGGATGTGCAGCTCAAGCTGGTTGTCGCGCGCCGCTGCGGTGGCCATCGAGTAGCTGCGCCGGCTGCCGTCCTTGAGCAGCACCTGCACGTACTGCCCCGGCAGGTAGGCGAATGCGGTGCCCGGCGCGAGCATCAGGCGCAGCACCGCCACGTCGTGGCTGACCTTGTCGAGGCTGGCCACGCGCACGCCCATCTGCTGGATGCCGATGCCGCGCAGCTCGGTGACTTCCGGCGCGTCGATGACCAGGTCGGAACGTGCCCTGGCGCAGCAGAACAGCGCCAGGCCCTGGGCCCGCTCGGCTTCGCTGAGCACTGCCAGCGGACTGTCGGCGTGGTCCACCTCGCCGCTGAGCACCTGGCCCTTGCAACTGCCACAGGTGCCGGTGCGGCAGCTGTGCTTGAGCATCAGGCCATCGGCCAGGGCTGCGTCGAGCACGCTCTGCCCGGCGTTGACCGGGCAGCTCAGGCCGACCGGCTGGATCTGCAGGGTGAAGCTCATGTGCGTACCCTCCGTCACTGCGCGCGTCCGGCGGCGGCCAGCAGGTCCAGCGCCACGTCGACGATCATGTCCTCCTGGCCGCCGACCATGCGCCGCTTGCCCAGCTCGACCAGGATGTCGACGGTTTTCAGGCCATAGCGCGCCGCGGCGATTTCGGCGTGGCGCAGGAAGCTGGAGTAGACCCCGGCATAGCCCAGCGCCAGCGATTCGCGGTCGACCCGCACAGGACGGTCCTGCAACGGGCGCACGATGTCGTCGGCTGCATCCATCAGTGTGTAGAGGTCGGTGCCGTGGTTCCAGCCCAGGCGCTCGGCGGCGGCGATGAACACTTCCAGGGGCGCGTTGCCGGCGCCCGCGCCCATGCCGGCCAGGCTCGCATCGATGCGATCGCACCCCTCCTCCACCGCGGTGATCGAGTTGGCGACCCCGAGGCTGAGGTTGTGGTGGGCATGCATGCCGGTTTCGGTCTCCGGCTTGAGCACGGCCTTGAACGCGCGAAAGCGATCACGCACGTCCTGCATGTTCATCGCACCGCCGGAGTCGGCCATGTACACGCAGGTGGCGCCGTAGCTTTCCATCAGCTTGGCCTGGGCGGCCAGCTGCTCGGCCGGGATCATGTGGCTCATCATCAGAAAGCCCACGGTGTCCATGCCCAGCCCGCGCGCATATTCGATGTGCTGGCGGGCCACGTCGGCCTCGGTGCAGTGGGTGGCCACGCGCACTACGCGGGCGCCGGCGTCATACGCGGCCTTGAGGTCGTGCACCGTGCCGATGCCGGGCAGCAGCAGGGTGGTGATCCTGGCGTGGCTGATCACGTCGGCCACGGCCTCGATCCACTCCAGGTCGGTGTGGGCGGCAAACCCGTAGTTGAAGCTGGAGCCCTGCAGGCCATCGCCGTGGGCCACTTCGATGGAATCGACCCTGGCCTTGTCCAGCGCACGGGCGATGTCCTGCACGTTCTGCAGCGAGTACTGGTGGCGCACCGCGTGGCTGCCGTCGCGCAGGGTCACGTCGCTGATGTAGAGCTTCTTGGCGGGATTGAACGTCATGCGGGCATCCTCAGTTGTGCGCCATGGCCTGGGCCATGCGCTCGGCGGTCGCCATCGCGGCGGACGTCATGATGTCGAGATTGCCGGCGTAGGCCGGCAGGTAGTGGGCGGCGCCTTCGACTTCGAGAAACACCGAGGTCTTGAGCCCGCTGAAGCGGCCCAGGCCCGGGATCAGCAGCGGCGCCTGGGGCTCGATCACCTCGAACTGCACCTGCTGCTTGAGCCGGTAGCCGGGCACGTAGGCCTGCACCGCCTGGGCCATCTCGTGGATGGAGGCCTGCACGCGGGCCTGCTCGCAGGCTTCGGAGAGCACGAACACGGTGTCGCGCATGATCAGCGGCGGCTCGGCCGGGTTCATCACGATGATCGCCTTGCCCCTGGCTGCACCGCCGATGGCTTCGATGGCCTTGGAGGTGGTTTCGGTGAACTCGTCGATGTTGGCGCGGGTGCCGGGGCCGGCGGACTTGCTGGCAATCGAGGCGACGATTTCGGCGTAGTGCACCTTGGCCACCCGCGACACCGCGGCCACCATCGGGATGGTCGCCTGGCCGCCGCAGGTGACCATGTTGACGTTCAACTGCGCCAGGTTCTGCTCCAGGTTCACCACCGGCACGCAGTACGGGCCGATGGCTGCCGGGGTCAGGTCGATCAGGCGGATGCCGGGCTTGCGTGCGCGCAGGTAGGCGTCGTTGCGTACATGGGCGCCGGCCGAGGTGGCATCGAACACGAAGTCGATATCGGCGAACTCGGGCATGCGCGCCAGGCCCTCGACTCCTTCGTGGGTGGTGGCCACGCCCAGGCGGCGGGCGCGTTCCAGGCCGTCGGAGGCCGGGTCGATGCCGACCATCACGGCCATTTTCAGGTGCTTGCCGTGGCGCAGCAGCTTGATCATCAGGTCGGTGCCGATATTGCCGGAGCCGATGATGGCGACATTGAATTTTGCAGGGTTCATACGGCTTCTCCGTAGACTTCGGCGAGGAGGATGACGCTCGGGTCGAGGCTGTCGGCGTACAGGCGCTGCACGGCCTCGGCGCGCAGGCTCAAGGCGGTGCGCTGGTTGATGTAGCCCTTGTCGGTGATCTCGCCGTCGTTGAGGCTGGGCGGCGAATCGAGGATCACCAGGCGCACGGCATGCTGGGACGAGGCCGGGTATTCCCGGGCCAGTGCCTGCAGGCCCGCGCACAGCGCCAGGCGCACCTCGGGCTGCAGCGCCAGCTGTGCACCGCTCATGTGCTGGCCCTCGGCGCCGAGCAGGTCGCGCAGGGCCTGGGACGGGTAGACCAGCGCGCCGATCATGTCGCGGTCATGCCCGCCGATCACGCAGTCGCTGGCATACGGCGCCAGCGCGCTGACCAGGCGTGGGCGCAGCGTGCCCACCGACACCCAGGTGCCGCTGCTGAGCTTGAAGTCCTCGGTCACGCGGCCGTCGAACTGCACGCCCAGCTCGGGGCGCGCCGGGTCGACCAGGCGCCCGGCGTCGCCGATGCGGTAGAAGCCCTCTTCATCGAACGCCGCCAGGGTGCTGGCCGGGTCGCCCAGGTAGCGCGGGAACACCGAGGGGCCGCGCACGCGCATCTCCAGCTTGTCGCCGGCCGGCACGAACTTGAGCTCGGTGCCCGGTACCGGCAGGCCGATGATGCCGGCCTTGTCGGCGGCAAAATGCACGCTGGTGACCACCGGCGAGGTTTCGGTGGAGCCCCATTCGGTGGCGAAGAACAGCGGCGTGTCGCGCACCTTCCCGGCACACGCCACCAGCCGGCTCCAGCTGCTTTGCGGCAGGGCGGCAGCGGCATAGAACAGCATGCGCAGGCGCCCGAACAGGGCCTGGGCCAGCGCCGGGTCGCGCTCCAGGTGCGGCAGCAGCATCTCGTAGCCGCGCGGCACGTTGAAGAACAGCGTGGGCCTGACCGAGCGGATGTTCTCCAGCGTGCGGTCGATCTGCCCCGGCACCGGCAGGCCGTCGTCGATGTACAGGGTGCCGCCGTTGCGCAGCACCAGGTTGAAGTTGTGGTTGGCGCCGAACACGTGGCTCCAGGGCAGCCAGTCGAGCACGATCAGTTCGCCCTGCTCCAGAAAGCGCCAGCACTGGGCAATCGCCTGCTGGTTGGCGCAGAGCATGCCGTGGGTGTTGACCACGGCCTTGGGCGCACCGGTGGAGCCGGAGGTCATCAGGTAGCGCGCCGGGGTGTCGCCATCCAGGCGCGCGAAGGCGGCCATCACCGCCGGGGTCTCGGCCTTGTACAGGTGCGGCAGGGCCAGCGCACCGGGGATTTCCTGGGCGTTGCGCGCCGCCACCACCGGGCAGTCCGGGTCGACCAGGGCGATGGCGCGGCCATAGGCATCGCCGTCGTTGACGAAGATCAGCCCCGGCTTGAGCACCTCGACAATCGCCTTGAGCTTGGCGCAGCCGCTGCCGGTATTGCGCGAGTAGGCCACCGAGATGGTCGACACCGGGATGCCCACGTGCATCGCCGCCAGGGTCAGCAGCGCCTGGTCCAGGTCGTTTTCCGAGAGCATCAGCAGCGGCCGGCCGGCTGCGATGTCCAGTTCCAGCAGGCCCTGGGCCAGGGCGCCGACGCGCTGGCGCACCTGCTCGTAGGTCAGGCTGAACCAGCCCGCGCCGCGCCGTTCGGCCAGGTAGGCACGCTGCGGCGCCTGCACGGCCCAGTGTTCCAGCCACTGGCCGATGCAGCGCGCATAGGGTTGCAGCGGCTCGGGCGAGCTGAGCACGAAGCTGCCGTCGGCACGCGGTTCGTACAGCACCTGGGCGGGGGCCAGCTGGGTGGGGTCGTTGAAGAAGTCGTACATTGCACGCCCTCGTGAGCGCGGCAGGCCGTCGGCCCGCTGCTCACTGGTTTTATTGTTGTAGGTACCGGCGGTCGGTCAGGCCGCCGGGTTCAAGCCGGCACGGCTCAGGTGAAGCGACAGCTCACTTCGCCCAGGCGGGTCAGGCGCAGGCGCAGGCTGTCGCCCGCCGCCACCGGCACCATCGGCCCCAGCGCGCCGGACAGCAGCACGTCACCGGCCTGCAGCGGGCGCCCGGCCAGGGCCATGGTGCGCGCCAGCCACAGGCAGGCATCCAGCGGGTTGCCCATGCACGCGGCACCCACGCCGATGGCGGCCTGGGCACCGTTCTTCTCCAGCAGCATGCCTTCCAGAGCCAGGTCCAGGCCGTGCAGGCTGACCGGGGTCTTGCCCAGCACGTAGAGGCCCGAGGAGGCGTTGTCGGCCACGGTGTCGACCAGGGTGATCTTCCAGTCCTCGATGGCCGAGTCGACGATCTCCAGCGCCGGCAGCACATGGTCGACCGCGCGCAGCAGCTCGCCCAGGGTGGTGTCGGGGTCGGGCAGGTCGCGCCCCAGCACGCACGCGATCTCGCCCTCGGCCTTGGGCTGGATCAGCCGCGTGCTGTCGATGGCCTGGCCATCGTGGCATTCCATGTCGGCGAACAGCATGCCGAAGTCGGGCTGGTCGACGCCCAGTTGCTGCTGCACCGCCAGCGAGGTGAGGCCGACCTTGCGCCCGCTCAGGCGCCGGCCGGCGGCCAGCGCGGCCTGGGTGGCGAGTTCCTGCACGGCGTAGGCGTCGTGCAGCGACTGGATGTCGAAACGCTCGGAAATGCGCCCGCACGGGGTGCGGGTCGAGCGGGCCTGGGCCAGCGCTGCGGCGGCGGCCTGAAGGTTGGGGTGGGTCATGGGGTTGCTCCTGAACGGGTCCGGTTGGCTTACAACGCGCGCGCCCGACTCTGGCGATAGCCCTGGTGCAGTTCGTCGACCAGCTCGGCCACGCTGCAGGTGCGGGTGATCTGGCCCACGCCCTGCCCCGCCGACCACACGTGCTTCCACGCCTTGTTGGCGGTGGCGATGTCGCCGGAGAAGTCGATGCTGGGGCGGGTTTCGCTGCGAGGGTCGATGCCGGCCTTGTCCAGCGACGGCTGCATCCAGTTGGCCAGCACACCGCTGACCGCCTTGGTGGTGGTCACCTGGTCCAGCGAGCACTCCACCAGCATGTCGCGGTAGGCGTCCTCGACCAGGCTTTCGTGGGTGGCGATCAGGCGCGTGCCCACCAGCGAGAAGTCGCAGCCCAGCACCTGCGCGGCATGGATGTCGCGCCCGTTGGAGATCGCCCCGGCCAGGCCCAGCGGGCCGTCCCAGAACTCGCGCACTTCGGCGACGAAGGCGAACGGGTTGTAGTTGCCTGTATGCCCGCCGGCGCCGTTGCACACCAGCACCAGGCCATCGACGCCGGCGGCCACGGCCTTGCGTGCCAGGGCCGGGCTGATCACGTCGGCGATCACCACCCCGCCATAGGCGTGCACGGTGTCGAGCACGCGCTTGGGGCTGCCCAGGGCGGTGGAAACGATCGGCGGCTGGTAACGGCGCACCAGTTCAAGCTCGGCCTCGAAGCGGTCGTAGGTGCTGTGCACGATCATGTTGAGCATCCACGGCGCCCACTGTTCGCCACGCTGCTGCGCGGCGTCACGCTCGCCGACGATCTGTTCCAGCCATTGCTGCAGTTGCTCGACGGTGCGCGCATTGGGCGCCGGCAGGCTGCCGACGATGCCGGCCTGGCAGCTGGCGGCGAGCAGGCGCGGGCCCGACACCAGGAACATCGGCGCGGCCAGCACCGGCAGGTCGAGCCCGGCGAACAGGTTCAGGAGTTGCTGTTGCGGTGCACTCAGGCTTGTTGTTGTCATCACGCATCTCTCTTGTTCTGGTTATCAAGGCTCAGGCCTTGCGCGACCGCGTGGGGCCGGCGCTGCGAATCTCCCAGCCGCCATCGCTGTGGATGATGTTGGCGGTGGTCAACCCGGCATTCTCGCGCGAGGCCAGCAGCACGTAGTGCCCGGTGTGGTCCTCGGGCTCGGCAATCCGTTGCAGGGGCACAGCCTGCGCGGCACCGGCCTCGAACCCGGGGATCTGGTTGAGCGGTACGCTGCGGCTGTTCAGGCCATCCAGGCTTTTCATCGGCGTGTTGGTCGCCCCCGGCGCCACGCCGTTGACCCGGATGTCCGGCGCCAGCTCGTAGGCCAGCTGGCGGATCATGCCCACCAGCGCATGCTTGGCGGTGACGTACAGAATGCCACCACCGCCGGCATAAAAGGCACTGTTGGACAAGGTAAAGATCATGCTGCCACGGGTTTGGCGCAGCGCCTCGATCGACGCCTGCGCGCCGAGCAGGTAGCCCTGCACGTTGGTGGCGAAGAGTTTCTGGAACGCACCCTCGAAATCCGGCGGGGCGATGCGGTCCAGGCGGGTGAAATAGTCGAACACCGCGGCGTTGCCGACGAAGGTGTCGAGCCTGCCGAACGCCTCCAGGGTGGCGGCCACGGCGCGCTGGTTATCCTGATAGCGCGCCACGTCGCCCTGCACGGTGATCACCGCATCGCCCAGCTCGGCAGCCAGCGCCGCCAGTTGCGCCGCGTCGCGGCCCATTACCGCGACCCTGGCGCCTTCGGCCACGTAGCGGCGCACGATGGCGCTGCCGATGCCGCCGGTACCGCCGGTGACCAGTGCCACCTGCCCTTTCAACCAAGCCATGTGCAGGCCCTCATAGGAACGTGTTGATGTTCTTGCACAGCAACATCGCGTTGGGGATCAGAATCTTGCGCTTGAGCAGCTTGAGGCCCTCGGCCTCCAGGCGCAGCACGTCCTCGCGCCGCCCGGCCAGCTGGGCGTGTTCGTCCAGGCCGCGGCTGCGCACGTTGACGAAGCACGAGTACGCCAGGTACTCGCCCGGCTCGGCGCCGGCGTACACCTCGATGTTGCTGACCAGGTGCACGTTGCGCGTGGGCGGGTTCTCGGCCCAGGCCGAGGGCTGCTTGAAGCGCGCCACGCGGCGCCTGAGCTCGCGCATGCCGTCATCGAAGAAGGCCATGTGCTCTAGGCGGTAGGGCCCGGACTTGTCTTCGCGGCGACGGTTCTCGATGCCGGGCATCCAGTAGTGGATGGCTTCGCTCAGGCTCAGCAGCCATTGGTCCCAGCACTCGTTGTCGAGCAGGCGCGCCTCGCGCAGCAGAAACTGTTCGACCCGGCGGGCCTCGTCGATGGACACCGGGGTGTCCTGCAGTTGGTGTGTCATCTCGCCCCCTCAGCGCAGCGTGCCGTTGCGGTCTGGTACGTCGGCCCAGGTCGGTGCCTGCAGCAGGTCTTTCCAGCGCTGGTAGAACGCCCGCGCGTTGCATTCGTTGAGCTGGCCCTTGAACACGTTGCCCGGCAGCTCGCTGTCGTCCAGGCGGGTGTGCATGCCCAGGCCCACGTACAGGTCCTGGTAGCGCGTGACCACGCCCCGGCTGGTCTTGGTGCAGTATTCCCAGTTCTCGCCGTCGTCCATCTCGAACACGCCGGTGGGCGAGAAGGTCATCATCGCGCCACGGCGCCATTTGTCCTTGATGTCCTGCGGGGCGTTCTTGTTGACGATGACCCAGGTGAACAGCTCGATCTTGTGCGGGCCACGCGGCTGCCAGATGCGCACGGTGTTCTGCCCCGGCAGGAACGAGAAGTTGGGGAACACGGTGAACGAGGAGATCGCGCCGATCAGCTTCGAGCGGAACTCGCCCAGGCGCTCGGCGACCTTGGGGCGCAGCACATGCAGGTACTTGTTGATGTCCTTTTCGCCCAGGGTGGCGGCGTTGCCGACCACGTCGGTGGCGAACTCGTAGCCGTGGCCGTTCCAGTTCACCGAGTAGGATTCGGGCAGTTCGCCGACATTGGCCACCGGGCCGCCGAGCATGGCCTTGGCCGCCGAGTCGTGGGTCCAGCCGCCGTGCAGGATGTCGCCGACGAAGTTTTCGGCGGCGATCTTCCAGTTGCACTCGATGGTGGAGCGGATGCAGCCGCCCAGGAACTCGCTGCCGCCCTCGTCCATGTCGAGCATCACGTCCATGTACCAGGTCATCGGCCCGAGGTACTCCTCCAGGGTCGGCGCATCGCTGGCAAAGGTGGCGAACACCAGGCCCTTGTAGCTGGCCACGCGGGCTTCGCGCAGGCCATGCCTGGACTTGTCGAACTGGCTTTCTTCGTAGCACTTGGATTCGTGCATGCCCATCAGGCGCCCGCCATCGGCGCCGAACGACCAGCCGTGGTAGTTGCAGATGAAGCCGCGGGCGTTGCCGGCCTCGGCAAAGCACACCTTGTTGCCGCGGTGCGGGCAGGCATTGAGGAACACCTTGATCGAGGCGTCCTTCTGGCGTACCACCAGCACTTCGTCTTCACCCATCGAGGTGGTCAGGTAGTCGCCGGACCTGGGCAGCTGGGATTCGTGGGCGACGAACAGCCAGCAGCGCGCGAAGATCTTCTCCAGCTCCTGCTCGTAGATCGCCTCGTCCCAGAACACTTTGCCCGACAGGCGCCCCTCCTGCATGTCGCAGAGGCGGTCGAGGTTGCCCAGGGCGGGCGTGCTTTCGAGGGTTCTGAGCGGTATGTGCTTGTTGTTATCCATGGTTCAGACTCACAGGTATGCGGTTGGACGGCGCCCGGTCAGACCGGGCTGTCGGCGTCGGCCAGCGCCTCGTCGGCTTCCAGGGCCGTGTCGGCATACACCTCGCGGTCGGTGACGATGACCTTGTAGGTGCGCAGGTGCCGTTCGCAGGGGAAGGTCACGGCCTTGCCGCTGGGGATATGGAACTGGCCCCAGTGCACCGGGCAGGTGATCAGGTCGTCTTCCATGTCGCCTTCGGCCAGCGAGGCGGTGGCGTGGGTGCACATGTCGGTGGTGGCGTAGAAGGTGCCGCCCAGGTTGTAGACGCACAGGGCATCGCCATCGCCGTTGGCGACCTTCTTCAGTTCGCCCGGCGCCAGCTCGTCACGCTGGCAAAGCAGTACGCGGCTCATGCCGGCTCCTCGTTGTTGAGTTGCACAAAGCCCAGGCCGGTGACCCAGGCGGGCACGGCTTCATAGGCGATCACTTCACCGCGCGGACGCTCCAGGGCGGCCATGGCGCAGGCGAAGTTGCGGATTTCCATCGCGCCGTTGCCGGCCCGACGCAGGATGTCTTCGTCGCGGTAGGCGCACAGTGCCTGCAGGTCGCCGTTGACCGCGTGGGCAAGGATTTCGCGGTCGAAGTCCTCGGCCACCTGGCCCATCTCGACGGTGCCTACCCAGTGGCTGATGCCGCCGCTGCCGATGATCACCACGCGCTCGTCGGCGTCGAATGCCTCGACTGCCGCGCGCAGTTGCCGGCCCAGGTCGGCCGAGCGCTCCAGCGAGATGTACGGGTCGACGCCGCACGCCAGGTACACCGGGATGCTCGGCAGCTCACGGCCCAGCAGGGCCTCGGCCGGCTTGACCACCAGCTGGTGCGGGATCGAGAACGAATGGTCGACGGTGAAGCTGCGCGCCACGGTCCAGTCCACGCCCTGCCCTTCACCGTGATGGACGATGTGCTCGGCCAGCGCCTGGTGGTTGCGCACCACGCCCCGGTCCAGGCCTGGCAGGCGGTCGATGGGGCCGTCCACGTCGCCGGTGCCGATCACGTAGCGCGGCAGGCAATGGGGGCCGAACAGGATGTAGTGATCGCAGCCGACGATGATCACCGCCGTGGGCTGCAAGGCAGCCAGGCGCTCGGCGCATTGGGCATAGGCGCCCCATACGGCATCGCGTTGTGCGGCCGGTGGCGCATCGGGCGCCACGAACATCACCGGGTCATGCGGCATCCAGAAGCCGCCCACTATCTTGCCCATCGGTTCACCCCTTGAGCGCGGCACAAAACCCCGCGCCTTGTTCATCGGTACAGCCCAGGCGCTGCTTGTAGACGCGCATGCTGCGTTGCGGCGAAAGCTCCTGCCAGAAGCCCATGGTCAGCATCGGGTTGACCCCGGCCGCCTGCAGGCCGGCCACGTCGAAGTCGAGGATCATCTGCGCCTCGTCGGGGGCCAGGGCAAAGCGCTGCACGAAGCCTGCGGCGTCTTCACGAAAGCGCTGCTTGGCCGCGCGCTCCACGCACAGCTGCCACAGCACCCGCTCCATCACGTTTCTGCTCATGCCGGACTACTCGCCGAGAAAGTCGCGAACCAGCGCGGCAAAGCGCCGTGGCTGCTCGCTCTGGACCCAGTGACCGCAGCGCCCGAACAGGTGCAGGTCGGCGTCGGCAATGCTGTTGGCGATCAGCAGCCCGCACTCCGGCGGCACCACACGGTCTTCGCGACCGTGTACCACCAGCGTCGGCGCCACGATCTTGGCCAGCGCGGCGGCGGGGAAGCCCTTGACCATCGTCTGGCCTTCGGCGGCGGGCTGCGGGATCAGCTTGCGCAAGGCGGCCTGGGCACCGGGCCGGGCACTGGCCTCGTAGCGGGCCTGCACCATGGCGTCGGTGATCAGCGCCTTGTCGTAGGGGAACAGCTCCATCAGCTGGCGCATGTTGGCCAGCGACGGCTCGTATTCCCAGGCGCCGCGCAGGCCGGGGGTCTGCACGAACTCGCCGGCCGGGGTGCCGAGCAGCACCAGCTTGTTGACGCGCTCGGGGGCGAACACCGCCAGGCCGATGGCCAGGGCGCCGCCGAACGAGTTGCCGATGAAGGAGGCCTTCTGGATATCCAGGGCATCCATGATGCCGATCAGGTGGCTGACCCACAGCTTGATGTCGTACCGGGCGTCATCCTTGAACTCGGTGAAACCGAAGCCGGCGATGTCCGGCACGATCACCCGCCAGCGGTCGGCGAACACCGGCACGCTGGCGGCCCAGTTGGCCCAACCCGAAACACCCGGGCCCGAGCCGTGCAGCAGGAACAGCGGCTCGCCCTGGCCGGCCTCGTGGTAGTGGGTGTGGTGCCCTGCTGCGAGCAGAGTCTTTGCAGTTGCGCTCATGTCGGCCTCCGGTTTTTATTCTTAACATACAGTTGTGTATCTGCATGCTATTTACCGTTTTGACCTGAGTCAATGAAAAAACATGACTATTTTCAAATAATGAGCAGCCGTACCTACACCTATGTACTGTCATGTATGGCAGGATGCGGACACCCGGCACTGGCCTTGTGGCCAATGCCGGCAATAGCTTCGCCGTTGCGGCGGGCGTTAGAATGACGGTTTGCTGCCAAGGCCAAGCGTCGAACCCTGCGCTGCCCTGGCGCTTATCCAGCTTGTTGGACAAGGCCCTACACAATGTCATCACGCACCAACCTCACGCGGGAAGATTGGATTCATGCGGCACAGGAAGTGCTTGTCACCAGCGGCGTCGACGCCGTGCGCGTCGACACCCTGGCCAAGGAACTGAAGATCACCCGTGGCAGTTTCTACTACCACTTCAAAAGCCGCGGCGAACTGCTCGAAGGCATCCTGGGCAACTGGCGCGCACGCGCCACCGAGGATGTGATCCTCAACCTGCGCACGGCCCACAGCTCGCCGCTGCAGCAGTTGCAGCGCCTGCTGGAGCTGCCTTCCCACGGCCAGACCGCCAAGGACGCCGCCTCGATCGAACTGGGCATCCGCGGCTGGGCGCGGCGCGACAAGCAGGCGCGCCAGGCCATCGACGAGGTGGACAGCCATCGCCTGAACTACATCGAGGGGCTGCTGATTCAGGCCGGCGTGCCCAGCGACGAAGCCCAGGACCGCGCCTACCTGATCTACGCCTACCAGATCAGCCTGTCGCTGCTGCACAGCGAAGACACCCCGCAACAACGCCTGGCGCGCAGCCAGCGCATGGCCGGCATCCTCCTCCCCGCGTGCAGCCACGCCCCGGCCTGAGCGCCTGTGCCGACCCGCTCGGCACATTGCAAATACACAAATGTATCTTTGTATATCCAATACCCGCCATCCAGCGGGTATTGGAACGCTCGTCTTGAAAAATATTTATTCAATAAATTCAAATAGATAATCGAATAAATCGGCGAATGCAGGCGCGCCGCTGCGGCGCCTGTTGACAAGCCGCCCACCTTCCCGCGTAGTCTATACATACACATGCACATGTGTATTTAAACGCCTTGCATGTTGCCCTGCCCCGGGCAGGGGCGCACCACAATAAGAATAGAAAACGAGTACTTCACTATGCACGCGCCTGCACGCTCTCGCCGGGTCCCGCCCTGCGCGCCCGACCCGTCACGCCCCCGGTACGGCACCGCCGCACCGACGCCGACCGCCCTCTGCGGCCGGCACCCCACCTCCCCCTTGCCCACTGCTCGCTGAGGCCTGCCCATGGATTTCTCGATACTGGCGTTTCTTGCCCAGGACGGCCTGACCACGGGCGCGATCTACGCACTGGTGGCGCTGGCCCTGGTGCTGGTGTTCTCGGTGACGCGCACCATCCTGGTGTGCCAGGGCGACTTCGTCACCTACAGCGCCCTGACCCTGGCCACCCTGCAGCTGGGCCTGATGCCCGGCACCGTGTGGCTGCTGCTGGGCTGCTCGCTGGCCGCCTGCGCACTGGACTGCACCGACGCCGCACGGCGCCGTCAATGGCGCCGGCTGCCGGGCCTGCTGGCGCGCTACCTGAGCCTGCCGCTGCTGTTGTGGGCGGTGCTGGGCAACCTCGACCTGGCGAGCCTGCCGGCGCTGCTGCAGATTCTGCTGACCCTGGCCCTGGTCACGCCGCTGGGGCCGTTGCTGTACCGCCTGGTGTACCAGCGGGTGGCCGAGACCTCGGTGCTGTTGCTGTTGATCGTGTCGGTGGCGGTGCATATCGCGCTGGTGGGCGTGAGCCTGCTGATGTTCGGCGCCGAGGGCGTGCGCACCGAAGCCCTGGCCGAGTCGGTGTTCATGCTCGGCGAGCTGCCGGTGGGCCTGCAGAGCCTGCTGGTGATCGGCAGCGCGCTGCTGCTGATCGGCCTGCTGTATGCCTTCTTCGGCCACAGCCTGTACGGCAAGGCGCTGCGTGCCACTGCGCTCAACCGTACCGGCGCGCAGCTGGTGGGCATCCCCACCCAGTTGGCCGGCAAGGCCGCGTTCGGCCTGGCCGCGCTGATCGGCGCGATCTCCGGGGTACTGATCGGCCCGCTGACCACGCTGTATTACGACTCGGGCTTTCTGATCAGCCTCAAGGGCTTTGTGGCGGCGATCTTCGGCGGCCTGGCCAGTTACCCGATAGCCGCGGCCAGTGCGTTTTTCGTCGGCGTGCTGGAGAGCTTCGCCAACTTCGGCGCCTCGGCCTACAAGGAGGTCATCGTGTTCACCGTGGTGATCCCGGTGCTGCTGTGGCTGTCGCTGAAAAACCCGCATCTGGAGGAGCAACACTGATGGCCCTGCGACTGATCCCCCTGTTGGCCCTGCTGCTGGTGGCGGGCCTGGCGCCGCTGGTGCTGCCCGCGTTTCACGTGACCCTGCTCAACTACATCGGCCTGTACAGCCTGGTGGCCCTGGGCCTGGTGCTGCTGACCGGCATCGGCGGCATGACCTCGTTCGGCCAGGCCGCATTCGTGGGCATTGGCGCCTACGCCAGCGCGGTGCTCACCACCCAGTACGGCCTGTCGCCGTGGCTGGGCCTGCTGGCGGGGCTGGCGATCACCCTGGTGGTGGCCACCAGCCTGGGCCTGCTGACCCTGCGCCTGGCCGGGCACTACCTGCCCATCGGCACCCTGGCCTGGGGCCTGGCGCTGTTCTACCTGTTCGGCAACCTGCCGGGCCTGGGCGGCTTCGGCGGCCTGCAGAACCTGCCGAACCTCGAGCTGCTGGGCTGGCAGATCAGCGGCTCGGCCGATTTCGCCGTGCTGATCGGGTTGTTGCTGGCGGCCAGCCTGTGGCTGCTCGACAACCTGCTGCACAGCCGCCAGGGCCGTGCCATCCGCACCCTCAAGGAATCGGCCGGGATGGCCGAGGCGATGGGCATCGATACCGCACGCAGCCGCCTGCAGGTGTTCATCATCGCCGCCCTGCTCGCGGCCCTGTCGGGCTGGCTGTACGCGCACCTGCAGCGGGTGGTCAACCCCACGCCGTTCTCGGTGGTGATGGGCATCGAGTACCTGTTCATGATCGTGCTGGGCGGCGTCGCCAGCCTGTGGGGCGCGCTGCTGGGCGCAGCGTTGCTGACCCTGATCAAGCAGGTGCTGCAGGACGTGCTGCCGCAGCTGTTCGGGCATGCCGACAACGTCGAGATGATCTTCTTCGGCGTGCTGGTGATCCTGGTGCTGCAGTACGCCCGCGGCGGCCTGCTGCCGGTGTTGCGCAGCGTGCTGCCGGCCAGCCGCCCGCGCACCCTGGCGCTGGATGACGCGCCGGCCCTGCCCCGGCGCAGTATGCCGGCGGCCGGCAAGCCGCTGATGGTGGCCCAGGGGCTGCTCAAGCAGTTCGGCGGGCTGGTGGCCAACAAGAACATGGGCCTGTCGGTGAATGCCGCCGAGGTGACCGCGCTGATCGGCCCCAACGGCGCCGGCAAGTCGACCCTGTTCAACCTGCTGTCGGGGGTGCTGACGCCCAATGCCGGGCAGATCACCTTCAACGGCCAGCGCATCGAAGGCCTGTCGCCGCGCGCCATTGCCCACCTGGGCGTGAGCCGCACCTTCCAGCACGTGCGCCTGCTGGGCGAGATGAGCGTGCTGGAGAACGTCGCCCTCGGCGCCCATGCCCGGGGCAAGGCCGGGCTGCTGCGCTCGATGCTGCACCTGGAACGCAAGGAAGAAGCCGCCCTGCTCGCCGAGGCCACGCGTCAGATCCAGCGGGTGGGCCTGGGCGAATACCTGCACACCCCGGCCGGCAGCCTGCCGCTGGGCCAGCAGCGCATCGTCGAGATCGCCCGCGCGCTGTGCAGCGACCCGTTGCTGTTGCTGCTCGACGAACCCGCCGCCGGCCTGCGCCATGGTGAGAAACAGGCGCTGGCGCAACTGCTCGAGCAGTTGCGTGGCGAGGGCCTGGGCGTGCTGCTGGTGGAGCACGACATGGAGTTCGTGATGGGCCTGGCCGACCACATCGTGGTGATGGAATTCGGCCAGCCCCTGGCCAGCGGCACCCCGCTGCAGATCCAGCAGAACCCTGCGGTGCTGGCCGCCTACCTCGGAGGTGTCGAATGAGTCGCCTGCTGGATGTGCGCAACCTGTCGATCAACCACGGCAAGGTCGAGGCGGTACGCAACCTCGACCTGCACCTGGAAGAAGGCCAGATCGTCAGCCTGATCGGCCCAAATGGCGCCGGCAAGACCACCCTGATGGCGGCGCTGATCGGCCTGCTGCCCTGCCAGGGCCAGGTGACCTACGCCGGCCAGGCGTTGCTGGGCCACCACGACGTGGCCCAGCGCATCGACCAAGGCATGGTGCTGGTGCCCGAGAGCCGCGAGCTGTTCGGCCTGATGAGCGTGGAGGACAACCTGCGCCTGGGCGCCTTCAGCCGCCACCGGCGCGGTTTTCGCGACCATCAGCAGACCCTCGACGAGGTGTTCGGGCTGTTCCCGCGCCTGCTCGAACGGCGCCAGCAGGCCGCCTGCACGCTGTCGGGCGGCGAGCGCCAGATGCTCGCCATCGGCCGCGCGCTGATGGCCAAACCGCGCCTGCTGATGCTCGACGAACCGAGCCTGGGCCTGGCGCCGCGGGTGATCGGCGAGATCTTCACCATCTTCGACACCCTGCGCCAGAGCGGCGTGTCGATCCTGCTGGTGGAACAGAACGCCCGCGCTGCGCTGAAGATTTCCGACTACGGCTACGTGCTGGAGGTCGGCGAGATCGTGCTTGAAGGCGACGCCCAGGCGTTGGCCAGCAACCCCCGGGTGGTCGAAAGCTACCTGGGCCGCGCACCCGCGCCCACCGCCACCACGGAGGTGATCAGCGCTACCGGCACGTAGCGCCCCGCAGCACTTGCCACACCCATAAAAACAATATCAGGAGCTTGCATGAAACCTATTCTTCCCTTGCTGTTGCTGGCCACGCTGTCGACCGCTGCACAGGCCGACATGACCGTCGGCGTGATTCTCTCCACCACCGGCCCGGGGGCCTCGCTGGGCATCCCCGAGCGCAATACCGTGGCGCTGCTGCCCAGGGAGATTGCCGGGCAGGCCGTCAAATACGTGGTACTGGACGATGCCAGCGACAGTACCGCCGCGGCCAAGAACGCGCGCAAGCTGGTCAGCGAGCACAAGGTCGACCTGCTGATCGGCTCGACCACCGTGCCCACCTCGGCAGCAGTCGCGCAGATCGCCAAGGAGAGCCAGACCGCACAGATCGCCCTGGCACCGTTCAGCCCCGCCAGCGGCGAGCAGAGCTGGATCTTCACCATCGCCCAGACCAACACCCTGATGGCCCAGGCGCTGATCGAGCACATGCAGCAGAACGGTGTGAAGACCCTCGCCTACATCGGCTACAACGATGTGTGGGGCGAAGACTGGCACAAGGTGCTCAGCGAAATGGCGCCGGCGGCAGGCATCACGCTGGTGCGCGACGAGCGCTTCAACCGCACCGACTCGTCGGTCAGCGGCCAGGCGCTGAAGGTGATGAGCAGCAAGCCCGACGCGGTGCTGATCGGCGCCACCGGCACCCCGGCGGCACTGCCGCATACCGAGCTGCGCCGGCTGGGCTACAAGGGCACCGTGTACCACACCCACGGCGCGGCCAACAGCGCGTTCCTGCGCATCGGCGACAAGGCGCTCAACGGTGCGATACTGCCGGTGGGCCCGGTGGTGGTGTGGGACAAGCTGCCCGCCAGCCACCCCTCCAAGGCCATCGCCAGCCAGTACGCGCAGGACTACCAGGCCAAGTACGGCGACAACAGCCTGTCGCCGTTCGGCGCCTACCTGTACGACGCCATGCTGCTGGTGCAGGCGGCCACCCCGGCGGCGCTCAAGGGTGCCGAGCCCGGCACCGCGCAATTTCGCCAGCAACTGCGCGACCAGCTGGAGCAGACCCGCGACGTGGTCGGCACCCATGGCGTGTACAACCTCAGCGCCACCGACCATTTCGGCCATGACCAGCGCGCGCGTGCACTGGTGAGCGTGCAGGACCAGCAATGGGTCCTGCTGCATGCCCCTGAATAAACCCCCACAACAATAATAAAAAAGGCAGATCCATGAGCACTCTGAAACGGGTCAACACCACCCTCGCCCTCGGCACCCTGTGCGGGCTCAGCCCGGCACTGCTGGCCCAGGGTTTCATCGAAGACAGCAAGGCCACCCTGACCGCGCGCAACTACTACTTCGACCGTGACTACAAGGGCGAATCGGCGCAGTCGGCGACGCGCGAATGGGCCCAGGGCTTCATCCTGCGCTTCACTTCCGGCTACACCCCGGGCACCGTCGGCTTCGGCCTGGATGCCCAGGCCATGCTGGGCCTGAAACTGGACTCCAGCCCCTCGCGCACCGGCACCGGGCTGCTGCCGTTCGACCCCAGGGACCGCGACCCGCGCGACGATTATTCGGAGCTGGGCCTGACCGGCAAGGTCAAGGTCTCCAGGACCGAACTGCAGGCCGGCACCCTGGCACCGTTTTCGCCGATCCTGTTCGCCAGCCCCACGCGCCTGCTGCCGCAGACCTTTCGCGGGGTGCAGTTCAAGTCCCAGGACATCGACAACCTGACCCTCAGCGGCGGGCGCCTGGACCGCATGAACCAGCGCGATTCCACCAACTACCAGAAGATCACCGTCGCCGCGCCCAACCGGCGCTTCAATGGTGCGGCCGAGTCGGACAGCTTCACCTATGGCGGCGGCGACTATCAGTGGTCCGAGCAGCTGGTGCTCAAGTACTACCATGCGCAGCTGGAGGACATCTATCGCCAGGACTACGTCGGCTTCGTCGACAACCGTGCGGTGGCGAACGGGCGCCTGAAGACCGATGTGCGTTACCACATCAGCGGCGAGGACGGCCCGGCCAGGGCCGGCAAGGTCGACAACCGCACCTTTGGCGTGATGAGCACCTACAGCCTGGGCGCACACAGCCTGGGGCTGGGCTACATGCAATTGAGCGGCGATACGGCGATGCCGTACATCGCCGGGTCCGAGCCGATGGTGGTGAGCGAGGGCGCATTGAGCAGCGAGTTCCTCAACCCCAAGGAGCGTACCTGGCAGGTGCGCTATGACTACGACTTCGTCGCCCTGGGCGTACCGGGGCTCAAGGGCATGCTGCGTTACCTGGACGGCAGCCGCATCGAATTGCCGAATGCGCTGGGCGGCAGCGGGCGCAGCGAGAGCGAGAAGGACATCGAGTTGTCGTACGTGGTGCAGAGTGGCACGTTCAAGAACGTTGCATTGCGGTTGCGCCATGCGTGGTACCGCAATGACTTTGCCTCGACTGCGGCGTTCAGGGATGACAACGAGCTGCGGGTGAACGTGGATTACACCGTGGCGCTTTGGTAACGCGCTGGCATCGTGTGTAGATGAACAAACGCCCCGGCTTGCCGGGGCGTTTTGCGTTGGCAGCGTCGAATCACCGCGGTACCTGTAGGAGCCGGCCTTGCCGGCGAACGGGCGCGCTGCGCTCGCGGGGCAGTCAGGCCGCCTATGCCGGTCCTGCTGGTGCTTCGCACCAGTTCGCGGGGCAAGGCCCGCTCCTACACGTCCGTTGCCGCGCCCTACCCCGTAACCACCTGCCCCACCTGCTCCTCCAGCTGCTGCGCCAACGCCCTCAGCTCAGCACACGACTGGCGCGTCTGCTCGATGGTGCGCGCGCTCACCGTCGAGGCGTCGTGGATGCGCGTGACGCTGCGGTTGATACCGTCTGCCGTGGCCGCCTGCTGCTCCGCCGCACTGGCAATCTGCAAGGTCATCTGGCTCACCGTGGACGCCGACGCATCGATCAACGCCAGCGCCTGCCCGGCCCGCGCCGAGGCGGCCACCGGCTGCTGCGCCGACTCGACGTTGGCGCCGATCTGCGCCGCCGCCTGGCTGGCACCGGCCTGCACGCGGTTGATGCTCTGCTGGATCTCCAGCGTCGACTGCTGCGTACGCCGCGCCAACGTGCGCACCTCGTCCGCCACCACCGCAAAGCCACGCCCGTGCTCACCTGCACGCGCCGCCTCGATGGCAGCATTCAACGCCAGCAGGTTGGTCTGCTCGGCAATCGCGGTGATCACGTCCAGCACGCGCCCGACACTGCCCGAGTCGGTGGCCAGTTGGTCGACCACGCTGCGGCTGTGCTCCCGCGCCTCGGCCAGCGCACCAATCGCCTCACCGGCATCGCGCACCGTGGCGCTGCCGGCCGTGGCCTGTTGCTCGGCATCGCGGGTGGCGCTGGCGGCGACGCTGGCGTTGTGCGCCACGTCCTGCACGGTGCTGACCATCTCGCTCATGGCCGTGACCACGCTGTCGGTCTCCAGTTGCTGGGCCTGCATGCTGCGCTGCGCCGCCTCGGTGATCTGCCCCAGGCTGTCGCTGGTGCTGGAGATGCGCTGGCTGGCCTTGGCCATGCTGCGGGTGACGCGGTGCGCAGCCTCCACCAGGCGGTTGAAGCTGTGCGCCACCTGGGTCAGCTCGTCGAAGCCGTCGGTGGGCAGGCGCAAGGTCAGGTCGGTGTGGCCATCGGTGGCGCGGGCCAGCGCCTGCACGGTGTGGTTGAGTGGCCGGGTGATGCTGCGAATCAGCAGCCAGGCGCACAGCGCCATGCCGAGCAACGCCACCAGCACCAGCAACGCCGGCATGCGCAGTACCGTGTTCACTTCGTGGCGCACGTCCTGCGGGTGGATGCCGCTGGCCAGCACCCAGCCCCAGGGCTTGAACAGCACCACCTCGGACACCTTGAATTCCGGCGCCTGCCCGGCTGCCCGCGGGAACCAGTACTCTACCGTGCCGCGTCCCTGGGCCACGGCCCGGTCGATCATTTCACGGGCGAACGGCTTGCCGTTGACGTCCTTGAAATCGGCCTGCGACTTGCCCACCAGGGCGGGTGCCTTGGGGTGCATGAGCATGCGGTGCTGCAGGTCGAGAATCAGCAGGTAGTTGTCGCCCAGGTAGCGAAGGCGGCTGACCATTTCTGCCGCCTGGCGCTGCGCCTCGGCGCGGCTCAGGTGGCCTTCCTCGGCCTGCTTCTCATAATGCGCCAGCAAGGTGGATGCGGTGTCCAGCGCAGTGCCGACACCGGCCATCTTCTCCTGCAGCAGGCTGCGTTGCAGGGTCAGCCCCAGCCAGCCACTGAGCAACACGACAAACAGGGTGATACCGATCACCAGCACGGTGATGCGGGTGCTGATACGCAGATGTCTCAACCCGATCATAGGGGGCAATACCTCATTTTATTGTTATGCAAGACGGCGCAAGGCGCACCGCGCACAAACATACACTATTGTATTTTAAAATGAAGATTGACCCACTTATAATATGGCATTTACCTCTTACAAAAAGATTCAGACATGTATTCGTTCAGTAGGCGAATGCAGCCCGGTGCTTGCGCACGAAATCCACCCAGCGCACCGGCTCGCGGCCGGTGATGGCCTGGAAGTTGTCGAACACCTGGTCGACCCCGGGGATGGTGCCGGCGGCCATGCGCGTGAAGTTGTCGTGCACGCAGCTCATGTAGGCCATCTCGGCGCCGGCGGCGCGCATGTTTTCGAGAAACACGTCGGGTGATTGCGCGTCATAGCGAAACGGCTGGCCGAGTACCTCGCTCATCACCTGTGCCACCTCGTCGTAGGACTTCACGTCGTAGCCCAGGCGGTAGGTCTGTCCGGCATGGCGCTGCGGGTGCAGCAGGGCCTGCGCCGCCACCCGCGCCACGTCTTCGCCGTCGACCCAGCTGAACCGCGTGTGGCCGGTGTACTGTTCGATCACGCCGTTGCGCACGGCCTGGGTGCCGTCGTAGCTGAGCAGGTTCTGCATGAAGCACTCCGGGCGCAGGTGGGTGAAGCTGAAGCCGCACCATTGCACATAGCGCTCCACGAACTGGTGCCAGGCCCAGTGGCCGATGGTGGCGTCGTCGTCGCCACAGGCCCCCAGGTGCACCACGTGCTGCACCCCGGCGTGGCGTGCGCGGTCGAGAAAGGCCTTGCTCTGGCGCAGCATGTCGACGCTGTAGCCGGTCACCAGCAGCACCCGGTCGACACCCTGCAGGGCCGGCGCCAGGGTGTGCTCGTGGTCGAAATCCATGATCACCGTGCGGATGCCACGGGCCTGGAAGGGCTGCGCCTTGGCCGGCGAACGCACGGCGGCCACCAGTTCGATGATGTCGTCGCCTTGCAGAAAGCGCAGGGTGTCGCCGCCGATCTGGCCGGTGGCGCCGGTGATGAGGACGGTGGGCTTGGTGTCGTGCATGGTCGCAACCTGTTGTGCAGTAGAGGTCGAATCAGGCTACTTGGGAACAAACGGCGTATTGGCGATATGTTTTACCGGGTAAAGTGACTGCAATTCATCAATGGGGTGGGCACATGTATTCTTCGGAACGCCTCAAGGGCATCGACGTGTTCGTCTGCGTGGCCGACCTGGGCAGCTTCAAGTCCGCGGCCGAGCGCCTTAACCTCACCGGCTCGGCAGTCAGCAAGAGCGTCGCGCGGCTCGAGGCGCGGCTGCACACGCGCCTGTTGGCACGCACAACACGGCGCGTGGCGCTGACCGAAGCCGGGGCGGCGTTCTATCGCACCTGTACCGGCGTGCTGGCCGAGCTGGAAGAGGCAGAGCTGGCGCTGAGCACCCAAGACGCCGAGCCACGCGGCCGGGTACGCATCGACCTGCCGGCGGCCTTCGGGCGCCTGCACGGGCTGCCGGCGATTCTGGCCTGCGTGCGCGAGCATGCGCTGCTGATGCCGCACGTGACCTTCTCCGACCGCTTCGTGGACCCGGTCGAGGCCGGCATCGACCTGTTCGTGCGCATCGGCGGGCCGCAAAGCTGGCCGGCGGCGGTGGGGCACCATTACCTGGGCTCGCAGCGCGGGGTGTTCTGCGCCGCCCCCGCGTACCTGGAGCGCCATGGCGAGCCCGGCAACGAACTCGAACTGGAACGCCACAGCTGCATCGTGTACGGGCTCAATGACGGCATGGTCGGCCCGTGGCACTTCCCTACCGCCCGCCCCGGGCATACCGAGCGTCGGATCATGCCGGCACGCATGGCGGTGGGCGATGCCGAGGGCCAGGTGGCCGCAGTGCTGGCCGGGCATGGCATCGCACAGCTGCCGACCTGGCTGATTCGCCGTCAGCTGGAAGACGGCAGCCTGGTACAGGTGCTGGCGCCGCTGGCCACCGACGGCCTGCCGATTCACCTGGCGTGGCTCAAGAGCCGGCAGGCGCAGCCCAAGGTCGCGACGCTGCTGACGCACCTGCGCCAGTGCCTGTCGGGGGACGGTTTCGAGCCGCCGTCGCCGTCATCGTGTGGCAACGCGTCGCGCTCCCGGGCGAACGTTTCCAGATAATTCGTATACCATATCCCTAAATCCCCTCGAATGATTGCCACCGTGAACCTACCCAAACTCAACGCGCCGGACCTGGGCAACACGCCCTCCACGTCCGAGATCATCACCCGGCACCTGCGCGATGCCATCGTGGCCGGGCACTTCGACGAAGACGAGCCGATTCGCCAGGACGACATCGCGCGTCAGTTCAACGTCAGCAAGATCCCGGTGCGCGAGGCGCTCAAGCGGCTTGAGGCCGAGGGGTTGGTGATGTTCCAGCGCAACCGTGGGGCGATGGTCACGCGCTTGTCGGACTTCGAGCTGGCGCAGATGTTCGAGGTGCGCATGTTGCTGGAGGACAAGGTGTTGCGCCTGGCCATCCCGAACATGACCGAGGCCACGTTCGAACAGGCCGAGCGCATCTGCCAGGAGTTCATTGGCGAGAACGATGTGGGGCGCTGGGCGCAGTTGAACTGGGAGTTGCATGCGTGCCTGTACGAGCCGGCGCAGCGACCGTTTCTGGTGAGCATGATCCGTTCGGTGAACGACAAGCTGGAGCGGTACCTGCGCATGCAGATGAGCCTGTCGGCGGGCAAGGAGCGTGCCGACCACGAACACCGCGAGATCCTCGATGCATGCCGGGCGGGTGATGTGGAGCGCGCGGTGGGCTTGCTGGATGAGCATATTGCGGGGGTGTGCGAGACCTTGCTGGAGCACTTGCCGATGGCCAAGCCCCACCCCGGTCTGGAGCCGGGCCAACAGGGCTGACCTCTCAAAACCCCCAGGCCATGGCGCGTTGCAACAGTTCGGACATGTCATGGCCCTATGCCGATTTCGTCATCCACACCGCGCAATTCCATCAAGACGCCACCCCCCACCAACCGCCACCCTTGCGTCCATACCCCCCAACGGACGCGCCCCATGAAACGCATCACCGTGATCGACTCCCACACCGGCGGCGAACCCACGCGCCTGGTCACCGCAGGCTTCCCCGACCTGGGCCACGGCAGCATGGCCGAACGCAGGCAACAGCTGGCCGAACACCACGATCAGTGGCGCGCCGCCTGCATGCTCGAACCCCGCGGCAATGATGTGCTGGTGGGCGCACTGCTCTGCGAACCGGTCGACCCCAGCGCCTGCGCCGGGGTGATCTTCTTCAACAACACCGGCTACCTGGGCATGTGCGGCCACGGCACCATCGGCCTGGTGGTCTCGCTGGCCCACCTGGGCAGGATCGGCCCCGGCACCCACACCCTCGAAACCCCCGTGGGCAACGTGCAAGCCACCCTGCACGACGACCACTCGGTCAGCGTGCGCAATGTACCCGCCTACCGCTATCGCCACGCCGTCAGCGTGCAGGTGCCCGGCATCGGCGAAGTGACCGGCGATATCGCCTGGGGCGGCAACTGGTTCTTCCTGGTGGCCGAGCACGGCCTGCGTATCAGCGGCGACAACCTCGACGCGCTCACCGCCTACACCGTGGCCGTGCAGCAGGCCCTGGAAGATCAGGGCCTGCGCGGCGAGGACGGCGGCCTGATCGATCACGTCGAGCTGTTCGCCGACGACCCCGACGCCGACAGCCGCAACTTCGTGCTGTGCCCCGGCAAGGCCTATGACCGCTCGCCCTGCGGCACCGGCACCAGCGCCAAGCTGGCGTGCCTGGCCGCCGACGGCAAGCTGCAACCGGGCCAGATCTGGCGCCAGGCCAGCGTGATCGGCAGCCAGTTCGAAGGCTCGTTCGAAACCGCAGGCGATCGCATCGTGCCGACCATTCGCGGCCGCGCGCATATCAGCGCCGAAGCCACGCTGATCATCGAGCAGGACGACCCGTTCGCCTGGGGCATCCGCCTGTGACCCAGGGCCTGGCCGCCGATGTGATCGTGGTGGGCGCCGGCATCATCGGCGCGGCCTGCGCCCAGGCCCTGGCCCGGCGCGGCCTCGACGTGCTGGTGCTGGATGCCGGGCTGCCCGGCGCCACCGCCGCCGGCATGGGCCACCTGCTGGTGCTGGACGACAACCCCGCCGAACTGGCCCTGAGCCAATACTCGCTGCAACGCTGGCGCGACATTGCGCGCAACCTGCCCGAAGGCTGCGCCTACCGCAGCAACGGCACCCTGTGGCTGGCCGCCAACGCTGAAGAAATGGCCGTGGCCGAGCACAAGCACGCCAACCTGCGCGCCCATGGGGTGATCTGCCAGCTGGTCGGCGCACCTCGATTGCGCGAACGCGAACCATTGCTGCGCGAAGGGCTGGAGGGCGGCCTGCTGATCGAGGACGACGGCATTCTGTATGCCCCGGCCACCGCACGCTGGATGCTCGACCAGCCGCGCATTCGCCAGCGCCAGGCACGGGTCGCCGAGGTGGATGGCGCCCGGGTGCGCCTGGACGACGGACAGTGGCTGGCCGCCACGGCCGTGGTGCTGGCCAACGGTATCCAGGCCACCGAACTGTGCCCCGAACTGCCGATACAACCCAAGAAGGGCCACCTGCTGATCACCGACCGCTACCCCGGCCAGGTCACCCACACCCTGGTGGAACTGGGCTACGTGACCAGTGCGCACAACGCCAGCGGCCCGTCGGCCGCGTGCAATATCCAGCCGCGCCCTACCGGCCAGCTGTTCATCGGTGCCTCACGCCAGTTCGGCACCACCGACCCGCAGGTGGAAGGCTGGATGCTTGCCAGGATGCTCAAGCGCGCCACCGAATACGTGCCGGCGCTGGCCCAGCTCAATGCGATTCGCGCCTGGACCGGCTTTCGCGCCGCCAGCCCCGACGGCCTGCCGCTGGTGGGCCAGCACCCGCAACGCCCCGGCCTGTGGCTGGCGGTGGGGCATGAAGGGCTGGGCGTGACCACGGCCCCGGCCACCGCCGACCTGCTGGTGGCGCAACTGTTCGACGAACACCCGCCCCTGGCCGCACAGGCCTACCTGCCACAGCGTTTTCTCGGAGAACCGACCCATGCCTGAACTGACCCTGGACGGACGTGCCCTGCGCGTGGCCGAAGGCACCAGCGTGGCCGCTGCACTGGCCCTGGCTGGCGACGGCTGCACGCGTACCTCGGTGAGCGGCCAGCGCCGCGCACCGCTGTGCGGCATGGGCATCTGCCAGGAATGCCGGGTGAGCATCGACGGCCGGCGCCGCCTGGCCTGCCAGACCCTGTGCCGCGACGGCATGCAGGTGGAGACCCGCGCATGAGCGCCCATGCCGACGTACTGATCATCGGCGCCGGCCCGGCCGGCCTCAATGCCGCACTGGCCGCTGCCCCCAGCGGTGCACGCATCGTGCTGCTGGACGACAACCCCTGGCCCGGCGGGCAGATCTGGCGCGACGGCCCGCAGGCCAGCGTGCCGGCGCAGGCACAGCGCCTGCGCGAGCACGTGGGCGCCTTGAACAATGTGCAGCACCACCCGCAGACCCGCGTGATCGCCGCCACCGGCCCGCGCCAGTTGCTGGTGGAAGACGCCGAGCGCGGCTGGGTGATCGACTACGACACGCTGATCCTGTGCACCGGCGCACGCGAACTGCTGTTGCCCTTCCCCGGCTGGACCCTGCCCGGCGTGACCGGTGCCGGTGGCCTGCAGGCACTGATCAAGGGCGGCCTGCCGGTGCGCGACCAGCGCGTGGTGATCGCCGGCAGCGGCCCGCTGCTGCTGGCCAGCGCTGCCACGGCGCGGCACAACGGCGCGCAGGTGGTAGGCGTTGCCGAACAGGCAACCCGCGGCGCGGTGGCGGGTTTTGCCGCACAACTGCCGCGCTGGCCAAACAAGCTGCTGCAGGCGTTCGGCCTGTTCGACCGCCACTACCGCACCGACAGCCATGTGGTGGAGGCACTCGGCAGCGAGCGCCTCGAAGGCGTGCGCCTGCGCCAGCACGGCAACCTGGTCGAGCTGGCCTGCGAGCGCCTGGCCTGCGGCTTCGGCCTGATTCCCAACAGCCAGCTCGGCCAGGCCCTGGGCTGCACACGCCACGGCCAGGCGCTGGCCGTGGAGGCGTGGCAGGCCACCAGTGAGCCGGGCCTGTTCGCGGCGGGGGAATGCACCGGTTTTGGGGGCAGCGAACTGGCGCTGGTGGAAGGCACCATTGCCGGGCTGGCGGCCGTGGGCGACCGCCAGGGCGCCGCCCGCCACTGGCCGCAGCGAGCGCGCTGGCAGGGCTTCGCCAAGGCGCTCAACCACGCCTTCGCCCTTGCCCCGCAGCTCAAGCAACTGGCCCGCCCCGACACCCTGGTATGCCGCTGCGAGGATGTGCCCTACAGCAAGCTCGCCGGCCAGCGTGACTGGCGCGAGGCCAAGCTGAGCAGTCGCTGCGGCATGGGCGCCTGCCAGGGCCGGGTGTGCGGCGCCGCAGCGCAGCACCTGTTCGGCTGGCAGCCCTCGGCGCCGCGCCCGCCGTTCAGCCCGGCGCGCATCGAGACCCTGCTGTGCCTGGACGACACCCCGCCCGCATGAAACGCACCCCGGGGCTTTCGAGGCGGGCGCCGGATCTCTATGATCCCGAAGGTGCCCACCAGACCGTCAGCGCCATGTACGTATCGCTCAACAGCTTCCAGCCCTGCGACCTGCCCAGCCTGCTGAGCAGCCTGCAGCCGATCGCGCCGCTGCTCGATACGCTGAGCGACGTGGTGTTCTTCATCAAGGACACCCAGGCCCGCTACGCCTTCGTCAACCACACCCTGGCCCGGCGCTGCGGCTTCAGGCACAGCCACGAGCTGCTGGGGCTGACCGCCGACAGCGTGTTCCCCGAGCGCTTCGGCCCGCTGTACACCGCGCAGGACCGCCGCGTGCTCGACAGCGGCCGCGAGCTGGCCGACCAGCTCGAACTGCACCTGTACTTCGGCAACCAGCCGGTGTGGTGCCTGACCCACAAGCTGGCACTGTTCGACACCCAGGGCCAGATCGTCGGCCTGGCCGGCATCTCCCGCGACCTGCAGGCGCCCCAGGCCAGCCACCCCGGCTTCGATCGCCTGGCGGCGGTGGATGCGCACATTCGCGAGCACTTCGCACGGCCCGTGAGCCTGGCCGAGCTGACCGCGATTGCCGGGTTGTCTGCCGCGCAGCTGGAGCGCAACTGCAAGCGTGTGTTCCAGCTCACCCCGCGCCAGATGATCCACAAGGTGCGCCTTGAAGAAGCCTCGCGGCTGCTGCACCACAGCGACCTGCCGATCACCGAGATCGCCCTGCGCTGCGGCTACACCGACCACAGCGCGTTCAGCCGCCAGTTCCGCGCCCTCACCAGCCTGTCGCCAAGCCAGTACCGCGATACCCGCCGCTAGACGCGGTGTGTTCCTTTAGGGTGCGCCGCCGCACCCACTGCTCCCATATGTAACACCGCCGGCACCGGGCAGCGTTTCCTGCGCACCGCCCGCCTGCCCTGCCGGATTCAACGCAAGTCCTCTGGCTCAAGGGCCGCAAAGCAATTGCATCGCCCGGGCAAAAACAGGCACGCGCATTGCTATAAAAATATCGTATACGAAATTCACAATACGCCCGCTACCAGCACCTTCCGACAAACGAGGCTTCCATGAAAAACCCCGCTTTTGTTGTAGCTCTCAGCGCTGTGCTCAGTACCTCCTTCATCGCCACCGCCCAGGCCGACAAGCTCGATGACATCATCGGCTCCGGCAAGCTGCGCTGCGCCGTGACCCTGGACTTCCCGCCCATGGGCTTTCGCGACGACGCCAACAAGCCGGCCGGCTTCGACGTCGACTACTGCAACGACCTGGCGAAGGTCCTCGGGGTTGATGCCGAGATCGTCGAGACGCCGTTCCCGGACCGTATCCCGGCGCTGGTCTCGGGGCGGGCCGACGTGATCGTGGCGTCCACCTCCGACACCCTGGAGCGGGCCAAGACGGTCGGCCTCACGGTGCCCTACTTTGCCTTCCAGATGGTCGTGCTGACCCGCGACAACACCGGCATCAACAGCTTCGACGACATCAAGGGCAAGGCCCTGGGCAACACCAGCGGCACCTATGAAGCCATCGCGCTGGAGAAGGACGTGAAGCAGTGGGGCAGCGGCAGTTTCCGCGCCTACCAGTCGCAGAACGACACCATCCTGGCCGTGGCCCAGGGGCACATCGATGCCACCGTGGTGACCAACACCGTGGCCGCCGCCACGCTCAAGTCGGGCAAGTACAAGAACCTGAAGATCGCCGGCAACGCACCCTACGTGATCGACTACGTGTCGCTGGGAGCCAAGCGCAACGAGTACGGCCTGCTCAACTACCTCAACCTGTTCGTCAACCAGCAGGTACGTAGCGGCCGCTACAACGAGCTGTTCGTCAAATGGGTAGGCACCGATATCCCGCCGACCGACCTGACCGTGCCGAAGGTCTACTACTGAGGTGCCCGGCATGCCCAGCCCTTCCACTGCCCTGAACGGGCGTAGCCTGGTCGATGGCGCGGCCAGTGGCGAGTTGCTGTTCGCCGACATCGGCCTGAGTTTCTGGGGCGGTGTCGACGCCTTCAGCGGCGAGGTCATCGACCGCCATCACCCGCTCAGCGGCGCACACCTGGCCGGCCGCGTGCTGGCCATTCCCAGCGGGCGCGGCTCGTGTACCGGCAGCAGTGTGATGATGGAGCTGATCAGCAACGGCCATGCACCGGCGGCACTGGTGCTGGCCGAGCCGGATGAGATCCTGACCCTGGGCGTGCTGGTGGCGCAGTTGCTGTTCGGGCGCTCGCTGCCGGTGCTGTGCATCGGCCAGCAGGCCTTTGCCGCCCTGCGCGGCAAGGCCTTTGCGCAGGTGCAGGGCGAGCGCCTGGTGCTGTTCGACCAGGCCCCCGCCGAGGCGCTGCCGGCAGCCCCCGCCAGCCCGCCGGCGGCGACGCGCCCGACCACCCTCACCCTTACCGACCACGACCAGGCCTTGCTCGCGGGCGACCTGGGCAAGGCCGCGCAGGTGGCGATGCAGATCGTGCTGCGCATGGCCGAGCTGCAGGGCGCACACAGCCTGGTGGACATCAGCCAGGCGCATATCGACGGCTGCATCTACACCGGCCCCGCCAGCCTGCGCTTTGCGCAGCAGCTGGTGCAGTGGGGCGCCAGGGTGCGGGTGCCGACCACCCTCAACTCGATTTCCGTGGACCAGCGCCGCTGGCGCGAACTGGGTATCGACGCGGCGCTGGGCGAACCTGCCAGTGCGCTGGGCGATGCCTACATGGCGATGGGCGCGCAGATGAGCTTTACCTGCGCCCCCTACCTGCTAGACAGCGCGCCGAAGCTCGGCGAGCAGATCGTGTGGGCCGAGTCCAACGCCGTGGTGTACGCCAACAGCGTGCTCGGCGCGCGTACCCTGAAGTACCCCGACTACCTGGATATCTGCATCGCCCTGACCGGCCGCGCGCCGCTGATCGGCTGCCACCTGGAGGCCCAGCGCAAGGCGCGGGTGCAGATCGACCTGCCGGCGCTGACCCACCTGGACGATGCGTTCTACCCGCTGCTGGGCTATCACATCGGCGCCATGGTCGGCAGCCGGATCCCGCTGGTGACAGGCCTGGAGCGTTTTGCCCCGACCCACGACGACCTCAAGGCCTTCGGCGCCGCGTTCGCCACCACCTCGGCGGCGCCGCTGTTCCATATCGCCGGGGTCACACCCGAAGCGCTGGACCCGGCCCAGGCGGTCAGCGCGGGCGAGGTGCTGCCGGTAAAACGCATTGCCCTGGCCGACCTGCTGGTGAGCTGGCGCGAGCTGAACAGTGCCCGTGACAGCCAGGTGGACCTGGTGTCGCTGGGCAACCCGCACTTCTCCCTGGGCGAGTTCGCGCACCTGGCACAGCTGTGCCGCGGGCGCACGCGCAACCCGGCGGTCAGCCTGGTGATCACCTGCGGCCGTGCGGTGCTGGAGCAGGCCCGTGACGCCGGCCACCTTGCCCCGATCGAAGCCTTCGGCGCGGTGCTGGTGACCGACACCTGCTGGTGCATGCTCGGCGAGCCGGTGATCCCGCCCGCCGCCCGCACACTGATGACCAACTCGGGCAAATACGCCCACTACGCCCCCGGGCTGGCGGGCCGGGCGGTGCATTTCGCCAGCCTTGGCGAGTGCGTCGAGGCCGCCTGCACCGGCAGCGCCAGCGGTCGCCTGCCGGCCTGGCTGCAGCCGGCCGCCCCACAGGAGAGCCCCGCGCATGTTTGACTACACCTTCCAATGGCGCTCGGCCCTGCGCGCCCTGCCCGACATGCTGGCCGGCGCCTGGGTCACCTTCGAGACCGCCGCGCTGTCGATGATCTTCGGCGTGCTGATCGCCCTGGCCTTGACCGTGATGCGTGAAGCGCAGCAGCCGGTGTTGCGCGGCATCGGCAATGCCTGGGTATCGATTGCGCGCAACACCCCTTCGCTGTTCCAGATCTACATCCTGTACTTCGGGCTTGGCTCGCTGGGGCTGCACGTGAGTTCGTGGTTCGCGCTGCTGGCCGGCATCACCTTCAACAACGCCGGGTACCTGGCGGAGAACTTTCGCGGCGGGCTCAAGGCAGTGCCGACCACGCAGATGCGCGCGGCACGCTCGCTGGGCATGAGCGCGTTCCAGGCCTACCGCATGATCATCGTGCCGCAGCTGCTGCGGGTGGTGTTCTACCCCTTGAGCAACCAGATGGTGTGGGCGGTGCTGATGACCTCGCTGGGGGTGATCGTGGGGCTCAACAACGACCTCACCGGCGTGACCCAGGACTACAACGTCAAGACCTTCCGCACCTTCGAGTACTTCGCCATTGCAGCGGTGCTGTATTACCTGATCGCCAAGCTGATCGTCGCGGTGGCCCGGCTGATGGCCTGGCGGCTGTTCCGTTACTGAGGAGCTGTCCATGTTTTCTACAAGCTTTACCTGGAACGACATGCTGTTCCTGCTCGACGGGGCCTGGGTCACCCTGCAACTGACCTTCTGGTCGATCATGCTGGGCTCGGTGGCCGGGCTGGTGTTCGGCCTGCTGCGTGCGCTGCTGCCACGCGCCAGCCTGCCGCTGGCCTGGGTGCTGGATGTGTTTCGCAGCGTGCCGCTGCTGATCCAGTTCGTGCTGTTCAACTCGTTCAAGAGCATCGTGGGCCTGAACATCAGCGCCTTCAGCGTGGGCTGCATCGTGCTGGGGGTGTACGCCGCGGCGTACTTCACCGAGATCGTGCGCAGCGGTGTGCTGGCGGTACCGCCCAGCGTGCGCCGGGCCAGTCGGTCGCTGGGCCTGAGCTACCTGCAGGACCTGCGCTGGATCGTGCTGCCGATGGCCTCGCGGGTGGCCTTTCCGGGCTGGCTGAACCTGGTGCTGAGCGTGATGAAGGACACCGCGCTGGTGATGTGGATCGGCATCGTCGAATTGCTGCGCGCCTCCCAGACCATCGTCACACGGATTCAGGAACCCCTGCTGGTGCTGTGCATCGCGGGCCTCATCTATTACGTCATGAGCCTGGTGGTCGCACGCCTGGGCGCCCGACTGGAAAGAAGGTGGCAAGAAAATGATTGAGATCGACAACGTACACAAATCCTTCGGCGACCTGGAAGTGGTCAAGGGCGTGAGCCTGACGGTGAACAAGGGCGAGGTGGTGTCGATCATCGGCGGTTCGGGCTCGGGCAAGTCGACCCTGCTGATGTGCATCAACGGCCTGGAGCCGATCCAGAAGGGCAGCATTCGCGTGGATGGCATCGAAGTGCACAACCGCGCCACCGACCTCAACCGCCTGCGCCAGAAGATCGGCATCGTGTTCCAGCAGTGGAATGCCTTCCCGCACCTGACGGTGCTGGAGAACGTGATGCTGGCGCCGCGCAAGGTACTGGGCAAGAGCCGCGAGGAAGCCGAGGCTCTGGCGATCCAGCAGCTGACCCACGTGGGGCTGGGCGACAAGTTCAAGACCTTCCCCGGCAAGTTGTCCGGTGGCCAGCAGCAGCGCATGGCGATTGCCCGGGCGCTGGCGATGTCGCCGGACTACATGCTGTTCGACGAGGCCACCTCGGCGCTCGATCCGCAACTGGTGGGTGAAGTGCTGGACACCATGCGCATGCTTGCCGAAGACGGCATGACCATGGTGCTGGTGACCCACGAGATCCGCTTTGCGCGGGATGTGTCGGACCGGGTGGCGTTCTTTCGCAACGGGCTGGTGCACGAGATCGGCTCGCCGGACCAGGTGATCGGCAACCCGCAGCAGCCGGAGACGGCGGCGTTTCTCAAGTCAGTGAAGTAACCAGGGGCCTCATCGCGGGTCAAGCCCGCTCCCACACAGATCAGCCCATACCCTGTGGGAGCGGGCTTGACCCGCGATGGGCTGCGCAGCAGCCCCAATCAATCAGGAGCCAGGCAATGCGTTCATCAAAGGTGATACATGTAGTCAGCTGCCACGCCGAAGGCGAGGTCGGCGATGTGATTGTCGGTGGCGTCGCGCCGCCACCGGGCGACACCCTGTGGGAACAGTCGCGCTGGATCGCGCAGGACGACACCCTGCGCAATTTCGTGCTCAACGAACCGCGTGGCGGCGTGTTCCGTCACGTCAACCTGCTGGTGCCGCCCAAGAACCCGGCCGCGCAGATGGGCTGGATCATCATGGAGCCGGCCGACACCCCGCCGATGTCCGGCTCCAACTCGCTGTGCGTGGCCACGGTGCTGCTCGACAGCGGCATCCTGCCGATGACCGAGCCGCAGACCCGCCTGGTGCTCGAAGCCCCCGGCGGCCTGATCGAGGCCGTGGCCGAATGCCGGGACGGCAAGGTGCAGCGCGTGGAGGTCAGGAACGTGCCCTCCTTCGCCGACCGCCTGGACGCCTGGATCGAGGTCGAGGGCGTGGGCTCGCTGCAGGTCGACACCGCCTATGGCGGCGACAGTTTCGCGATTGTCGATGCCCAGCGCCTGGGCTTCGCCATTCGCCCCGACGAGGCCGCCGACCTGGTGGAGGTGGGCCTGAAGATCACCCGCGCCGCCAACGAACAACTGGGTTTTGTGCACCCGCTCAACCCCGGCTGGTCGCATATCTCGTTCTGCCAGATCGCCGCGCCCGTCGTGATGGAGAATGGCGTGGCCACCGGTGCCAACGCGGTGGTGATCCAGCCCGGCAAGATCGACCGCTCCCCCACCGGCACCGGCTGTTCGGCGCGCATGGCCGTGTTGCAGGCCAAGGGCCTGATGCAGGTGGGCGAACGCTTCATCGGCCGCTCGATCCTGGGCTCGGAGTTCCACTGTCGCATCGATTCGCTGACCGAAGTGGCCGGGCGCGCCGCCATCTACCCGTGCATTTCGGGGCGTGCCTGGATCACCGGTACCCATCAGTTGCTGCTCGACCCCGCCGACCCGTGGCCACAAGGCTACCGACTGTCGGACACCTGGCCCGGCGCCTGATCGCTAAGCCCTTGATTCACAAACCCTAAGCAAAAAGACCAGCAAAAACCCCGAAATAACGCTGGTCTGCTTCACACACATAAAATATCGTATACGAAATACTAACAACCACCGGAGACAACCAATGAGCAAGCGCATCAACTGGAGTGGCGTGTTCCCTGCGGTCACCACCCAATTCAACGACGACTTCTCCATCAACCTGGAAAAAACCCACCAGGTGATTTCCAACGTGATCCGCGACGGCGTGTCGGGCCTGGTGGTGTGCGGCTCGGTGGGCGAGAACACCTCGCTGACGGCCGAAGAAAAGATTGCCGTGACCGAAGTGGCGGTGGATGCCTCGCGTGGGCGTGTGCCGGTGATCTGCGGCGTGGCCGAGTTCACCAGCGTGCAGGCCGCCAAGGTGGCCAACGCGGTGCGCAAGGTGGGCGTGGACGGGGTGATGCTGATGCCGGCGCTGGTGTACGGCTCCAAGCCGTTCGAGACCGCCGAGCACTACCGTTACGTGGCCAAGCATGCCGACGTGCCGCTGATGGTCTACAACAACCCGCCGATCTACAAAAACGACGTGACCCCGGACATCCTGATTTCCCTGGCCGACTGCGACAACGTGGTGTGCTTCAAGGATTCCTCCGGCGACACCCGCCGCTTCATCGACGTGCGCAACGAGGTGGGTGACCGCTTCGTGCTGTTCGCCGGCCTCGACGACGTGGTGCTCGAAAGCATCGCGGTGGGCGCCGAGGGCTGGGTGTCGGGCATGTCCAACGTGTTCCCCAAGGAGGGCGAGACGATCTTCCGCCTGGCCAAGGCCGGACGCTTTGCCGAGGCCATGCCGATCTACGAGTGGCTGATGCCGATCCTGCACCTGGATGCCCGCGCCGACCTGGTGCAGTGCATCAAGCTGTGTGAAGCCATTGCCGGTCGCGGCAGCGCGCTGACCCGTCCACCGCGCCTGGCCCTGCCAAAGGACGACCGCGAGTTCGTCGAGCAGATCATGGCCAAGGCCCTGGCCAACCGCCCTGAACTGCCGGATGTCGGCCTCTGAGTGAGTGCCGGGCGGGCCTCTCTGCGGGGCCCACCCGGCGCGCCTGTTTTTCTGTCTTGCGCCTGCACAGGAAACGCCAGCATGAGCACTGCACACCCCTCTCCCCGCGCAACCACCGCCCCGGCGGGCCTCAAGCGTGTGGTAGCGGCCGCCATGGCCGGTACCGTCGCCGAATGGTATGAATTCTTTCTCTACGGTACGGCCTCGGCACTGGTGTTCGGCCAGTTGTTCTTTCGCCAGACCGACAGCCCCATCGACGGCATCATCGCCGCCTTCGCCCTTTACGCCGTAGGTTTTCTGGCCCGCCCGCTGGGCGGCCTGGTGTTCGGCCACTATGGCGACAAGTTCGGGCGCAAGCGCCTGCTGCAACTGAGCCTGGTGGTGGTCGGCATCACCACCTTTCTGATGGGCTGCCTGCCCGGTTTCGACAGCATCGGCTACGCCGCGCCCATCCTGCTGGTGCTGCTGCGCCTGATCCAGGGGTTCGCCTTTGGCGGCGAATGGGGCGGCGCGATCCTGCTGGTGTCCGAGCACTGCCCGGACAACCGTCGCGGCTTCTGGGCCAGCTGGCCGCAGGCCGGCGTACCGGCCGGCAACCTGCTGGCCACGGTGGCGCTGCTGGCGCTGTCGAGCACCCTGAACGAGGAGCAGTTCCTGGCCTGGGGCTGGCGCGTGGCGTTCTGGCTGTCGGCACTGGTGGTGCTGATCGGCTACTGGATCCGCACCAGCGTGGATGATGCCCCGATCTTCAAGCAGGCCCAGGCCCGCCAGGCGCAGCACAAGGTGCAGCAGCTGGGTGTGGTGGAAGTGCTGCGCCATCACTGGCGTTCGGTACTGGTGGGCATCGGCGCCCGGTTTGCCGAGAACATCCTGTACTACACCGTGGTGACCTTCTCGATCACCTACCTCAAGCTGGTGGTGCACAAGGACACCTCGCAGATTCTGCTGCTGATGTTCGGCGCGCACCTGCTGCACTTCTTCCTGATCCCGCTGATGGGCTACCTGTCGGACCTGGTGGGGCGCAAGCCGGTGTACCTGACCGGTGCGGTGCTGACCGCGTTCTGGGGCTTCGTCGGCTTCCCGATGATGGACACCGGCAACAACTGGCTGATCATGGCGGCGATCACCCTGGGCCTGGCCATCGAGTCGATGACCTATGCGCCCTACTCGGCGCTGATGGCCGAGATGTTCCCCACCCATGTGCGCTACACCGCCTTGTCGCTGTGCTATCAGGTGGCGCCGATTTTCGCCGGCTCCCTGGCACCGCTGATCGCCATCACCCTGCTCAACAAGTACAACAGCTCGACGCCGATTGCCTGGTACCTGGTGGGCGCCGCGGCGATCTCCATCGTCGCCGTCGGCCTGACCCGTGAAACCCGTGGCAAGTCGCTGCACCTGGTCGACGCCGAGTCGGCCGAGCGGGTTGCCGCCAGCACCGACACCGCCAGCGCTCGCGGCAACTCGCTGGCCTGAGCCCAACCCTTTCAACAGGAGGTCTGCATGACCGAGATCATCGGCCACAACTACATCGGCGGTGCGCGCAGCGCCGCCGGCAGCATCACCCTGCACAGCCATGACGCCACCACCGGCGACGCCCTGCCGTACCGTTTCACCCAGGCCACCGCCGAGGAAGTGGACGCTGCCGCCCGCGCCGCAGCGGCGGCCTACCCGACGTTTCGCAACCTGCCGGCCGGGCGCCGGGCGGAGTTTCTGGAGGCCATAGCCGAGCAGCTGGACGCGCTGGACGATGACTTCGTCGCGCTGGTAACCCGCGAAACGGCCTTGCCCACGGCACGGATCAAGGGCGAGCGCGGCCGCACCAGCGGGCAGATGCGCCTGTTTGCCCAGGTGCTGCGCCGGGGCGACTTCTACGGTGCACGCATCGACCGCGCATTGCCCGAGCGCCAGCCGCTGCCACGGGTGGACCTGCGCCAGTACCGTATCGGCGTGGGGCCGGTGGCGGTGTTCGGCGCCAGCAACTTTCCGCTGGCGTTCTCCACCGCCGGGGGCGATACCGCAGCGGCGCTGGCGGCCGGCTGCCCGGTGGTGTTCAAGGCCCACAGCGGGCACATGGCCACGGCCGAGCACGTGGCCAACGCGATCATTCGCGCCGCCGAGCGCACCGGCATGCCCGAGGGCGTGTTCAACATGATCTATGGCGCCGGGGTGGGCGAGGCGCTGGTCAAGCACCCGGCGATCCAGGCCGTGGGCTTTACCGGCTCGCTCAAGGGCGGGCGCGCGCTGTGCGACATGGCGGCGGCGCGGGCGCAGCCGATCCCGGTGTTTGCCGAAATGAGCAGCATCAACCCGGTGCTGGTGCTGCCGCAGGCGCTGCAGGTGCGCAGCGAGAAAATCGCCACGGAGCTGGCGGCGTCGGTGGTGATGGGCTGCGGGCAGTTCTGTACCAACCCTGGGCTGGTGATCGGGCTGCGCTCGCCGCAGTTTTCGGCGTTTGTTGCGCACTTGGCGGCGACGCTGGGCGAGCAGCCGGCGCAGACCATGCTCAATGCCGGCACCCTGCGCAGTTATGCCAAGGGCGTACAGGCGTTGCAGGCGCACCCTGGGGTGAGCCACCTGGCGGGCCGTGAACAACAGGGCAACCAGGCGCAGCCGCAGCTGTTCAAGGCAGATGTGGGCTTGCTGCTCGACGGTGATGCGCTGTTGCAGGAGGAGGTGTTCGGGCCGACCACGGTGGTGGTGGAAGTGGCCGATGCGGATCAGTTGCACAGCGCGCTGGCGAGCCTGCATGGGCAGTTGACCGCCACCCTGATTGCAGAAGCCGACGACCTGGCGCAGTTTGCCCAGGTGCTGCCGCTGCTGGAGCAGAAGGTTGGGCGGGTGCTGTTCAACGGCTACCCGACCGGTGTTGAAGTGTGCGATGCGATGGTGCATGGCGGGCCCTACCCGGCCACCTCGGATGCGCGGGGGACGTCGGTGGGGAGCCTGGCGATCGATCGGTTCCTGCGGCCGGTGTGTTACCAGAACTGCCCGGATGATCTGCTGCCGGCGGCGTTGCAGGATGGCAGCCCGTTGGGGATTGTACGGTTGGTGGACGGGGTGCAGAGCCGGGAGGCAGTGGCAGGCTGACGGGCCTCTTCGCCGGCAACGCCGGCTCCTACAGGAGCTGGCGTTGCCGGCGAAAGGGTCAGTTCAGCAATGCCTTGAGGTCGTTGTACAGCGCCTCGGGGATCTGCACGCCCTCCTCCAGGCTGCGCTTGCGCGCCTGAAGCGGCGCTGTGACGGCAGCCGCGCACCCTGCCCCTCGATGCCCGCAAACACCGCCTCCGCCCGCGCCAGGTGCGCCTCGGCGCCCGCCCCCAGAAACCGCTGCGGGTCCAGCGCGAGGATCAGCTCGCCATGGTACGGCGAGGACTTGCTGCCCGCGTCATAGGCCAGCGACTCGGCACTGGTCAGGTCGCCGATCAACGGCCCGGCAATCAGCTCGACCATCGCCGCCAGCGCCGAACCCTTGTGCCCACCAAAGGTGAGCATCGCGCCACTGTCGAGCACCACGTTCGGGTCGGTGCTCGGCTGCCCCTGGGCATCCACGCCCCAGCCTTCGGGGCTGGCCTTGCCGGCGCGCCGATGCAGCTCGATGTCGCCGCGCGCAATCGCGCTGGTGGCCAAGTCGAACACGAACGGGTTGGCGCCCGCACGCGGCCAGCCGAACGCGATGGGGTTGGTGCCGAACACCGGCTGGCTGCCCCCGGCCGGCGCCACCCAGGCATGGCTGGGGTTGCACGCCAGCGCCACCAGGCCGGCCTCGGTCAGTTGTTCGATCTCGACCCACAACGCCGAAAAGTGCACGCAGTGGTTGATGGCCAGGGCCGCGATGCCGTTGCTGCGGGCCTTGGCCTGCAGCATCGGCAAGCCGGCCTGGAACGCCAGCTGCGAGAAGCCGCCAGCAGCATCCACACGCACGATCGAGGGCGCCTGGTCGATCACCTGCGGCTCGGCCGCCGCCGACACCTTGCCGGCCTTGAGGGAGTTCACACAGCCGATCACCCGGTACAGCCCATGGGAGGCGCAGCCATCGCGCTCCCCGGCGACCACCGTGGCCGTCACCGCTGCGGCGTGCGCCGCGTTGAAACCGTTGTGCAGCAGGATCGACTCTGCCAGTTCATGGGCTTGGGTAAGGGTCAGTCGAATCATGGTCAGCTCCTTGGACAGACCGTCCATCGTGCCCCATCGACCGGGGCCGGGCTTGATCGATTCGGACCACGGGCATGACGAACTTGGCACAGTGGCCAACAGCCCCCCACGCACACCCAGGGAAGCTGTTCAGTTTGTAATCAAACTGACGCAGCCCTTGTGGTACGTAGCGTGTAGCGCTTTATCCACAGAGCTACCCACTTTTTTTGTGGATAGCTTCAGCGCAGTTCGACCGGTTGCAGGTCGGCCCAGGATTCCACCGGGCCGGGGTTGCGCGGGTCGCTCGCGCCGCCCAGGCACACGGCAATCTTGTTCACGGCATTGAGTGCGCTGGTGACCGCGCCCTCGGCCCAGCCACCGGTCCAGGACACGTCGTCGCCGGCCAGCACGAAGCCGTAGGGCGTGGCATCGCCCACCCCGGTCATGAACTGCGCGAAGAGCCTGCGCTGGTAGGCGTACTGCCCGGGCAGGTTCATCTTGAAGGCGCCCAGATAGTGCGGCTGGTCCTCCCAGTTGAACTCGACGAAGGTGTTGCTGGCACTGTAGTGCGCGGCGAGGTCCACGTTGGGGTAGATGGCCTGCAGCAACGTGGTGCACAACTGGGCATGCTGCGGCGCCGGCCTGGCGCGGTCGCCCAGGAACTTCAGCGCATCGTCGTTCCAGGTGTACGACAGGAAGATGCCGCTGCCGCGGTAGCCGCTTGGCGCCTGCGCGTAATCGACCAGGTAGGTGCCACGGGTGAGGCCATCGGACAGCGTCACGCTCAGCGTGCGTTCCTGCATCGGCCCCGGTCGTTCGTGCCAGAAGGGCCGCCGGGTGGCCGCGAAGATCTTTGCCGACTGCATGTAGTGGGTGTATTTGACGGCCTCCCAGGTCGCGCTGGGCAGCAGCGCGTCCATGGCCTTCAGTTGCTGCACGGTGCCGCTGGCGCGCAGCTTGTCGAGCACCCGCAGGTGCGGGGTGTAGACCACGTGGCCGATGGTCAGCCAGGCGCTGGTATCGCGCTTGAGGTCGTGGACCAGTACCGAGAACTCACCGTTCGCCAGCGGGCTGATATGCCGGACCTCCTGGTTGAACGGCTCGGCGAATACCTGGCGGGTCATCGACTCGACGCTGCTGTCGCCCTGGTTGTTGGCGCAGGGGTCGCCCAACGCAGTGGGCGATTGCGTCCACAGCGCCCTGGGCAGTGCCTCGGCGCCCTGGTACATGAGCCGGTGGCTGGCATCCAGCCCGGTGTACAGCACCCGCAGCACTTCGAGGATGCTGTTGGGGTAGTCGGTGTTCCAGCCACCGGTGCCGAAGCCGATCTGGCCGAACAGGTTGATCTGCTCGCGGCTCCACCCCGACTCCTGCAGCAGGGCCTGGTAGAAGCTGACGTCGTCCCAGCTGCGGCCGGCGCCGCAGTGGACGATGGCATTCCACAGGCGCTTGATGGCTTTCTGGTCGATGCTGCCTTCGGTCATGGCGGTTTCCAGTTCATGGAAGTGGAACGGCGCGCCCGCCAGAAAGGTGTCGAAGAACTGCTCTTCGAGCTGCAGGTACTCCGGTGGCACGGGAAACACCGGGCTGTCGTGCTCGTAGTACTTCACGCGGCCCTGGTAGTCGACCACGGTGCTGACTGCGGCCGCTGTGCCGGGGTTGGGAAAGTCCGCCGACTGCGCGCTCATGCCCACCTTGTCGAAGTAGTGGAACAGCGCCTTGCCGGATACCGGAAAGCGCATGGCGCCCAGCTCGCAGATCACCTCGGCGCCGGGGTCGCCCATGACCCTGGAATACAGCCGCCCGCCGATGCGCTCGCCGGCCTCCAGCACCACCGGGTGCAGGCCCATCTTCAGCAGTTCGTAGGCCGCCACCAGGCCGGCGATACCGGCGCCGACCACCAGCACCTTGCGGCCCCAGCACTCGGGCGGCACGCGGCACAGCGGCTGGCCGGCGGCACGGGCGGCGGCGAGGTAGTCGGCGTAGTGGAACGGGAAGTCCGGGACCAGCGCGGTCACGTCCTTGTTGCGGGCAAGTGGCGTCCTGCGGGGGCTGCGCGAAGGGATGGCGGACATGGCAGTGGCTCCTGAGGTAGTCGGGTTCTTCCGTTGAGGTCACAAAGACTGCCAGCGATGTGACTACTTTCAGAAAAGACCAGATCGACCCGGAGCACCAACACGCACCCGACCGGCGGCCTGTGACGTACACAGGCCGCCGGCGCGATTCAAGGTGCGGCTTTGTGGCGCGCCATGTAGTCCTCGTACTCGCGCGACATCACGTAGAGCTTGATCTGCTCGACCTCCTCGGGCTTGAGCGAGTCGTCGAACGACGGCATGCCCAGTGGCTTGAGCGCGCCCTGCAGGACGATCTGCTGGAAGTGCTCGCGGGTGGCGTCGCTGGACTGGCGCAGGTCGGGGATCAAACCGCCGCTGATGGTGCCCATGCCGTGGCACACGCTGCAGAACTGGCCATACAGCTGCTTGCCGGCCTGCACCTGCTCGGGTGCTGCGGTGACGGGCTGGGGCACGCGCTCGACCTTGGCGGGCGCCGGGGCCGGTGGCGGCAACTGCGCCTTGCCATCGAGGGCGAACACCAGCAGGCGGCTGCGGTTCTTCATGCCTGGCAGGTTCATCGACTCGCCGCCGGTCAGGGTGGCCACGCCGCCCCAGCCGGCCATGATCGCCACGTACTGACGCCCGGCCAGTTCGAAGGTCATGGGCGCGGCAACGATGCCGCTTTGCGCCTCGAACTGCCACAGCGCCTCGCCCTTGTCGGCGGAATAGGCATGCATCTGCCCCGCCGCGGTGCCCTGGAACACCAGGTTGCCGGCGGTGCTCAGGGTGCCGCCGTTCCAGTGCGTGGGGTACGGCACCTTCCAGGCGGCCTTCTGCTTGACCGGGTCCCAGGCCAGCAAGGCGCCGCTGACCACGGCGGCCGGCACGTCGGTGGCGTCGGCAAAGCCGGCGGCGGTGTTGAATGCCTTGCGGGTAACGAAGTCCTTGCCTTCGTTGCGATACACACCAGGCACTTCCTGGTAGGGGATGTACACCAGGCCGGTGCCGGGGTTGAACGACATCGAATGCCAGTTGTGCGCGCCGAAGGGGCTGGGCCACATCACGATGGGCTCTTTTTCGTAGCGCACCCCAAGGGCCTCGACCGGCCGGCCGGTGGCGAGGTCGACCTTCTCGGCCCAGGTGACCTTGCCGAACTTCTCGGCCGAGATCAGCTTGCCGTTGGTGCGGTCGAGCACGTAGAAGAAGCCGTTTTTAGGCGCCTGCATCAGGACCTTGCGCGGTTTGCCGTCGATGTTCAGCTCGGCCAGGGTGATCTGCTGGGTGGCGGTGAAGTCCCAGCTGTCGCCCGGGGTGACCTGGTAGTGCCAGGCCAGCTTGCCGGTGTCGGGGCGGATGGCGAGGATCGACGACAGGTACAGGTTGTCGCCACCGCCCGGGCTGCGCACCTCGCGGTTCCACGGCGAGCCGTTGCCGGTGCCGACGTAGAGCAGGTCCAGCTCGGGGTCGTAGGCCATGCTGTCCCACACCGTGCCGCCACCGCCGAGCTTCCAGTACTGGTCGCCCTGCCAGGTCTTGGCCGCTTCGCGCAGTTCGGGATGCTCGTAGGGCAGCGCCGGGTCGCCCGGTACGGTGTAGAAGCGCCAGGCCAGTTTGCCGGTGTCGGCGTCATAGGCCGAGACGAAGCCGCGCACGCCGTATTCGGCGCCGCCGTTGCCGATGATGACCTTGCCTTTGACCACCCGTGGCGCGCCGGTGATGCTGTAGGGCTTGGCCGGGTCGGTGGTCTGCTGGCTCCAGATGGCCTTGCCGGTCTTGGCGTCGAGGGCGATCAGACGCCCGTCCAGGGTGCCGACGTAGACCTTGTCGCCCCACAGTGCCACGCCGCGGTTGACCGCGTCGCAGCACGAGGTACGGGCCTTGACCTTGGCCACCTCGGGGTCGTAGCGCCACAGCTCCTTGCCGCTGGCGGCGTCGACCGCGATCACCCGGCTCCAGGACATCGAGGTGTAGATCACCCCGTCGTGGAACAGCGGCGTCGCCTCCAGGCCGCGGGTGTTGTCCAGGTCCATGTACCAGGCCAGGCCCAGTGACTTGACGTTGCTGGCGTCGATCTGTTTGAGCGGGCTGAAGCGTTGTTCGGCATAGGTGCGGCCGTGGCTGAGCCACTCGCCGCCGGCCTGTTCGGTGGCGCGGATGGCGGCCTCGTCCACCCCGGCGGCAAGGGCTGCCAGCGGGGTGGCCAGGCACAGCATCAGCAATGAAGTACGCAAAGGTTTTTTCATGTTCGGTGTCCTCGGTGATGGCTGCAGGTGCGGGTCAGAACACCTGCATCAGGCGTACGTTGAAGCGGTCGCCTTCCTTGAAACCGTTTTCCACCGACTGGTCACGGCCATAGTTGAACAGCAGCTGGGTCTTGGGGGTGACGAACCAGCCTGCGCCCACCAGAAACTTGGCGGTGTCGGGTTTGTCGTGCTGGTCGACGCCGTCCAGGCGGGTTTCGCCGCCCCACAACCTGGAGTAGCCCACGCGCAGGTCCAGGCTCGGGGTGAGCTGGTAGCGCAGGAACGCCTGGCCCTGGTACAGCGCGGACTGGCGCAGGGTCAGGCCGGCGGAGGTGGCGTCGTCGTTCTTGCCGAACCAGGTGACGTCGCCGATCAGGTCCAGCCACCACTTGTCGCCCAGGCCCTGGATGTAGCCGGCCTGCAGCGCGAACTTCCAGCGGTTCTCGCCGATGTTGAGCGCGTCGTCGCGGTCGTAGCGGCCGGTGGGCACGTAGAGGAACGGGGTGATGCCGAAATAGGTCTTTTCTTCCGGGCGCTCCACCAGCCACACGGTGGAGGCCAGGATCAGGTCGCCGATGCCGCCATCGCTCTTGCCCAGGCCCGAGGTGTCGCGCTTGCCTTCGAGCTGGCCGAAGGGCAGCAGGAACTGCGGGTCGATGGTGAACCCGCCCAGCTTCATGAAGTGCACGCCCCTGAGAATGCCGATGTCGGAGTTCAGCCCGGCACGCACCGGCTGCTTGTGGCCACCGGCGTACAGCGAGCGACGTTCGGCATGCTGGTAGTAGACCATGCCCAGGTTGGTGCCTTCGGGCAACGCGGTGTAGTCCCCGGCGTCCACATCCACGGCGTGCGCCTGGCTGCCCAGGCAGCCGGCGAGGCCCAGCGTCCAGGCCTGTGCCCAGCCCAATGCAGTACGACGGCGGTGTGCCGGCACGCTTGACAGTACGGTCTTGCTCATCGAGTCACCTGTTTATTGTTTTTGTCGGATGAGCCACCCCAATGGGCGGCACACAGGCCGTAGCAGGCTTCGTGCCAACGAAATTAATCCATTGATATCAATTGGTTGCGCTTTGAGGACGTCAACCTGCGGTGAAGTGCCCGGCTGCCACCTGCCCCGTTGCAGGCCCGGTTTGCAAGGCTTTGCGGGGTTTCTCAGGGGCGTCTCATGTGTCTCACCGTTTGTCTCGACCTAATACGCACAGAACCGGCTCAAGCCCTCCAAACCCCTGAAAAACAAGTACTTTGGTAGTAGAAAAAAGCTGGCACAAGGGTTGCTGAATGCCTCGGGTTCCTTTCAATAACAAGAGAGCCACACCCATGACCCATGCCTTCCCGGTTCACAGTGATACCCAGGCGTTCGTGCAGCGTCAGCACCGCATGCTGATCGGTGCCGACTGGCGCGGCGCCAGCGATGGCGCCACGCTGCAACTGCTCAACCCGGCCAACGGCCAGGCGCTGGCCCAGGTGCCTGCCGCCACGGTCGAGGATGTCGACCAGGCGGTACGTGCCGCGCGCCAGGCGTTCGATGACTCGCCCTGGAGCCGCATGCGCCCGCGCGAGCGCCAGAACCTGCTGTGGAAGCTGGCCGACCTGATCGAGCGCGATGCCCAGGTGTTCGCCGAGCTCGAATGCCTGAACAACGGCAAGAGCGCGCAGGTGGCGCGGGTGATGGACGTGCAGATGGCCATCGACTCGCTGCGCTACATGGCCGGCTGGGCAACCAAGATCGAAGGCACCACGGTCGACCCGTCGCTGCCGCTGTTCGACGGCGAGTTCCATGCCTATGTGCGCCGCGAGGCAGTGGGTGTGGTGGGTGCCATCGTGGCGTGGAACTTCCCCCTGCTGCTGGCCTGCTGGAAGCTGGGGCCGGCGCTGGCCACCGGGTGCAGCGTGGTGCTCAAGCCGGCGGACGAGACCCCGCTGAGCGCGCTCAAGCTGGCCGAACTGGTACTGGAGGCCGGCTACCCGGCGGGCGTGTTCAACGTGGTCACCGGCGTGGGCGCGGTGGCCGGTGCGGCGCTGTCGGCGCACCCGCTGCTGGACAAGGTGACCTTCACCGGCTCGACCGAGGTGGGCAAGCTGATCGGCAAGGCGGCGATGGATTCGATGACGCGGGTGACGCTGGAGCTGGGCGGCAAATCGCCGACCATCATCCTGGCCGACGCCGACCTTGAGGTGGCCGCTGCCGGTGCCGCCAGCGCGATCTTCTTCAACCAGGGGCAGGTGTGCTGCGCGGGGTCGCGCCTGTATGTGCACCGCAAGCATTTCGACCGCGTGGTGGCCGATATTGCCGGCATCGCCAACGGCATGAAGCTGGGCAATGGCCTGGACCCGAGCATCGACATGGGCCCGTTGATCTCGGCCAAGCAGCAGGCACGGGTGGGCCGCTACATCGACATGGGCCGCGAGCTGGGCGCCAAGGTGGCGTGTGGCGGCGAGTATTACGGGCCGGGGTATTTCGTGCAGCCGACGGTGATTGCCGACGTCGACCAGCAGTGCCCGCTGGTGCAGGAGGAGATTTTCGGGCCGGTGCTGGTGGCGATTCCGTTCGACGACATGGACGAGGCGATTCGCCTGGCCAACGACAGTGCCTATGGCCTGGGCGCGAGCATCTGGTCCAACGACCTGGCGCAGGTGCACCGCATGGTGCCGCGCATCAAGTCGGGCTCGGTGTGGGTCAACTGTCACAGTGCGCTGGACCCGGCGCTGCCGTTTGGCGGCTACAAGCTGTCGGGCGTGGGGCGCGAGATGGGCGCGGCGGCCATCGAGCATTACACCGAGCTGAAGTCGGTGGTGATGAAGCTGTAGGCGGCAGTTGGGGCCGCTCTGCGGCCCGATCGCGGGTCAAGCCCGCTCCCACAGGAGGGGGCTTGCGCCGTGATGGGGTCAGCCCAGTACAGGGCGGAAGAAACTGCGCTCGTAGCTGATGATGCACCGGGTGTCTTCGGCGTACTTGAACGCGGCGATGCACTCGGCGTCGGTTTTCGACTGTTCGCGGTAACGTTCGTACGCTGCCAGGCTGGGGAACGAGAACATCGCCAGGGCGACGTTGTTGGCGCCTTCGCTGGGCAGGAAGTAGCCATGGTGCTGGCCGCCGAATTTCTCTACCAGCGGTATCCACATGCGCCCGTAGGCTTCGAACTCTTGCAGCTTGTAGGCATCGACGATGTAGCGCAGGTAGCAGGTAACCATTGCAGCACTCCATGAAAGGGACCGGCAGCGAGCCTAGTGGGCGTCACGGGCGGGCGTCAATACGCGACGGGTGCAGCGAGCATCAGCGCTCGCACCGTTGAACCCGCGTGCAGCCCTTCAGCGGGTCGGTGCCGCCGGCGCCTGCCCGATGGGGCGCAGATGGCTTGAAGGCACCCAGCCGGCCTGCGCGTCGCGCGGCCTTGTGCACCAGGACCAGCCGTTGAGCGACCTCACGCAGAGCAACTCATCGCCAATGTCCACATCCAGCTCCCTGGCGGTGTAGTCCTCGCGCGCGCGGCCTGCCTGCTCGCCCAGCCTTTCGATCACCTGCGCCGGCACCCAGCCACCCTGCTGGCCGGGCGTGGTGCAGAAGTACCAGTTGTCCCATCCTTCATCGCCCTGGTACACCTCCCCCACCTCCAGCACGGCCCCCTTGGCAAAGGTGATGGGCTGAGGGAATTCGCTGCGGTGCGCTTTAATCACGCGGTATTGCATGTGTCTTCTCCTAGGTGAGCTGAAGCCGGCGCCCACCCAGCGGCGCGGCTGTGCGAAAATAGCGCCTTTGTTATCAACAGGTTGGAGATGTACGGTTTGGTTACACACTATTCGGCGAACGGCGCCAATGCCGCCTGCGGGCGTACCAGTCAGACCCTCAACAGCACTCAGGCAGCGGATCAGGTGTCGTGCAAGTCCTGCCTGCGCTCGCTGGCTGCCCCCGACTCGGCAGCCGTGGCCGCCAAGGCCAAGACCCCTTCGCTGGCCGAACTGCGCAAGCAGCGCCAGCAACAGGCCGCACCGGCGCCGGTGCCCGCGTTCAGCGTCAAGGCCAGCTGGCAGGCCCGCCTGAGCAGCCAGGCCGACCGTTGCCGCCTGCCACGCGGTGCGCGCAAGCAGATCTGCGTGTGACCCCCAGGCAGGCCGGCTTGCCGTGGCAAGTCGGCCTGCCCGCCGTTGCCCTGCAACGGATAATCGAGCGGTTTTCATAACCCCGCGCCACCACCGCTTGCGCGCCTGGCGACTTCAGGCCAGTGGCTGGATCACGTCGACCCACTGCGCGTTGACCAGGGTAGCCAGGCGCTCGGGCTCGATGCGCACCGCCGCATTGACCGCACCGCCGGCGGGGAAGACCACCTCGAAGTCCTTCAGCGACTCGTCGCAGTACACCCGCAACGGCTGGCTCAGGCCGAAGGGGCACACGCCGCCGATAGGGTGGCCGGTGTGCTGCTCGACCTGCTCGGCCTCGAGCATGCGTGCCTTGACGCCGAACTGCTGCTTGTACTTGCGGTTGCACAGGCGCGCATCGCCGCGTACCACCAGCACGATCACCTCCTCGCCCACGCGCAGCGAGAGCGACTTGGCGATCTGCCCCGGCTCGACCGCCAGCGCCTCGGCGGCCAGGGCGACGGTGGCGGTGCTGGACGCCAGTTCCAGCACCTGCAGGTCGGGTGAATGGTGGGAGAAAAACGCTTTGACTGACTGCAGACTCATCTTCGCTTGATCCTCTGAAAAAACAGCCCTGGCGGGATACCGTTGCGTACCCTACCAGCTTGGGCAGGCAAAAAACTCAGTCGCCCAACGCGACGCCCTCGCGACGTGGGTCGGCACCGGCCGACCAGCCCTGCCCATCACGCACGATGACCTGCGTGCCGCTGGTCATCTCGATGGGCGATACCGCATGCCCGCGAGCCTCGAGCTGCTCGATCAGGGCGGGGCCGATCAGCCCGGCCTCCACTTCGGTGCCGACGTTGCGGCTGCCGAAGTTGGGCAGGTCGACGGCCTGCTGCGGGTCGAGCTTCCAGTCCAGCAAGCCGATCAGCGCCTTGTTCACGTACTCGATGATCTGCGAGCCGCCGGGCGAGCCGAGGGCGGCCACCAGCTGGCCGCTGGCCTGGTCGAACACCAGGGTCGGCGCCATCGAGGAGCGCGGCCGCTTGCCCGGTGCGACGCGGTTGGCCACCGGCTTGCCGTTCTCCTCGGGGATGAACGAAAAGTCGGTCATCTGGTTGTTGAGCAGAAAGCCCTTGACCAGCACATGAGAGCCGAACGCCGCCTCGACCGAGGTGGTCATCGACAGCGCGCCGCCCTGATCGTCCACCGCGACGATCTGCGAGGTGGAAATGCGCAACGGCGAGCGGTCAGGCGCCCATGCCAGGGGCATGCCGGGCGGCACACCGGCAGTGGCGACGCCCATGCTCCGGTCACCGATCAGCGTGGCGCGTTGGGCCAGGTACGCCTTGCTGGTGAGCCCTGGCACATTGACCGGCACCTGGTCGCTGTCGGCCAGGTACAGGGCGCGGTCGGCATAGGCCAGGCGCTCGGCTTCGGCAATCAGGTGCACGGCCTGGGCGGAGGGTTGCATGACGCCCCCGGGGCGAGCTTTTTCGGGCGCCATCGCGGCCAGGTCCAGTGCCGGTTTCTGGCGCTGCAGCGCCTCCAGGATGCCCAGCGTCTGCAGTACCGCGACGCCACCGGACGACGGTGGCGGCATGCCGCAGACCGTCCACTGCTTGTACGGCCCGCATACCGGCGCGCGCACCTTGGCCCGATAGCCTGCAATGTCGCCCAGCGACAACGTGCCGGGGTTACTGTGGGTATTGACCTGCTGCACCATCGCCTCGGCGATGGGCCCGTGGTAGAAGGCGTCCGGGCCCTGGTTGGCGATGGCCTCCAGGGTTTGCGCCAGTTCGGGGTTCTTCAGCAGCGTGCCCACGGGCAAGGGCTGGCCCTGGGGCGTGAGCAGGTAACGGGCCAGTGCAGGCGACTGCGGTATCGAGGTGGAGGCGGCAATCATGGCATGCAGCCGCGCAGACACGGGGAAGCCGTCGCGGGCCAGGTCGATGGCCGGCTGGAACAGCGCGCGCCAGGGCAGCTTGCCGTGTTGCTGGTGCGCCATCTCCAGGGCCCTGAGCACACCGGGCACGCCCACCGAGCGACCGCCGATCTGGGCGTCCTTGAATCCCATCGGCGTGCCGTCCGGCTTCAGGAACAGGCGGCTGTCGGCCCCTTGGGGCGCCGTCTCCCGCCCATCGAACGCCTGCACCTGCTTGCCATCCCAGTACAGGATGAAGGCACCGCCGCCGATGCCGCTGGACTGCGGCTCCACCAGGGTCAACACCGCCTGCATGGCAATGGCGGCATCGATCGCAGACCCGCCCTTGCGCAGCATCGCCTGGCCGGCGGCGCTTGCCAGGGGGTTGGCTGCCGCGGCCATGTGGTGCTGTGCCTGTACGGGGGCCATGCCTGTGCGGTAGCCCGAGGCGATTTCCGGGGCGGCGGGCAAGGCGGTGCTGGATGGCGCAGGCGGGGTTGCGCTGGTGCAGGCGCCGAGCAGCAACGCTGCCATCGAGAAGCCGAGGGCGTGGATCAGGTGTTTGCGGGTGGTTGGGTAACCGGTCAAGACCAACTCCATTGAGCGTTTGGGGAACGCGGGCAATGGTAGCGTGATTGACGCGAGCAGGCCCGGTACTCACCGCGGCTTGTGCGGCGAATCCAATGCGCGTGCCCTGATTCTCGACGCGTAGGGTGCAGATTGATTAAGCTTCCCGCTTTAACGTTTCAGTTTGTTTCAAGGATTCAGATGACCATTCAGCAAGCGCCGCCACTCGCCTATTCCAGAGCCACCGTCGGCAAGATGGAAGCCGCCATGGCCCTGGGGAGTTTTGCCATCGGTACCGGCGAGTTCGCGATCATGGGGCTGATGCCCGACATCGCCAGCAACCTGCACCTGAGCGAGCCCCAGGTGGGCCATGCCATCAGCGCTTATGCCCTGGGCGTGATGGTGGGTGCGCCAGCCCTGGCGATTCTGGGCGCCAAGCTGCTGCGCAAGCACATGCTGCTGTTGCTGATGGCGCTGTATGCGATCGGCAACCTGGCCACGGCCTTCGCGCCCTCCTTCGCCGGGCTGGTGGCGTTTCGCTTTATCAGCGGCCTGCCCCACGGCGCCTACTTCGGCATCGCGGCGGTGGTAGCCTCGAGCATGGTGGCCACCGACCAGCGCGCGGGCGCGGTGGCACGGGTGATGATGGGGCTCACCCTGGCGATGCTGCTGGGCAACCCGGTGGCGACCTTCCTGGGGCAGTTCTTCGGTTGGCGCGCGGCGTTCGTGCTGGTGGGCGCGATTGCGCTGTGCACCATCGGGCTGGTGTGGCGCTACGTGCCGCAGCGTCACGATGAAGTGCGCAGCGACCCGCGCAAGGAGCTCCAGGCGTTTCGCCTGCCGCAGGTGTGGATGGCGCTGGCCATCGCCTCGATCGGTTTTGCCGGCATGTTCTGCGTGTTCAGTTACCTGGCGCCGACCATGCTGCAGGTGACCAAGGTGTCGCCACAGTGGATTCCATTCGGGCTGGCGGCGTTCGGGGTGGGCGGCATCATCGGCAACATCGCGGGCGGCAAGCTGTTCGACCGCCTGCAGTTTCGCGCGGTGGGGTTGGTGCTGGTATGGTCGATTCTCGTGCTGAGCCTGTTCCCCTTCGCGGCCAGTTCGCCGTGGGGCGTGCTGCTGGGCTGCGGGCTGGTCGGCACCATGATCGCACTGGCCGCCCCCTTGCAGATTCGCCTGATGGACATTGCACATGAAGCGCCGAGCCTGGCGGCGGCATCGAACCATGCGGCGTTCAACCTGGCCAATGCGCTGGGGCCATGGTTTGGCGGCATGGCGATTACTGCGGGGTTCGGCTGGACCAGTACCGGCTACATTGGCGCGGCGACTGCGCTGGTGGGGTTGGGGATCTACCTGGTGGCGCGGCGGATGAAGGGCGGGCACTGAGGGCCTGCCAGGTTTTGCCAAAGGAAAGAAACCAACGTGAACCAGCTTTCAATCGCCAGCTTCAAATCGAAGTACAGCCAGGGCTTCTACTCGACATTCGCCATCGATGGCGTGCCGCTGGAAGTCTGGCTGCCAATACGAGACCCCGCTGCACAGCTTCATCTGGTGGCAGCGCATGCCGGCCTCTACGGCGAAGACGATAATGAACTGGTGTGGGACCGCAGCTACTCCACTGCCCCTGGGTGGACCACCCTGGTGCCGCTGCTGGTGTGCTCCGATGACCTGGACCTGAGCTGCACGGTCATCGTCGTGGAGCAACACGCCCATGAGGATCACATCCACTGGCGGCGCTTCGGCCTGCTGCACGAGGTGATCACCCTGGAGCAGCCCCGCGTCAGCTGGTTCGAGGCCGCTTGCACCGCCACCTTCGAACGCGCCGAATTCCACCGCACACTGGATGAATTTCGCCGGCTGGAAGGCGTGGTGATGGCCTGGGACTAGGGTCTGTATGAAAAGTCTTGAGACGAAGGTCAGGCTGTTTTCAACGCAGCATCACCGAGTATCAAGGCTTTTCGTACAGAGCCTAGGCCGTTATCGAAGCCTGGACTGTTCGCATGCAGCCTTGAGGCGCTGCATGGCATCGGGCGCCATGGGCGCAGTCATCATGGCGTGATAGTTCATGCATTCCCGGGTTTGCTGCTCAGCCGTGGGAGCGCCGCTGGAGGTACAGCCGGCGAGGATGAACAGCGCAAGGGCCGTGATCAGTGGTTTCATTTATATATCCGCAACAAGTGACGCCATGGCCTCCAGCGCCTTGAGGCCTCAATGGTCACCATGGCCTGCGCGCATCTTGAAAAAGCGAACCTGCCGCTTATTGGCCAAGGCGGAAAATAATAATCAAAAGCCCTGCAGATGAGCATCATGAGGGTGGCTAACGTTCCCATGAAATCAATTCAATTTAACTCGTTCGATGCCCGGACATAAAATACGCCCCAATTAAGGAACACTTCAAGACGACCGAGCAAAAAAACCTACAACGAATCAAACTTGCCGAAGAGGGCAAATGTAGATTCGGTTTTTATCTCGGACCATCAGGGCACCCGATTAAAATGAGCACAGCATTTACATTCTCGATCAAGCGTATTCGTTTCGACGAACATTATCGCCCCGCTGAAAACACCCGCACGACCACCAACTTCGCAAACCTGGCGAGGGGGCAGCGTCGCCAGGAGAACCTGCGCAACACCCTGACGATGATCGACAATCGTTTCAACGCCCTGGCGCACTGGGACAACCCGAAAGGCGACCGCTACAACGTCGAACTTGAAATCATTTCCGTGGAAATGAACATGGATGCCGAGCACAGGGACACCGCCCTGCCGCTGATTGAAATATTGCAGACCACCATTGTGGATCGCAAAACAAGCGAACGCATCGAGGGTATCGTAGGCAACAACTTCTCCTCGTACGTGCGCGATTATGACTTCAGCGTGCTGTTGCTGGGGCACAACAAGAACCAGCAGGGGTTCAGCACGCCGGAGGATTTCGGCGAGCTGCACGGCAAGCTGTTCAAGCATTTCGTGAACTCGAGCACTTATAAAGAACACTTCAAAAAACCACCGGTCATCTGCCTGAGTGTTTCCAGCAGCAAGACTTATCAGCGCACCGAAAACCAGCACCCGGTATTGGGCACCGAATACCAGCAGGACGAATATTCCCTGACCGATGAGTACTTCCGGAAGATGGGCCTGAAGGTTCGCTACTTCATGCCTGCCAACAGCGTGGCACCGCTGGCGTTCTACTTTGCTGGGGACCTGCTTGGGGATTACACCAACCTTGAACTGATCAGCACCATCAGCACGATGGATACTTTCCAGAAGATCTATCGCCCTGAAATCTACAACGCGAATTCAGCAGCAGGTCGATCCTATCAGCCGAGCTTGAATCACCAGGATTACTCGTTGACCCGCATTGTCTACGATCGAGAAGAGCGCAGTCAGTTGGCCATCGAACAGGGCAGGTTTGTCGAAGAGCACTTCATCAAGCCCTACCAGACCGTGCTTGAGCAGTGGTCCGCCCAATACGCGCTTTGATCATTCAGAACATACAAGGTCATCTATCGTGAAAAAACTGCTACCCACCTCCACTGCTGGCAGCCTGCCCAAACCGTCCTGGCTTGCACAACCCGAGACGCTCTGGTCGCCCTGGAAGCTGCACGGCGAGGAGCTGCTCGAAGGCAAGCAGGACGCCTTGCGCCTGGCCCTGCAGGAACAGCAACACGCAGGCATTGATATCGTCAGCGACGGCGAACAGACCCGCCAGCATTTCGTTACCACCTTTATCGAGCACCTGAGCGGAGTGGATTTCGAAAAGCGCGAAACCGTCAGAATTCGTGACCGCTATGACGCAAGCGTGCCGACCGTTGTGGGTGCTGTTGCCAGGCAAAAACCGGTGTTTGTCGAAGATGCCAGGTTTCTGCGCCAGCAGACCAGCCAGCCCATCAAATGGGCCCTGCCCGGCCCCATGACCATGATCGATACGCTGTATGACAGCCACTACAAAAGCCGGGAAAAGCTGGCTTGGGAATTTGCCAAGATCCTCAATCAGGAAGCCCGAGAGCTGGAGGCGGCGGGCGTGGACATCATCCAGTTCGACGAGCCTGCCTTCAACGTGTTCTTCGACGAGGTGAATGACTGGGGCGTGGCCACTCTGGAACGGGCGATCGAAGGGCTCAAATGTGAAACGGCCGTGCATATTTGCTACGGCTACGGCATCAAGGCCAATACCGACTGGAAAAAGACGCTGGGCTCGGAGTGGCGCCAATATGAGGAAGCCTTCCCCAAGCTGCAGAAATCCGGCATCGATATCATCTCGCTGGAGTGCCACAACTCCCATGTCCCGATGGACCTGATCGAGCTGATTCGCGGCAAGAAAGTGATGGTGGGGGCCATCGATGTGGCGAACCACGCCATCGAAACCCCCGAGGAAGTGGCCAACACCCTGCGCAAAGCGCTGCAGTTCGTGGACGCCGACAAGCTCTACCCGTGCACCAACTGCGGCATGGCCCCTCTGCCCCGCGAGGTGGCGCGCGGCAAGCTGAACGCCTTGAGCGCCGGCGCGGACATCGTGCGCAGAGAGCTCTTGAACCGATAAGGGTGCAGGAGGGGTTGCAGCGCTGATCGAGCGGCATGACCCCTCCCCGCCGCCTTTGGATCCGCCCCTTCAGCCAGGACCTACCATGTCACGTTACAGTACTGCCATCGAGCCATTGCGCTTTCGCGAAGCGCTCGGGCACTACGCATCGGGTATCACCGTGATCACGTCGCAGATCGAGGAGGAGCCGGTCGGCTTTACCTGCCAGTCGTTCTATAGCGTGTCGATGAGCCCGCCGCTGGTGTCGTTCAGCGTGATGGCCGGTTCGGCCAGCTACCCCAGGATCCGCCAGGCAGGCCGCTTCGCAGTCAACATCCTGTCCGGTGAACAGGTCGGGATCTCCAACCAGTTCGCCCGACGAGGTACCGACAAGTGGCAGGGCGTGCAATGGCAGGCATCGCCACTGGGCAACCCGATCATTGCCGGCAGCCTGCACTGGCTCGATTGCGAGATCCACGCCGAACACGTCGCCGGTGATCACCTGATCGTGATTGGCGAAGTGAAGGCGCTGAACCTGCAGCAAACTGCCGCCACACAGCCCTTGCTGTACTTCAAGGGGCAATACTGCAACCTCGCCGCCCACGGCGCAGGCTGAGGAACCAGGGGCCTGGCCTTCTCAACAAGCCCCTTGCATCGCGGTATCGACCGCTTCCACAAGCATCTGCGCATGCTCTTGGGTAAACGCCAGCAGCGGACGGATTTTGAGCACGTTCTGGTGCGGACCGGCGGCGCTGATCAGCACGCCCTGCTCGCGCATCGCGTTGACCACCTGGCGGGCCTGCCTGGCTGCGGGTGCCCTGGTTGCGCGGTCGGTGACCAGCTCAACCCCAAGGAACATGCCGGCCCCCCTGACGTCGCCGATCATTTGATGGCGCTGGGCAAGCCGTGTCAGGCCGTCCAGCAGGTAGCTGCCAATGTGATGGGCCCTCTGCTGCAGGTGTTCTTCGCGGATGACGTCCAGCACCGCCTGACCTGCCGCGCACGAGACCGGGTTGCCGCCAAAGGTATTGAAGTAGCGCATGCTCCTGCCGAAGTGATCGACCACCTGGGAGCGCCCGACGATGCCGGCAATGGGCTGGCCATTGCCCATGGGCTTGCCGAGGGTGACGAGGTCCGGGCGCACGTTGTGCCTGGTAAACCCCCACATGTTAAGGCCGGTACGCGCAAAACCCGGCTGTACCTCATCGGCGATGTACAGCAGGCCTTCGGCCTGGGCCAGCGCCACACCCTCGGCGATACAGCCCGCCGGCCCGGGCAGCACGCCGTCGCTGGAGAAGATGCCATCCAGCAGGATTGCCGCCGGGCGGATGCCGTGCGCCTTGAGGTCATCGATTGCGGCGCGCACGTCTGCGGCGAACATCGACGCCACGTTTTCGGCCCCCAGACGGTAAGCGTCAGGTGCGCGAACGGTGCGCACATGCGCCGGGAGCACCATGGCGCTGCCAAGCGATGGTGAAAGCTCGGCGATGTCTGCGGTGACGCCGTGGTAGGCGAACCGGGTGATGATGACGCCGGTGCCACCGGTGCAGTGCTTGGCGATGCGCAGCGCCAGATCATTCGCCTCGCTCCCGGAGCAGGTGAACATGACGCGATCCAGGTCATCGGTGAAGGTACCGAGCAACTGCTCGGCATAGTCGAGAATGCCCTCCTGCAGGTAACGGGTGTGCGTGTTCAGCACCTGCGACTGCCGATGCATCGCCTCGACCACCCGGGGATGGCAGTGACCGATGGAGGCAACGTTGTTGTAGGCGTCCAGGTAGCGACGGCCCTGCTCGTCGAAGAGCCATACGCCCTCCCCTCGAACAGTGTGCAGCGGTCGCTCGTAGAACAGACGGTATGCCGGGCCCAGTAGCCGCTCGCGGCGCTCGATCAGGCGTCGCTGCGATGCCGAAAGCCGGGTGGCGTCGGCTGACGTGAAGCCGTTGATCATGCTCATGCTCGATTTGCTCGCAGGCAGGCCGAAGCAATTCGGTCTTCTGTTTCAGCGCGAGACAGCGCCGACAGTGCCTTCAGGTTTGCCCAGGCACGCTGAGTGTTTCGAAGGATGTACTGGCGATTGTCCGGATGCAGTTCGGCGCGCCAGGAGTTGATGCACAGGGCCAACGCCAGGCGCGTGGCCAGCAGCTCGGGCAGCAGCGCCAGCTCCTGCTGGTTCAGGGGGTTGCACTGGTGGTAGCCGACAATCACATCCAGGGCCGGCTCCAGTACATCGCCTACCTGCCCAAGGTGGTAGGAAGCGGCAACCGCGACCTCGTTGACCAGGGGCGCATGCACCATGTCACCGAAATCGAGGATGCTGCGCAGCACATCGGGGTTGTGGGCATCCACGATGATGTTGTGCGGGTTGGTGTCGTTGTGAATGACCTGCTTGCGCAACCCGGGGATGCTTGGCACCACCACCGACGCATACTGCTCGAGGCTGCGCTGCACCAGGCTTCGTCCGGGGCCGGGTTCGATGTGCACCAGCAGCGGTCGAAGGTGCGCGGCGTGCTGCATGTCCCACAGCAGCGCATGCCCGGCGGCGGGGTGGGCAAACCCTTGCAGCGCCACGTCAAGCCGGGCGATGGACTGCCCGATGACCCGGCGAAACGTCGGTGTGGGGTGACTCACGCAGTGAAGGGGCATGCCGTCTTCGAAGGACAGCAGCCGCGCCAGCATGCGCTGCCCGTCGATCTCGACGAAGGTGGCGTACTGGCCCTCAAGCGAGGGGTGCACGCGCTGAACCGCAAGCCCGGGATCGCGAAGCTCGATTCTTCGCATCGCCTGATTGTGGAAGTCGACCACATCGGGGTTTTCAAGCGGGTGGGAGAGCTTGAACAACCGGGATGAGCCGTCTTGAAGCATCACGCGGAAATTGAGGTCGCGCTCGCCGCCCAGTTTTTCGAGCGTGCCGCTCAAACCGAATTGCTGGCGCAGCACTGCACACGCCTGCGCATCGGTGACCCGTGCCGGAGCAGCTTCGAGCAGGCTGTCATCGACAGCCAGATTTTCAAGGGGCATGACTCGCATCCTTATACGGCCTTTGAATGGCGCCCCCGGTTTCAGGGGCGCCATGCATCACTTGTTGACCCAGGCGTTGAAGCGTTCCTCCAGGTCCTCACCGTGGTCGATCCAGAACTCGGCGTCGGTGGCACGGGCGTTTTTCAGGTTTTGCGGGGCGGTGGGCAGTTTTTCGCCCACGCGCTTGTCCAGCAGGTCCATCGCGCCGGTGTTGCTGGGCCCGTAGGGGATGGCCTCGACGAAGTTCTTCTGTTGCATGGGCTCGCTGGCGAACGCGATGAAGCGCTCGGCCAACTCCTTTTTCGGCGCCCCTTTCACGATGGCCCAGTGATCGAGATCGTAGAGGCTGCCATTCCATTGCATCGCAAACGACTGGCCTTCCTCCTGGGCAGAGGTGACACGGCCGTTGTAGGCGGAGGTCATGACCACGTCACCGGCGATCAGCCATTGCAGCGGCTGCGCGCCGGAGTCCCACCACTGGATGCTGGACTTGATTTCATCGAGCTTCTTGAACGCACGTTTGACACCCTCTTCAGTACCCAGCAGCGTGTAGAGGTCCTTGTTGTCTACCCCATCGGCCAGCAGCGCGAACTCCAGCGTGAACTTCGCGCCGCGGCGCAGGCCGCGCTTGCCGGGGTACTTCTTCAGGTCCCAGAAGTCGGCCCAGCCTTGCGGGCTGGAGGCGAGCTTCTTGGGGTCGTAGGTCAGCACGGTGGACCAGATGAAGATGCCGACACCACAGTCGCTGACGGCCGCAGGAATGAAGTCTTCCCTGTTGCCTATCCGGCTCCAGTCCAGCGGTTCGAACACCCCTTCGCTGCAACCACGGATGAGCTCGGGCGATTCGACCTCCACCACATCCCAGCTGGTTTTGCCGGTGTCGGCCATCACCTTGATCTTGGCCATTTCGCCGTTGTAGTCGTCGGCGGTGATGGCCACGCCGGTCTGGGCGGTGAAGGGTTTGTAGAACGCCTTCTCCTGCGCCTGGCGGTTGTTGCCGCCGAAGGACACCACGGTCAGCTTTTCAGCGGCATACAGCGGGCTTGCGATGGTTGCGAGCAAAAGTACAGCTGCGATTTTCTTATTCATGCGTCTCTCCAGGTCAGCTACGGGTCGTGGGCAGCTTTAAAGGGATGGCAGTTTTCTTGTAGTGGCAGCAATCGATCGAACGTGACGCTTCCCCGGTGGGGACGGGACGCATTAAAACACATAATAAATATGATGCATCATATTTTACGCTACACTTGCCCTCACCAATGAACAGGGAACCCGCCATGACCGATCAACGTACGCTGCTTCTCACCGGTGCCAGCCGGGGCATCGGCCACGCCACCGTGAAACATTTCAGTGCTGCGGGTTGGCGCGTGTTTACCGCCTCGAGGCAGGACCTGGGCGAAGGCTGCCCCTGGGCCGAAGGCATCGCCAACCACATTCACCTCGACCTGGGGAGCGTGGAGGACATACAGCGCAGGCTTCCGGAAATCCGGGAAAAACTCGGGGGGCGGCTGGATGCGTTGGTCAACAACGCCGGCGTTTCACCCAAAGGCCCGGATGGTGGGCGACTGGGGGTGCTGGAGTCCGACTACTCGACCTGGCTGAATGTGTTCAACGTGAACATCTTCTCGACGGCCCTGCTGGCGCGGGGGTTGTTCGAGGAGCTCAAGGCGGCAAAGGGCTCGGTGATCAACGTCACCTCCATTGCCGGTTCGCGGGTGCACCCGTTCGCAGGGGTGGCGTATGCCTGCTCCAAAGCGGCGCTGTCGGCGCTGACTCGCGAGATGGCGCATGACTTCGGGCCCTATGGGGTTCGTGTGAACGCGATCGCCCCGGGGGAGATCGACACCTCCATTCTGTCCGCTGGCACCGAGCTGATCGTGGAGCGATCGATCCCGATGAAACGCATGGGCAAGCCCGAGGAAGTCGCGGCGTTGGTGCATTTTCTCTGCACGCAGGGCGCTTCGTACGTCAATGGCGCAGAAATCCATGTAAACGGTGGGCAACATGTTTGAGTTACTCGATAATCGCTGCCGGTAGCCTCCCCTCTCCCGCCGGGCCTGTGCCGCACACGAGTACGCGATGAATTATCCGATTGAGCACCTGAAACACTCCTACCTTGGCAGCGGTATCTATGGCCTGCTGCGCGAAGCCCTAATTACAGGGCGCTTCCAGCCTAACGACCGGCTGCGCATACGCGACCTTGCCGAACAGCTGGGTACGAGTGTCACGCCTGTGCGGGACGCGATTCTTCAACTGGCAAAGGAGCAGGCGCTGGTTCTAAAGACACCGCGGGACATTCGTGTGCCGGTACTGACTTCCAAGCAGTACCTGGAGATCAGGAGCATCCGGCTCTCGCTCGAGGGGTTGGCGGCCGAAACAGCTGCATCGCTGGCGACCGAGGAGCAAGTGGCGCGGCTGCAAACCTGCATTCAGAACAACCTGGTGGCGATCAAGGACAATGACTTGAGGTCCGCGCTGACCTTCAACCACGAGTTTCACTTCAGGTTGGCGGAAATCGCCGATATGCCGGTGCTGGTCAGCCTGCTGGATGGGTTGTGGATGCGTACCGGGCCGCTGATTGCCCGGGCCTACGGCGGGTTCAACGAGCGCATGGCGATTGATCATCACTGGGATGTGCTGGAGGCGTTGAAGCAGCGCGATGGTGCGGCGGCTCGCCTGGCGATCTGCAGTGACATTCTGGATGGGAGCCAGAAGATGCTGGAGTATGTTCAGATGGAGCATGACTGAAGGGGCGTGGTGCTGGCGATAACTCGGCATGCGACAGGCCGCATGCTGCAAGTGGCGCCGCTGGCGTTCTGAAACCGATTCTCACCCCTGTTCCGGCGTCCTGCCGACCGAAAAAACCCCCCTCCCCGTGCAATTCGTCGCCTCGGCTCGCCGTGCTCACCCGACTGGATTACTGTATATGCAAACAGTATCCATATGGTGGCGGAAATGACCCAAGACATTGAAGACTTTGACGGCTTCGGAGCGCCCACTGAGCTGGAGATGTGGAAGCACCAGGTGGTGCTCATTACGAATGAGGCCGAATACCTGACCCGAGAGCTGGGCAAGGCGCGCAGGAACATTGCCAAGCTTGTGGCGATGAACCAGGGGCTGACGAAGGACCTGCACGACCTGCAACTGAAATCGACAGGGCGGGTGTTCCCCACGAGCTGCGCACTCAGTGGCAGCCCGGCACAGGAAATCGCGGAACTTCATAAAAACTCATAAGGCGTGTCGTCACCGTAAAACTTAGTGGGAAAGGCAGGAAACTTACACGGTGCACGACCCCATTAAAGTGAGAGCGAAACTTTTTTTGAACAAGAAATAAATTGTAACAATGACCTGTTGAAATATTTTAAATACCAGGAACCCAACCTTTATTGACCAAAAAATGTGAAGCCGTGCGTTTTTATAGCTGGATGGAAACCCAGTTCAATAAAACCTCACCCGATGGTAACGTATGCTTTCGCATTGCTCAGAATAATAAAAAACACGAGCAAACTTGTTGGTTGAATAAAGGATTAACGAATGACTATCGAGCGAGAGATTTTCTCGGCCCTTATCGCGCAGAACGCATTCCAAGGTGAAAAGCCGAGCGTACAAAGCTACGCCCAGCTAGCCGTAGACAAGGGGTTCAGAGCGCTTACGTCAAGGCAGCAGGCGGTGGTGAGCCCCTTCCTGAAGAAACAATGCGAGGGGATGAGAAAACCAAACGAAAAACACAACAACTGCCAAAACACGATAGCCGGTCGTGATCTGGTTGCAGCGCTTGAAAAAGCCGAAAGTTACAAGGGATGGCGCTGCGAAAGCTGCCGGAGTGCATCTTAAAAACCAGAAAGCACCGCAAAAAGAGTAGCCCTCCAGAAAAGCTGTAAAGTAAAAAACACTATTGCACTCGCTACTCCTGACTGTTACTGCAGCAGGCCGCCATGGCCTGCTCGCAAGTTTTTCTTTTTAGGCCCTGATCAGCCCACCCTCCAATCGTCATTCACTCGTCACGCACCTGAGCGCCTTGAAAAAATAGTGCACGAAACAGCCCGATTCTTTTGCGCGGCTAACTTTTCCAGAGAGAAAAATAGTGCCTATCTACCAGGTTGCACTACTGGTTGTTTGGTTTCGCCACACTTTGGTTGGGCTACGGCTGCTGGTTCGACGATGAGGTCTCTGCGTAGATCGAAAACAGCTTGCCTGCTTCTCGACGAGTGCAACGGTTCCTGCATTGCCCAGGCTGGTGGTGCTGGGGGGACCGGGCACGTCGTCGCCATCGGCGGGGCCACGGTGACATACGAGCGCGTGCTGCGAAGAATTGGGGCGTTGGCGAAACCGCCAAATGAGGAAGTATCAGAAACGCTTTGGGTTCAAACCATTCCCAAGGGCGGTTCCTGGGGTCGTTTTTGCATGCTCCAAAAACGCAAAAAGCCCTGACTAATCAGGGCTTTGAAGATGGCGGAAGCGTAGAGATTCGAACTCTAGGATAGTTGCCCATCGACGGTTTTCAAGACCGTTGCCTTAAACCACTCGGCCACGCTTCCTCGTATTGCGGGCGCCATAATACCGAAATGAAACAAGCTGTCAAACTCTCTAGGTGGCTGGTCTGCGCGCCTCTGTTATGATCTTTGCATCTGAACGTTTCAAACCCACAGGAGTGTCGCCATGCGCGAACAGGATTACGCCGTCAACCACGGCCTGCAGGTCGAACAGCAAGAGGTCAGCCGCGTCCTGCGCAACACCTATGGCCTGCTGGCCATAACCCTCGCTTTCAGTGGTGTCATGGCCTATGTGGCCCAACAGATGCGCGTCGGCTACCCGAACATTTTCGTGGTGCTGATCGGCTTCTACGGCCTGTTCTTCCTCACCAACAAGCTGCGTGATTCGGTATGGGGCCTGGTGTCCACCTTCGCGCTGACCGGTTTCATGGGCTTCCTGCTCGGCCCTATCCTCAACCGCTACCTGGGCATGGCCGGCGGCGCTGAAGTGGTCAGCTCGGCATTCGCCATGACCGCACTGGTGTTCGGTGGTCTGTCGGCCTACGTGCTGATCACCCGCAAGGACATGAGCTTCCTGGGCGGCTTCATCACCGCAGGCTTCTTCGTGCTGCTGGGCGCTGTGCTGGCAAGCTTCTTCTTCCAGATCAGCGGCCTGCAACTGGCGATCAGCGCAGGTTTCGTGCTGTTCTCGTCGGTGTGCATCCTGTTCCAGACCAGCGCAATCATCCACGGCGGTGAGCGTAACTACATCATGGCGACCATCAGCCTGTATGTATCGATCTACAACCTGTTCGTCAGCCTGCTGCAACTGTTCGGGCTGATGGGTCGGGATGACTGATCCGAGCTTGGTTGGTTGAGTGTTGAAAAAGCCCGCTTCGGCGGGCTTTTTTGTGGGTGGCGTTTGAGGGGCGCTGGCTTCGCGCTCGTTCGCTGGCAAGGCCGACCCCTACGCCCCGCGGGCTGTAGCGCCAGATAATGCTGGCAAACTGGACTACCCCAATCCCCGCGCGCGCCGTAGAATGCGCTCCTTTTTTCTGCCCGGGGCAGCAACACCCATGAGCTCACTCGAACAAGCGCCCGAACAGGCCAATGAACTGGTTCTAGGCCTGGAAGACCGGCCCCGGCCGCTGATCGCCCTGCTCGCTGCCCTGCAGCACCTGCTAGCGATCATCGTGCCTATCGTTACCCCCGGCCTGCTGATCTGCCAGGCACTCGGCGTATCGGCCCGCGATACCAACCTGATCGTGTCGATGTCGCTGGTGATCTCCGGGATCGCCACCTTCGTGCAATGCCGACGCTTCGGGCCCTTCGGCGCCGGGCTGTTGATCGTGCAAGGCACCAGCTTCAACTTCGTTGGCCCGCTGATCGCCGGCGGCGCGCTGATGGTCAAGCAAGGTACGCCCGTAGAAGGCGTAATGGCGGCGATCTTTGGTGTGGTGATTGCCGGCTCGTTCGTTGAGATGGGCATTTCGCGCATTCTGCCGTTCGTGAAACGCCTGATCACCCCCCTGGTCACCGGCATAGTAGTGCTGATGATCGGCCTCACGCTGATCAAGGTGGGCCTGATCAGCATGGGCGGCGGCTTCGGCGCCATGGCCAACGGCACCTTCGCCAACGGCGAAAACCTGCTGCTGTCCGGCGTGGTGCTGGCCATCATCGTGGTACTCAACCGCATCCCGGTGGTGTGGATGCGCAGTTGCGCGATCGTGATCGCGCTGGCCGTCGGCTACGCACTGGCCGGCTACCTGGGCCGCCTGGACTTCACCGGCATGCATGAAGCCGCCGTATTCCAGGTGCCGGTGCCATTGCACTTCGGCCTGAGTTTCTCCTGGGCGCTGTTCATTCCGATGCTGGTGATCTACCTGGTGACTTCGCTGGAAGCCATCGGCGACGTTACCGCCACCAGCAAGGTGTCGCGTCAGCCGGTCGAAGGCCCGCTGTGGATGCAACGCATCAAGGGCGGCGTGCTGGTCAACGGCGCCAACTCGCTGCTGGCCGGTGTATTCAACACCTTCCCCAGCTCGGTGTTCGCGCAGAACAACGGCGTGATCCAGCTGACCGGTATTGCCAGCCGCCATATCGGTATCTGGATTGCCGCAATGCTGGTGATTCTGGGGCTGTTCCCAAGCGTGGCCGGGGTGATCCAGGCGGTGCCGGAGCCGGTGCTGGGTGGCGCTGCGATGGTGATGTTCGGTGCCGTAGCGGCCTCGGGTATCAATATTCTGGCCAGCATCAGCCTGGACCGTCGCGCCCTGCTGATCATCGCGGTGTCCCTGGCGTTGGGCCTGGGCGTGGCGCAGGTGCCGGAATTCCTGGCGCACATGCCATCGGCACTGCGCAATGTGCTGGAGTCTGGCGTGGCAACCGGCGGCATCTGTGCGCTGGTGCTGAACTGGTTCCTGCCCGAGTCCAAAGCGCAGAACTGAGGCCGCTTGCCAAGCTGCCCCAACCAGGCCCGCGCCCACAAGGCGCGGGCTTTTTGCTTTATCATGGGCGCAGTTTTGCTGACAGAGCCTGCCATGAAGTTCGCCCTCGCGGTATTTTCCCCCGGCCATGCGCCCTCCTCGCGCCGTGCACTGCTGTTCGCCCAGGCTGCCCTGGCCAGCGGGCACGAGATCGTGCGGCTGTTTTTCTATCAGGATGGCGTGCACAGCGCCTCGGCCAACGTGGTCGCGCCGCAGGATGAGCTGGACGTGCCGGCGCAATGGCGTGCCTTCGTCACCGAGCACCAGCTCGATGCGGTGGTGTGCATCGCCGCCGCCCTGCGCCGTGGCGTGTTGAACGCCGAAGAAGCCCAGCGTTATCAGCGCCCTGCCGTGAACCTGCCCGCGCCGTGGGAACTGTCGGGCCTGGGTCAGTTGCACGAGGCTGCACAAACCGCCGACCGCCTGGTCTGCTTTGGAGGCGATTGAATGGCCAAGTCATTGCTGATTATCAGCCGCCAGGCCCCCTGGGCCGGCCCGTCGGCCCGCGAGGCACTGGATATCGCCCTGGCCGGCGGCGCCTTCGACTTGCCGCTGGGCATGCTGTTTCTGGATGACGGCGTGTTTCAGCTGGCACCTGCACAGCAACCGGCACAGCTGCAACAGAAGAACCTGGCGGCCAACCTCCAGGCGCTGCCGATGTTCGGCGTGGAGGCCCTGTTCGCCGACGCCCGCAGCCTGCTCGAGCGCGGCCTGGACGCTGAACACCTGACACTGGACGTCGAGGTACTCGACGACGCTGCACTGGCAGCCCTGATCAACCGTTTTGACCAGGTGGTAACCCTCTGATGAGCACCCTGCACGTCATTTCCCACTCGCCCTTCGGCGATAATCGCCTGAGCAGTTGTCTGCGCCTGCTGGGCAGCAACGACGGCCTGCTGCTGTGCGGCGACGCAGTGTATGCGCTGCAGCCCGGCAGCGAGCCGCTGAAGGCGCTGGAGCACGCCAACCTGGGCGCAAGGCTGTTTGCGCTGGAAGAAGACCTGCAAGCCCGCGGCATCTCCAGCGACGCGGCCCGGGCCATCGACTACCCGGCGTTCGTGCAGCTGTCGCTGGACCACGACAAGGTCAACAGCTGGCTATGAGCACCCTGAGCCTCGACAACCGCGACATCGCCCTGGACAAGGACGGCTTCCTGGTCGACCTGAAGGACTGGTCAAAGCCCGTGGCACAAGCCCTGGCCGAGCGCGAAGGCCTGGAACTGACTCCCGAACACTGGGAGGTACTGGAGCTGCTGCGCCAGTTCTACCAGGAGTTCGAGCTGTCGCCGGCCACGCGCCCGCTGATCAAGTACACCGCCTTGAAGCTGGGCCCGGACAAAGGCAACAGCCTGCACCTGAACCGCCTGTTCAACGGCACCCCCGCCAAACTTGCCGCGAAGCTCGCGGGCCTGCCAAAGCCGACCAACTGCATATGACTGCCCCTACCCCGCTCACCCTCGAAACGCCCGCCGAACACCCCTTCGCCCAGTTCGTGCGCATTTTGGGCAAAGGCAAACGCGGCGCCCGCGGCCTGACCCGGGAAGAAGCCCGCGAGGCCATGGGCATGCTGCTGGACGGCAAGGTCGAGCAGACGCAGCTGGGCGCCTTCCTGATGCTGCTGCGTCACAAGGAGGAGAGCCCCGAGGAGCTGGCCGGCTTCACCGAAGCCGTGCGCCAGCGTGTACAGGCACCGCCCATCGCGGTCGACCTGGACTGGCCGAGCTATGCGGGCAAGAAGCGCCACCTGCCGTGGTTTCTGCTGGCGGCCAAGTGCCTTGCGAAAAACGGCGTGCGCATCCTGCTGCACGGCGGCGGCGCTCACACCGCCGGGCGCCTGTATACCGAGCAGGTGCTGGAACAGGTGCAGATCCCGCTGTGCCGCGACTGGGCCAGCGTCGCCAGTGCCCTGGACGAGCACTGCATCGCGTTCATCCCCCTGCAGGACTGGGCGCCGCGCCTGCAGCACATGATCGACCTGCGCAACACCCTGGGGCTGCGCTCGCCCATTCACTCCCTGGCACGGGTGCTCAACCCGCTGGGGGCGCGGTGCGGCCTGCAGAGCATCTTCCACCCCGGCTACCAGGCCGTACACCGCGAAGCCAGTCGGCTGCTGGGCGATACGGCGATTGTGGTCAAGGGTGACGGCGGTGAGATCGAGATCAATCCGGATGCCACCAGCCACCTGTACGGCACTGCCCATGGCCAAGACTGGGATGAAGAATGGCCGCAGCTGTCGGCCCAGCGCCATGTGAAGCCAGCCAGCCTCGACCTGCAGCACCTGCTGGCAGTATGGCGCGGCGAGGCCCGCAACAGCTACGGTGAACTGGCTCTTGTATCGAGCATGGCGCTGGCGCTACGCGGCTTGGGGCAAACCCGAGAGGACGCCTTCACGCAGGCGCAGCACTGGTGGGATCAACGCCTGAGCTAGGCGACTGATCGGGGTTTTCGATCAAACAGGCCGATGCTTTGCGCCATTGGTTCGAACTTGAGCCCGTACACTGGGCTCCAAGTTGAACGAATCGCCAAGGAGACCACCATGGGCCTGTTGATCGATGGCCGCTGGCATGACCAGTGGTATGAAAGCAGCAAAGACGGCACCTTCCAGCGCGAGAACGCGCAGCGGCGCAATCAGCTGCCCGCAGCCGACACCGGGCGCTATCACCTGTATGTGTCGCTGGCCTGCCCCTGGGCGCACCGCACGCTGATCTTTCGCACGCTCAAGGGCCTGGACAAGCTGATCGACGTGTCGGTGGTCAGCTGGCTGATGGGCGAGAACGGCTGGACCTTCGACACAGCTCTGGGTTCGACGGGCGACAAGCTCGACCAGCTTGAATTCCTGCATCAGCGCTACACCCGCGACGACCCGCATTACACCGGCCGGGTCACGGTGCCGGTGCTGTGGGACAAGCAGGAACAACGCATCGTCAACAACGAGTCGGCAGAGATCATCCGTATCTTCAACACCGCCTTCGACGGGCTGACCAGCAATCGCCTGGACCTTTACCCCGAGCCGCTGCGCGCGAGCATCGATGCACTGAACGAGCGGATCTACCCTGCCGTGAACAACGGCGTGTACCGCGCAGGCTTTGCGACTACGCAAAAAGCCTACGAGCAGGCGTTCGACGAGCTGTTTGCCGAGCTGGATGCACTGGAAAAGCTACTGAACGACCAGCGCTACCTGGCCGGCGAGTACCTGACCGAAGCTGACTGGCGGCTGTTCACCACGCTGGTTCGGTTCGATGCGGTGTATCAGGGGCACTTCAAGTGCAACCTGCGGCGCATCGCCGATTATCCGAACCTGTCGAACTGGCTGAGAGAGCTGTACCAGTGGCCGGGAGTGGCCGAGACGGTGAACATGGAGCATATCCAGCATCACTATTACATGAGCCACAAAACCATCAACCCGAACGGGATCGTGCCCAAGGGGCCATTGCAGGACTTTGCGGCGCGACACGATCGGGAGCGGCTGGTGGGCCGGGGGATTTGGGACAAGACCAGTTTTTGATCAGGGGTTGAAGGGCCCCTTCGCCAGCAAGGCTGGCTCCTGCAGTGGGTCGCGTGAACCTGCAGGAGCCAGCCTTGCTGGCGAAGCTGTTGTTACTGAGCCCCTTCGAACCACGCCAGCTTCTCGCGAAGCTGCACCACCTCGCCCACGATCACCAGCGTCGGCGCATGCACTTCGTGCTCCGCCACCAGTTGCGGCAGGTCGGCCAGGGTGCCGGTAAACACCCGCTGGTTGGTGGTAGTGCCCTGCTGCACCAGCGCCGCCGGCGTACTAGCCGCACGGCCGTGACGAATCAGCTCGGCACAGATGGTCGGCAAGCCCACCAGCCCCATGTAGAACACCAGGGTCTGCGCAGGCGCCACCAGGTCATTCCACGGCAGGTTGCTGGTACCGTCCTTGAGGTGACCGGTCACGAAGCGCACCGACTGGGCATAATCGCGGTGGGTCAGCGGTATGCCGGCATACGCCGAACAGCCGCTGGCCGCAGTGATGCCCGGCACCACCTGGAAGGGTATGCCATGCTCGGCCAGCTCTTCGATCTCCTCGCCACCCCGGCCGAAGATGAACGGATCGCCGCCCTTGAGGCGCAGCACGCGCTTGCCTTGCTTTGCCAGGGTCACCAGCAGCTGGTTGATCTGGTCCTGCGGTACGCTGTGATCGGCGCGGCGCTTGCCCACGTAGATGCGCTCGGCGTCGCGCCGGCACAACTCGATGATGGCGGGCGCCACCAGGCGGTCGTACAGCACCACATCGGCCTGCTGCATCAGGCGCAGCGCACGGAAGGTCAGCAAGTCCGGATCACCCGGCCCCGCCCCCACCAGGTACACCTCGCCCGAGGTCTGCGGCAGCGCGCCATCCACCTTGGCCTGCAGCAGGCGTTCGGCTTCGGCGCCCTGCCCGGCCAGCTGGCGCTCGGCAATCGGGCCCTGGAACACGTCTTCCCAGAACCCACGACGCTGGTTCACGTCGGGGTACAGTTCCTTGACCCTATGGCGAAAGCGCGCGGCCAGGCCGGCCAGTTCGCCATAGGCGGCAGGAATCCAGGTTTCCAGCTTGGCGCGGATCAGGCGTGCCAGCACCGGCGCATCGCCGCCGCTGGACACTGCCACCACCAGTGGCGAACGGTCGACGATCGCCGGGAAGATCACCGTGCACAAGGCCGGCGCATCCACCACGTTGACCGGCACACAGCGCTGGCGCGCATCGGCCGATACCTGGGCGTTGAGCGCCTGGTCGTCGGTGGCGGCGATGATCAGCTGGCAACCGTCGAGGTCGCTTTCGTGATAGCCGCGGGCCAGGGTCTGGCCGCCACTGGAGCGTGCCAGTTCGGCCAGTTGCCCCTCGATTTCAGGGGCAACCACCCGCAGCACGGCACCTGCATCGGCCAGCAGGCGAGACTTGCGCAGGGCAATCTCGCCTCCACCCACGACCAGCACCTGGCTGCCCCGCAGGTTGTGGAACAGCGGCAGGAACTCCATTTAACCGATGATCTCCAGGCCACCCATGTAAGGCTTGAGCACGTCCGGTACACGGATGCTGCCATCAGCCTGCTGGTAGTTCTCCAGCACTGCCACCAGGGTACGGCCTACAGCCAGGCCCGAGCCGTTGAGGGTGTGCACCAGCTCCGGCTTGCCGGTTTCCGGGTTGCGCCAGCGGGCCTGCATGCGGCGCGCCTGGAAGTCGCCGCAGTTGGAGCACGAGGAAATTTCGCGGTACTTGTCCTGGCTCGGCACCCACACTTCCAGGTCGTAGGTCTTCACGGCACTGAAGCCCATGTCGCCGGTGCACAGCGACAGTACGCGGTAAGGCAGCTCCAGCAGTTGCAGCACACGCTCGGCGTTGGCAGTCAGGCCTTCGAGGGCTTCCATCGACTTGCCCGGCTCGACCACCTGGACCATCTCGACCTTGTCGAACTGGTGCTGGCGGATCATGCCGCGGGTGTCGCGACCCGACGCACCGGCTTCGCTACGAAAGCACGGGGTGTGGGCGACGAACTTGATCGGCAGTTGCTTGGCATCGACGATTTCGCCGGCCACGATGTTGGTCAGCGACACTTCGGCCGTCGGGATCAGGTAGAAGTCGGCCTCGCCTTCGCGGCTGATCTTGAACAGGTCTTCCTCGAACTTGGGCAGCTGGCCGGTGCCTTGCAGCGCCGGGGCCTGTACCAGGTACGGGGTGTAGGCTTCCTCGTAGCCATGCTCGGCGGTGTGCAGGTTGATCATGAACTGCGCCAGGGCACGGTGCAGACGGGCGATCGGGCCGCGCAGCAGGGCAAACCGCGCGCCCGACAGCTTGGCTGCGGTCTCGAAGTCGAGGTAGCCGTTGCGCTCGCCCAGGGCGACGTGGTCCTGGATCGCAAAATCGAAGCTGCGCGGGGTGCCCCAGCGGCGCACTTCGACGTTGTCGTCTTCATCGGCGCCCACCGGTACGCTGGCGTCCGGCAGGTTGGGGATGGTCAGCAGGATAGCGTCCAGCTCTTCGCGGATACCTTCCAGCTCCACCTTGCCGGCAGCCAGTTCGTTGGCCATGCGCTCGACGTCGGCCATCAGCGGGGCAATGTCCTCACCCTTGGCCTTGGCCTGGCCGATGGATTTGGAACGGGCGTTACGCTCGGCCTGCAGCTGTTCGGTGCGGGTCTGCACAGACTTGCGGCGCTCTTCAAGTGCTTCGATGCGCGCGACATCCAGGCTGAAGCCACGGGAAGCCAGGCGATCCGCCACTTCCTGAAGTTGGCCGCGTAACAGTTGGGAATCGAGCATATCGTTTTCTCGCTGGTTCAGAATTTGGTCAAGGACAAACCGGCCCAGGTGGCGAGCAGGCCACCCACTACACTGAGGCTGGCATAGCCGAACGCCAGGGGCGCTTGCCCGCTTTCGAGCAGGCGTACGGTGTCCATGGAAAAGGATGAAAAGGTCGTCAGGCCGCCAAGGAAGCCGACGATCAGGCCTGCGCGCAGCTCGACCGGCACCAGCGGGCGATGCAGAAACAACCCGTAGAGCAAGCCGATCAGCAGGCAGCCAATCAGGTTGACCGCCAGCGTACCGAGATAGAAGTGGCGTGGCCAGTGGGCATTGACCCAATTTCCCGCGGCAAAGCGCAGCAGCGTGCCGGCAATGCCCCCGGCGCTGACTGCGGCCACCAGGGCAATCATGGCTTCCTCCGCTGGCGCGGGCTCAGGCGATCGAGTTCGGCCAGGTGGCGCAGCTTCTCGCCGATCTTCAGTTCCAGGCCGCGAGGCACCGGCTGGTAGTACTGGCGCGGCGCGAGGTCATCGGGAAAGTAGTCTTCGCCCGCCGCATAGGCATCGGGCTCGTCGTGGGCATAACGGTACTCGTCGCCGTAGCCCAGCTGCTTCATCAGCTTGGTGGGTGCGTTGCGCAGGTGCAGCGGCACTTCCAGCGAACCATGCTCGGCGGCTTCGCGCAGGGCGGTCTTGAAGCCCATGTACACCGCGTTGCTCTTGGGCGCACAGGCCAGGTACGTAATGGCCTGGGCCACCGCCAGCTCGCCCTCGGGGCTGCCCAGGCGCTCCTGCACGTCCCACGCGGCCAGACACAGGCTCAGCGCACGCGGGTCGGCGTTGCCGATGTCTTCGCTGGCCATGCGCACCACGCGCCGCGCCAGGTACAACGGGTCGCAGCCGCCATCGAGCATGCGCGCGAACCAGTACAGCGCCCCATCGGGGTTGGAGCCGCGCACCGACTTGTGCAATGCGGAAATCTGGTCGTAGAAGGCCTCGCCGCCCTTGTCGAAACGTCGACGGGTATCACCGAGCAGGCTTTGCAGCAGCTCCACCCCGATCTCGCTGCCGTCTTCGGCCAGGTCCGAGGCATTCTCCAGCAGGTTGAGCAGGCGCCGGCCATCGCCATCGGCGGCAGCCAGCAGCATCTTGAAGGCTTCGTCGCCCAGGCTCAGGTTGCGCTTGCCCAGGCCGCGCTCCTCGGTCAGTGCGCGCTCCACCAGGCGGTGCAACGCGGCTTCGTCCAGGCTCTTGAGCACATACACACGCGCCCGCGACAGCAGGGCGTTGTTGAGTTCGAACGAGGGGTTTTCGGTGGTGGCGCCGATGAAGATCAGCGTGCCGTCTTCCACATACGGCAGAAAGGCGTCCTGCTGCGACTTGTTGAAGCGGTGCACTTCGTCGACGAACAGGATGGTGCGCCGCCCGTACTGGGCGGCCTGCTGCTTGGCGATCTCCACCGCCTGGCGGATCTCCTTGACCCCGGCCAGTACGGCCGAGACGGTCTCGAAGTGCGCCTCGCAGAACTGTGCCAGCAAACGCGCCAGGGTGGTCTTGCCCACCCCGGGCGGGCCCCAGAAGATCATCGAGTGCAGCGCGCCCTGCTCCAGTGCCTCGCGCAGCGGCTTGCCGCGCGCCAGCAGGTGCTGCTGGCCGACGTATTCGTCCAGGTTGGCCGGGCGCAGGCGCGCGGCCAAGGGCTGGGCAACAGGGTCACTTCGAAACAGGTCCATGGACGCGGGCTTGACCTCTTTACTCTTGAATCACGTCGGCGCCTTCAGGCACGACGAACTTGAATTTGCTCGCCGGGATCGGCTCATTGGCCTTGACCCCGCTGAACAGGATATTGGTGCGCTGGCCGACGCTGTCGATCAGTTGCATATCGTTCACCAGCCCCTTGCGGAAGGACAGGCGCAGCGAGTCGAACAGGGTGTCCTTGGTTTTGGGCTTGAGCGTGAAATCGATCACGTCACCCTGTTGCTTGGAGGTGATATCGAAGCTCTGGCTGATTTTCGAGATATCACCCGACAACAGCAAGGCCGGCGTTTCGGTCAGACGCTCGTCGAGCTTCTTGATGGTCGCCTGCTCCAGGTCCGGGTCCCACAGGGTCACCTTCTTGCCGTCCGACACCACCACCTGCTCGGCAGGCGCATCGGTGTGCCAGTAGAACAGGCCAGGGCGCTGTACCGCCATCTGACCGGTGGTTTCCTGCAACTGGGTGCCGCTGCCATCGAGGGTCAGTTGCGAGAAACCGGCAGAAATGGTCTTGGACGTCTCCAGCAATTGGGTCAGGCTTTTGACGTCCGCCTCTGCGGCGAAAACCGAAGCGCTGGACAGGGCCATGGCGGAAACCAACAGCATGCGAATCAGGCGCATGGAAATCCTCGTTGCAGTAGGGGTGGGCCGGCGTCCGTCAATGGCCGCCGGCAGATAAGGAATCATCAGTCGCGCATCGGTCCGGGCGCAATCACTTCACGCGAACCGTTGGTGTTCATGGCAGTGACCACACCGGCCATTTCCATCGCCTCGATCATGCGGGCGGCGCGGTTGTAGCCGATCTTGAGCTTGCGCTGTACCGCGGAAATGGAGGCACGACGGCTTTCGAGCACGAACTGCACGGCCTCGTCGTACAGCGCGTCGGTTTCGGCGTCATCGTCACCGCCACCACCACCGCCCCCATCGAAGCCGCTGCCGGCCTCTTCGACACCACTGAGGATGTCGTCGTTGTAGTCAGGGGCGCCGCGCAGCTTCCAGGCCTCGACCACGCGGTGAACCTCTTCGTCGGACACGAAGGCGCCGTGCACGCGAATCGGCAGGCTGGTGCCCGGCGGCATGTACAGCATGTCGCCATGGCCCAGCAGCTGTTCGGCGCCGCCCTGGTCGATGATGGTACGCGAGTCGATCTTGCTCGATACCTGGAACGCCATGCGCGTCGGGATGTTGGCCTTGATCAGGCCGGTGATCACGTCCACCGACGGACGCTGGGTGGCCAGGATCAGGTGGATACCGGCAGCCCGCGCCTTCTGTGCGATACGGGCGATCAGTTCTTCGACCTTCTTGCCGACGATCATCATCATGTCGGCGAATTCGTCCACCACCACCACGATGGTCGGCAGGGTCTTGAGCAGCGGCGGCACGTCATCCATGCTTTCGCGCTTGAACATCGGGTCGTAGATCGGCTCGCCCGCTTCTTCGGCGTCCTTGATCTTGCGGTTGAAGCCGGCCAGGTTGCGCACGCCCATGGCCGCCATCAGCTTGTAGCGGCGCTCCATCTCGGCCACGCTCCAGCGCAGGGCATTGGCGGCGTCCTTCATGTCGGTGACCACCGGGCACAGCAGGTGCGGGATGCCTTCGTAGATCGACAGCTCGAGCATCTTCGGGTCGATCATGATCAATTTGGCGTCTTCGGGGCCGGACTTGAACAGGATCGACAGGATCATCGCGTTCACGCCCACCGATTTACCGGAACCTGTGGTACCGGCCACCAGCAGGTGCGGCATCTTGGCCAGGTCGGTGATCACCGGCTTGCCGCCGATATCGTGCCCCAGGGCCATGGTCACAGGCGACTTGGCCTCGTCATACTGCGGCGACGACAGCACCTCGGAGAAGCGCACGATCTGGCGGTCTTCGTTGGGGATCTCGATACCCACCGTGGTCTTGCCCGGGATCACTTCGACCACGCGCACGCTGGTTACCGCCAGCGAGCGCGCCAGGTCCTTGGCCAGGTTGGCGATGCGGCTGACCTTGACCCCGGCGGCCGGCTGGATTTCGTAGCGGGTGATCACCGGGCCGGGGTGGATCGAGTCCACCGACACTTCAACCCCGAACTCCTTGAGCTTGATTTCCAGCAGATGGCCCACGCCCGCCAGGGACTCTGGCGAATAGTTGACCTTCTTCTTCTCGGCCGGGTCGAGAATCGAAATCGGTGGCAGCGTGCCTTCGATGGCGCTGTCGACGAACAACGGCGCCTGCTTTTCCTTCTGCACGCGCTTGCTCGGCTCTGGCGCCTTGGCCGGCGCCGGCATGATCACCGGTGGCACATGCTGCTCGCGCTCGGCCACATGCTTGCTCAGCGTGGTATCGCGCTCGATGATGCGTTCCTTGGCCTTGAGCTGCTCGCGGCGGTCGGGCACCACAGGCGCCACCACGTCGTGCACCTGCTCGTCGACTTCACGCAGTTGGGCAACCAGGCGCTTGCGCTCGTTGCGCCCGGCCCACCAGCGGTTGGCCGCCCCCTGGAACAGTTCGAACAGGTCGAGGGTGATCTTGCCGGTGATGTCCATCACCTTGAACCACGACAGGTCGGTGAACACGGTCAGGCCGAACAGGAACAGCGCGATGAACATCAGGGTGCTGCCCTGCACGTTCAGCGCGTTCTTGGCCAGGTCACCCAGACTTTCGCCCAGCGCGCCGCCCGCCGAGGCCGGCAGGCTCGGGGCCGAATGGAAATGGATATGCGCCAGCGCGGCGCCCGACAGCACCAGGAACACCAGGCCGATCAAACGCCAGGAGAACAGCCAGCCGCTCCACTGCCAGGGCTGATGACGTTCGCGGAAGATCTGCCAGGTCTTGATCGCCAGCAGCAACGGGAAGATATAGGCGAAATAGCCCAGCACCATGAACAACACGTCGGCAAAGAACGCCCCGGCGCGACCGGCGGCGTTCTGCACCTGCTCGACATTGCTGGTATGGCTGAAGCCCGGGTCGGCCTGGTCGTAGGTGAGCAGGGCCATCCACAGGTACAGGCACAGCGCGCCCATGGCGATCAGCGCACCTTCCTTGAGCCGGTAGTGCAGCTGCTGGCGCCAGATCGGCTCGGGGTTGGGTGTTGCGGTGGATTTCTTCAAAACGCGTCTATTCCTGCGCTCAATGCGCGTCCAACAGGGGTTGACCGGGCGACCGGGTCAACAAACCACTACTTTTAACATTACTGCCCGCCTGCCGCCATGACGGCACGCCGGAACGAGGCGTAAACGGGGGCCAATTTCCTATACGGCAATTTGAGCACGCATTCTCTTTTGTGACAAAGGCTTATGCGGGGTTTTTGCGTAGTTGGGACAGCATAGTGCAGGTTAAGTTGCGCCGCCCGCCAACGCCGGCGGGGCAACGGCAGGCGCCGGCCTTGCCGACGAAGCCTTTTGCGGCGATCCTTCCCCTCCCCTCCTCCACCGCACGGCGACCCACCTCAATGCTGACCTGGCTGAGCCGCAACAACCTGGACTTCCCGCCCCTGGAAAAGGCCCTGCACGAACCCAACGGCCTGCTCGCCGCCGGCGGCGACCTGAGTGCCGAGCGCCTGGTGCAGGCCTATCGCCATGGCTGCTTCCCCTGGTACCAGGACGGCCAGCCGATCCTGTGGTGGTCGCCCGACCCGCGCACCGTGTTGTTCCCGGACGAGCTGCACGTGTCGCGCTCGCTGCGCAAGGTCATCCGCCAGGGCCGCTATCAGGTCAGCTTCGACCAGGACTTTGCCAGCGTGATCAGTGCCTGTGCGGCGCCTCGCGACTATGCCGACGGCACCTGGATCACCGCCCCCATGCAAGCTGCCTACCTCACGCTGCACCAGCAGGGCTTCGCCCACTCGGTGGAAGTGCGCGAAAACGGCGAGCTGGTGGGCGGGCTCTACGGCCTGGCCATGGGCCGCCTGTTCTTTGGCGAATCGATGTTCAGCCGCGCCGACAACGCCTCCAAGGTGGGCTTCGTGCACCTGGTCGAACACCTCAAGGCGGCCGGCTTCGTGCTCATCGACTGCCAGATGCCCACGAACCACCTGCACAGCCTCGGCGCCCGCGCCATCGCCCGCAGCGCCTTTGCCGAGTACCTGCGCAACTACCTCGACCAGCCGGCCAACGTCAGCTGGGCCTGACGTCCTGGCGTTTGCTAGGCGAGTTTTCACAGCTGGCTTACACTTAATCCAAACGCACCTCCCGAGGGGTTGATCATGACAGAGCTGGCGCGGTTGAAGTTTTATGCCACTCAACCCCATGCCTGCAGCTACCTGCCAGACGAGCAAGCCACCACGCTGTTTCTCGACCCGAGCCAGCCAATGGACGCCAACGTCTACGCAGACCTGTCGGAAATGGGCTTTCGTCGTAGCGGCGACCACCTGTACCGCCCGCATTGCCAGAACTGCAATGCGTGCGTACCTGCGCGCATCCCGGCGGCTCGCTTTACGCCCAATCGCCAGCAGAAGCGCATCATCAAGCGCAACGCCGACCTGGTGGTGACCCCCGCACGCCCTCGGTTCAACGAAGAATACTTCGAGCTGTACCGCCGCTACATCGAGCAGCGCCATGCCGACGGCGACATGTACCCGCCCAGCCGCGACCAGTTCTCCACCTTCCTGGTCCGCGACCTGCCGTTTTCACGCTTCTACGAGTTTCGCCTGGACGGCAAGCTGCTGGCGGTGGCGGTCACCGACCTGCTGCCCAACGGCGTATCGGCGGTGTACACCTTCTACGAACCCCAGGAAGAACGGCGCAGCCTGGGACGTTTCGCGATCCTCTGGCAGATCAGCGAAACCCTGCGCCTGGGGCTTGAAGCGGTCTATCTCGGGTACTGGATCAAGAACTGCAAAAAGATGAATTACAAGACCCAGTACCGCCCCATCGAGCTGCTGATCAATCAACGATGGGTCACGCTTAACTGAAACCCTTGGCTTGAACCCCATTTTTCGGGCACAATGCACGCCACTTTTTAGCCTGGCGCAGTTGCACCGGGCCGGCAACTGGACACCGAGGGCTTTACTGCATGTCGAAAGAAGACAGCTTCGAAATGGAAGGCACTGTCGTCGACACCCTGCCCAACACCATGTTCCGCGTGGAGTTGGAAAATGGGCACGTCGTTACCGCGCATATCTCCGGCAAGATGCGCAAGAACTACATCCGTATTCTCACCGGCGACAAGGTCCGCGTCGAACTGACGCCTTATGACCTGAGCAAAGGGCGCATCACCTACCGCGCCCGCTAAACGCTACACACAAGAACGCCCGGCCAGTGCCGGGCGTTTTTGCGTGCCTGCCTGAAAAGCCTGGCCGGCAAGGCCGACTCCTACCAGGGCAGCATCACCCCGCAGGAGCCGGTCGTGCCGGCGAACGCGATCAGGCCATCTCGGCCGTGGTCTCGAAGTCGAACACCAGCTCGCCATCGCGCAGGTCGATGTGCACCACGCCGCCATGCTCGGCCAGCTCGCCAAACAGGATCTCTTCGGCCAGCGGCCGCTTGATCTTGTCCTGGATAAGCCGCGCCATGGGCCGCGCACCCATCTGCGCATCGTAGCCACCGGCTGCCAGGTAGCTGCGAGCAGCATCCGACACCTCCAGCAGTACGCGCTTGTCTTCCAGCTGGGCCTGCAGTTCGGTGAGGAACTTGTCGACCACGCTCTTGATCACTTCGTGGCTCAGGCGACCAAACTGGATGATGGTGTCCAGGCGGTTGCGGAACTCCGGCGTGAAGCTCTTCTTGATCACTTCCATCGCGTCGGACGAGTGGTCCTGATGGGTAAACCCGATCGAGGCCCGTGCCGCAGTCTCGGCGCCGGCGTTGGTGGTCATGATCACGATGACGTTGCGAAAGTCCGCCTTGCGCCCGTTGTTGTCGGTCAGGGTACCGTGGTCCATCACCTGCAGCAGCAGGTTGAAGACTTCCGGGTGAGCCTTCTCGATTTCATCGAGCAGCAGCACGCAATGTGGCTGCTTGGTGATGGCTTCGGTCAACAGGCCGCCCTGGTCGAAACCGACATAGCCCGGAGGCGCACCGATCAGGCGCGACACGGTGTGACGCTCCATGTACTCGGACATGTCGAAACGCACCAGCTCGACCCCCAGCGCCTTGGCCAGCTGACGCGCCGCCTCGGTCTTGCCGACCCCGGTAGGGCCTGCAAACAGGAACGAGCCCACCGGCTTGTCCGGCGCCTTCAGGCCCGCACGCGACAGCTTGATGGCGGTGGCCAGCGAATCGATCGCAGCATCCTGGCCAAACACGGTCAGCTTCAGGTCGCGCTCCAGGTTGCGCAGCAGCTCCTTGTCGGAACTGGTGACGTGCTTTGGCGGAATGCGCGCAATCTTGGCGACGATGTCTTCCACCTGCTGCACATCGATGCGCTTGACGCGCTTCTCTACCGGCTGCAGGCGCTGGTACGCCCCCGCCTCGTCGATCACGTCGATGGCCTTGTCTGGCATGTGACGGTCATTGATGTAGCGCGCTGCAAGCTCCGCTGCGGCACGCAGCGACTCATCGCTGTACTCGATGCTGTGATGGGATTCGAAACGCCCCTTGAGGCCGCGCAGGATGCCGATGGTGTCTTCCACCGACGGCTCGCTGACATCCACCTTCTGGAAGCGCCGCGCCAGGGCCCGGTCCTTCTCGAAGATGCCGCGGAACTCCTGGAACGTAGTCGAGCCGATGCAACGGATATCGCCCGAAGACAGCAGCGGCTTGAGCAGGTTGGACGCATCCATCACCCCGCCCGATGCCGCACCGGCGCCGATGATGGTGTGGATTTCGTCGATGAACAGGATCGCCTGCGGACGCTTGCGCAGTTCGCCGAGCAGCGCCTTGAAGCGCTTCTCGAAGTCGCCACGGTACTTGGTACCGGCCAGCAAGGCGCCCAGGTCCAGCGAATAGACCACGCTCTGGGCCAGCAGGTCAGGCACCTGACCGTCGACGATACGCTTGGCCAGGCCTTCGGCGATGGCGGTCTTGCCCACCCCGGCCTCGCCCACCAGCAGCGGGTTGTTCTTGCGCCGACGCGCAAGGATCTGCGCCACGCGCTCGACCTCGGTCTCGCGCCCCACCAGCGGGTCGATACGCCCCTGGCGTGCCAGTTCGTTGAGGTTGCTGGCATAGGCATCCAGCGGATTGCTCGAGGACGAGGCTTCGCCGCCGTCTTCGTCCTGCATGTCCTGCTCGCCGTCCTGGTGTTCGCCATGGCCCGGCACCTTGGAGATACCGTGAGCGATGTAGTTGACCACGTCGATTCGCGCGACACTTTGCTGTTTGAGCAGGAACACCGCCTGGCTTTCCTGCTCGCTGAAGATCGCCACCAGCACATTGGCGCCGGTGACTTCACGTTTACCCGAGCTCTGTACATGGAACACGGCACGCTGAAGCACCCGCTGGAAGCCCAGGGTTGGCTGGGTCTCGCGGTCTTCATCATGCACGGGGATCAGTGGCGTGGTGGAGTCGATGAACTCCTGCAGGTCGTGCTTGAGCTTGTCGAGGTTGGCTCCACAGGCACGCAAAACGGTTGCGGCGGCCTCATTATCCAAAAGCGCCAGCAGAAGGTGTTCGACGGTCATGAACTCATGACGCTTCGAACGGGCCTCCTTGAAGGCCAGATTGAGGGTGACTTCGAGCTCGCGGTTTAACATAGCTTCACCTCATACCCAAGTGGTCGGCGATTAACCGTCCTTCTCGATTTCACAGAGTAGCGGATGCTGGCTTTCCCGGGCGTATTGGTTGACCTGCATGGCCTTGGTCTCGGCGATGTCGCGGGTAAACAATCCGCACACTGCCCGCCCTTCTGTATGGACGGCCAGCATGACCTTGGTCGCCAGCTCGCGATTCAGGTTAAAAAACACCTCGAGCACTTCGACGACGAAATCCATCGGTGTGTAGTCATCGTTGAACAAAACCACCTTGTACATCGGTGGTGCCTGCAGCGCGGGCTTGGCTTCCTGTACCGCCAGACCAGAGCCATCGTCCTCATCCTGCTGCGGGCGATCCTGATTGAATGTTAGTCGAATCTGGCTATGTGCATGCATGGAAAGAAATTCATCATTTCGACAGGTTAAGGTTGAATGTGGACCGCCTGGCCACACGCCGGAACGGCCGTCGCCTGACCTTGACTATCGGCAAATCGGTGTTACAACCAATAAGAGCCCACCGTGGTCGATAAAGATCCGCGCAGTCAACCAGAATTTTCGCAGGTTCATAGGCGGATGGAGTGGATGATACTCCAGTGATGGAGTCCTTTGCAGAGGGATATGAGGATGGCAACCGGCAAAGTCAAGTGGTTCAACAATGCCAAGGGATTCGGATTCATCAACGAGGATGGCAAGGATGAGGACCTGTTTGCCCACTTCTCTGCCATTAACATGGAAGGTTACAAGACCCTGAAGGCCGGACAAGTCGTCACATTCGATATCATTCAGGCACCCAAGGGGTTTCATGCGCAGAACATAAGACCCGTCGTCACCAGCGCCCAGAGCGAGCCCGCCGGCAGCGCGACCACGATCGACGCCTGAACACCCCAGGAACACCAGGGCCGGCCTGCCCTCTCGGACAGGCCGGCCTTTTGCTGCCCGCTTACATGTGCTTGATCAGCGCCTCACCGAAGCCCGAGCTCGACACCAGCGTCGCACCTTCCATCAGGCGTTCGAAGTCGTAGGTCACGGTCTTGGCCTTGATAGCCCCGTTGGTGCCCTTGATGATCAGGTCCGCCGCCTCTGTCCAGCCCAGGTGACGCAGCATCATCTCGGCCGACAGGATCACCGAACCAGGGTTGACCTGATCCTTGCCGGCGTACTTGGGCGCCGTGCCGTGGGTGGCCTCGAACATGGCCACGGTGTCCGACAGGTTGGCACCCGGCGCGATACCGATACCGCCCACCTCCGCCGCCAGGGCGTCGGACAGGTAGTCACCGTTCAAGTTGAGGGTGGCGATCACGTCGTACTCGGCCGGACGCAGCAGGATCTGCTGGAGCATGGCGTCGGCAATGGCGTCCTTGACGATCACTTCACGCCCGGTCTTGGGGTTCTTGAATTTCATCCACGGGCCGCCATCGAGCAGCTCGGCGCCGAATTCGTTCTTGGCCACCTCGTAGCCCCAGTCCTTGAAGGCCCCCTCGGTGAACTTCATGATGTTGCCCTTGTGCACGATGGTCAGCGACTCGCGGTCGTTATCCACCACGTACTGCAGGGCCTTGCGCACCAGGCGCTGGGTGCCTTCCTTGGAAACCGGCTTGATGCCGATGCCGCAATCCTGGTCGAAGCGGATCTTGGTGACACCCATTTCCTCCTTGAGGAACTTGATGACCTTGTTCGCCTCGGGCGAACCGGCCTTCCACTCGATGCCGGCATAGATGTCCTCGGAGTTCTCGCGAAAGATCACCATGTCGACGTCACCAGGTTTTTTCACCGGGCTGGGCACACCCTCGAACCACACCACCGGACGCAGGCACACGTACAGGTCCAGTTGCTGGCGCAGGGCGACGTTCAGCGAACGGATGCCACCGCCGACCGGGGTGGTCAGCGGGCCCTTGATCGACACCACGTAGTCTTTCACCGCATCCAGGGTTTCCTGGGGCAGCCAGGTGTCCTGGTCGTAGACCTGGGTGGCCTTCTCGCCGGCGTATACCTCCATCCAGGAGATCTTGCGCTTGCCGCCATAGGCCTTTTCGACTGCAGCATCGACCACCTTGATCATCACCGGGCTGACATCGACGCCAATACCGTCACCTTCAATGAAGGGGATGATCGGATTGTCGGGAACATTGAGAGAATGGTCTGCGTTGACGGTGATTTTGTCACCGACTGCCGGAACCTTGATTTTCTGGTATCCCATGCTGCACTCCGCTTTTTTCTGGTTGATAGGACTTCATGCAATCCCCAGAGCCTAACCCAGTTGAACGCAGACGCAAACCTCGCCGAAAAAACCGTCATACCAGCGCAAAACGCTCTACGTCTTTGGTCTAAAAGTGGCCATCCGACATGTTGACCTTGATGATTACGACCAAGGGTTTGATATACTCCGCCGGTGACCAAAGGGTCACTGGGGGCGACCGGTCCGAATAGAGACGTCCGGCCCCGACAAGACTGGGCTGTTACCGCAGTTCAGCCGTTTGACACTCGACTGATGCAACCCACCATCACAGCCCGGAATCCTCGACTTTCTGCTCATGGATCCGCTTGAGCGAAGCGCCTATCCTGCGCACCCCTCGAGATTCCGCGCACGCTCAGCAAAACAGAGAGTTAACCCGAATATGCCCACCCGATCCAAGATCATCTACACCTTCACCGACGAAGCCCCCGCCCTCGCCACCTACTCACTGCTGCCCATCGTCGAAGCGTTCACCGCCACTGCCGACATCGCCGTCGAAACCCGTGACATCTCGCTCGCTGGCCGTATCCTCTCTGCCTTCCCTGAACAGCTCGGCGCCGACAAGCAAGTGGCCGACCACCTGGCAGAACTGGGCCAACTGGCAACCACGCCTGAAGCCAACATCATCAAGCTGCCGAACATCAGCGCCTCGGTACCGCAGCTGAAGGCCGCGATCAAGGAACTGCAAGCCAAGGGCTTCAACATCCCGGACTACCCGGACACCGTCAGCACCGACGCGGAAAAAGAAGCCCGCGCCCGCTACGACCGCATCAAGGGCAGCGCCGTGAACCCGGTACTGCGCGAAGGCAACTCCGACCGCCGCGCACCGCTGTCGGTCAAGAACTACGCCCGCAAGCACCCGCACAAGATGGGCGCCTGGGCAGCCGACTCCAAGTCGCACGTCGCACACATGGACAACGGCGACTTCTACGGCAGCGAAAAAGCCGCGCTGATCGAAGCCGATGACAGCCTGCGCATCGAACTGCTGGCCAAGGACGGTTCGACCACCGTCCTGAAAGAGAAAACCGCGGTCAAGGCCGGCGAAATCGTCGACTGCGCCGTGCTCAGCACCAAGGCCCTGCGCAGCTTCATCGCTGCCCAGATCGAAGAAGCCAAGGCCCAGGGCGTACTGCTGTCGGTTCACCTGAAAGCCACCATGATGAAGGTCTCCGACCCGATCATGTTCGGCCAGATCGTCGCCGAGTACTACAAGGACGCGCTGACCAAGCACGCCGCCGTACTGGAGCAGGTCGGCTTCAACCTGAACAACGGCATCGGCGACCTGTACGCCCGCATCAAGGACCTGCCAGCCGAACAGCAGGCCCAGATCGAAGCCGACGTGCAGGCCGTGTATGCCGTGCGCCCGGCGCTGGCCATGGTCAACTCCGACAAGGGCATCACCAACCTGCACGTGCCGAGCGACGTCATCGTCGACGCCTCGATGCCGGCGATGATCCGCGACTCGGGCAAGATGTGGAACACCGAAGGCCAGCTGCAGGACACCAAGGCAGTGATCCCGGATCGCTGCTACGCCACCATCTACCAGGCGGCGATCGAAGACTGCAAGCAACACGGCGCCTTCGACCCTACCACCATGGGCAGCGTGCCGAACGTCGGCCTGATGGCACAGAAGGCCGAAGAGTACGGCTCCCACGACAAGACCTTCCAGGCCAAGGCTGATGGCGTGATCCGCGTCGTCGACGGCAAGGGCAACCTGCTGCTGTCCCAGGACGTCGAAGCCGGCGACATCTTCCGCATGTGCCAGACCAAGGACGCGCCGATCCAGGACTGGGTCAAGCTGGCCGTCAACCGTGCCCGCGCCAGCGCCACCCCGGCGATCTTCTGGCTCGACCCGCAACGCGCCCACGACGGCGTGCTGATCGAGAAGGTCCAGAAGTACCTGAAAGACCACGACACCACCGGCCTGGACATCCGTGTCCTGTCGCCTGTCGAGGCCATGAAGGTTTCGCTGCAGCGCATCCGTGCCGGCGAAGACACCATCTCGGTCACCGGCAACGTGCTGCGTGACTACCTGACCGACCTGTTCCCGATCATGGAACTGGGCACCAGCGCCAAGATGCTGTCGATCGTGCCGCTGATGAACAACGGCGGCCTGTTCGAAACCGGCGCCGGCGGTTCGGCACCCAAGCACGTGCAACAGCTGGTGGAAGAAAACTTCCTGCGCTGGGATTCGCTGGGCGAGTTCCTGGCGCTGGCAGCTTCGCTCGAGCACCTGAGCACCGCCTACGCCAACCCCAAGGCCAAGGTACTGGCTGCCACCCTGGACCAGGCCACCGGCCAGTTCCTGGACAACAACAAGTCCCCTGCACGCAAGGTTGGCAGCATCGACAACCGTGGCAGCCACTTCTACCTGACCCTGTACTGGGCCCAGGCACTGGCTGCACAGACCGATGACGCGGCGCTGCAAGCACGCTTCGCACCGCTGGCCAAGGCACTGACCGAGAACGAAGCGACCATCGTCGCCGAGCTCAACGCAGTCCAGGGCAAGCCGGTTGAAATCGGTGGTTACTACTACCCCGATGCCGAGCTGACCGCCAAGGCAATGCGCCCGAGCCAGACCTTCAACAACGCGGTTGCTGCGCTGTAAGGTTGGCTTGAGCTGACACACAGACCCCGGCCACGCACCGGGGTTTGTGCTTTCTGGACATCGGCGGCGCCCTCTTCGCCGGCAAGGCCGGCTCCTACAGCCCTTTGTAGGAGCCGGCCTTGCCGGCGAAGAGGCACGCCACCCCACTACGAAGGCACCCGCATGACCTGGCAACCCCACATCACCGTCGCCACCATCGTCGAAGACAACGGCCGCTTCCTGCTGGTCGAGGAATTCAAGGCCGGCCGGCACGTCTTCAACCAGCCCGCCGGCCACCTCGAAGCCAACGAAACCCTGCTCGAAGCCGCCCTGCGCGAGACCCTCGAAGAAACCGCCTGGGACGTCGAGCTTACCGGCATCGTCGGCATCTACCTCTATACCGCCCCCAGCAACGGCGTGACCTACCAGCGCATCTGCTTCGCTGCCCGCCCGCTTCGTCACCACCCCGAACGCGCCCTGGACACCGACATCGTGCGCGCCACCTGGCTCACCCGCGACGAACTGCTGGCCGCCCCCGAGCGCTGGCGCAGCGAGCTGGTGCCGCAATGCATCGATGACTACCTGGCCGGCCCGCTGCACAGCCTGAGCCTGATCCGCAATTGAAGCCGCGGCTTTCGCCTTGCGCGGCGCAGCCTGATAGAATCGACGTCTTTTTCCAGATACACAGCCGGTACCTATGACCAGTCCAGCACTCTACGAACCCGAAAAGACACGCGTCATCGTCGGCATGTCCGGCGGCGTGGACTCTTCCGTCTCCGCCCTCCTGCTGATCGAGCAGGGCTACCAGGTGGAAGGCCTGTTCATGAAGAACTGGGAAGAGGACGACGGCACCGAATACTGCACCGCCCGCGAAGACCTGGCCGATGCCCAGGCCGTGTGCGACCGCATCGGCATCAAGCTGCACACTGCCAACTTTGCCGCCGAGTACTGGGACCACGTGTTCGAGCACTTCCTGGAAGAGTACAAGGCCGGGCGCACGCCGAACCCGGACATCCTGTGCAACCGCGAAATCAAGTTCAAGGCGTTCCTCGACTACGCCCTGATGCTCGGTGCCGACCTGATCGCCACCGGCCACTATGTGCGCCGCCGCGACATCGACGGGCGTACCGAGCTGCTCAAGGGCCTGGACCCGAACAAGGACCAGAGCTACTTCCTGCACGCCGTCGGCGGCGAGCAGATCGCCCGCACGCTGTTCCCGGTGGGCGAACTGGAAAAGCCCGAGGTGCGCGCCATCGCCGAAAAACACGGCCTGGCCACGGCCAAGAAGAAGGACTCCACCGGTATCTGCTTTATCGGCGAGCGCCGTTTCAGCGATTTTCTCAAGCAGTACCTGCCGGCGCAGCCCGGTGAAATCCAGACCACCGAGGGTGAAGTCATCGGCCAGCACCACGGCCTGATGTACCACACCATCGGCCAGCGTCAGGGCCTTGGCATCGGCGGCCTCAAGGATGCCAGCGACGAGCCGTGGTACGTGCTGGAGAAAGACCTCAGCCGCAACGTGCTGGTGGTCGGCCAGGGCAACGAGCACCCGTGGCTGTTCTCCCGCGCCCTGCTCGCCTCGGAGATCTTCTGGGTCAACCCCGTCGACCTCTCCAGCCCGCGCCAGCTGACGGCCAAGGTGCGCTACCGCCAGAGCGACCAGGCGTGCACCCTGGAACGCACCGCAAGCGGCTACCGCGCCGTTTTCGACGAGCCGCAGCGCGCCGTGACGCCGGGCCAGTCGGTGGTGTTCTATGACGGTGAGGTATGCCTGGGGGGCGGTGTGATCGAAGTGGCCGAGCCCTGGAGCAGCCGCTGATGAACCAGATGCAAGAACAACTGGTCGCTCTGGGCGGGGTATTCCAGGCCGCCGTGCTGGTCGACCGAATCGCCCGCACGGGCCAGGCCAGCGAGGCCGACCTGGGCTGCATGCTCGGCAGCCTGCTGGTACGCGACCCCAAGGACACCCTGGAGGTGTTCGGCGGTGACGACCTGAACCTCAAGGATGGCTACCGCGCCCTGGCCAGCGCGCTGGAGCGCGACCCTGCCAGCCTGCAGCGCGAGCCGCTGCGCTACGCCTTGTCGATGCTGGGCCTGGAGCGCCAGCTGGCCAAGCGTGGCGACATGCTCGACACCATCGGCAAGCGCCTGCCGCAGATCCAGTCCCAGGCCGATCATTTCGGCCTGGTGCATGAAAACGTGATCGCTTCGTGCGGCGCCCTCTACCAGGACACCCTGAGCACCCTGCGCCAGCGTATCCAGGTGCATGGCGACATGCGCAACCTGCAGCAGCCCAACAATGCCTCGAAGATCCGCGCCCTGCTGCTGGCCGGCATCCGTGCTGCGCGCCTGTGGCGCCAGCTGGGCGGGCACCGCTGGCAGCTGGTGATCAGCCGGCGCAAGCTGCTCAAGGAGCTGTACCCGATGCTGCGCGGCTGACCCTGACCGCGTCGCGGCCTTCGCTGGCTTGCCAGCGAAAAGGCCCGAAAGACCTTTTGTCACCCTCAAAACCCGGGCGCGTTTTTCATGTATGATATGCGCCCTTTTCGTTGCCCGACTGTCCGAGAACACCCCATGCAGCTTTCCTCGCTCACTGCGGTTTCCCCTGTTGACGGCCGCTACGCCGGCAAAACCCAGGCCCTGCGCCCCATCTTCAGCGAATACGGCCTGATCCGTTTCCGCGCCCTGGTCGAGGTCCGCTGGCTCCAGCGCCTGGCCGCCCACCCGCAAATCGCTGAAGTACCAGCGTTTTCCGCCGAAGCCAACGCCGTGCTCAACGCCCTGGCCGACGACTTCGCCCTCGAGCACGCCGAGCGCGTCAAAGAGATCGAGCGCACCACCAACCACGACGTCAAGGCCATCGAGTACCTGCTCAAGGAGCAGGCCGCCCAGCTGCCGGAACTGGCCAAGGTCAGCGAGTTCATCCACTTCGCCTGCACCAGCGAGGACATCAACAACCTGTCCCACGGCCTGATGCTGCGCGAAGGCCGCGACAGCGTGCTGCTGCCGCTGATGCGCCAGATCGCCGAGTCGATCCGCGAACTGGCCCACCGCTTCGCCGACGTACCGATGCTGTCGCGCACCCACGGCCAGCCGGCTTCGCCGACTACCCTGGGCAAAGAGCTGGCCAACGTGGTGTACCGCCTGGAGCGCCAGATCGCCCAGGTTGCCGCCGTGCCGCTGCTGGGCAAGATCAACGGCGCCGTGGGCAACTACAACGCCCACCTGTCGGCCTACCCGCAGATCGACTGGGAAGCCAACGCCCGCGCCTTCATCGAAGACGAGCTGGGCCTGGTGTTCAACCCCTACACCACCCAGATCGAACCGCATGACTACATTGCCGAGCTGTTCGACGCGATCGCCCGCTTCAATACCATCCTGATCGACTTCGATCGCGATATCTGGGGCTACATCTCGCTGGGCTACTTCAAGCAGCGCACCATTGCCGGCGAAATCGGTTCCTCGACCATGCCGCACAAGGTCAACCCGATCGACTTCGAGAACTCCGAAGGCAACCTGGGCATCGCCAACGCGCTGTTCCAGCACCTGGCCAGCAAGCTGCCGATCTCGCGCTGGCAGCGCGACCTGACCGACTCCACCGTGCTGCGCAACCTGGGCGTCGGTTTCGCCCACAGCGTGATCGCCTACGAGGCCAGCCTCAAGGGCATCAGCAAGCTGGAAATCAACGAAGCCCGCATCGCCGAAGACCTGGACGCCTGCTGGGAAGTCCTGGCCGAGCCGATCCAGACCGTGATGCGCCGCTACGACATCGAAAACCCGTACGAGAAGCTCAAAGAGCTGACCCGCGGCAAAGGTATCAGCCCTGAAGCGCTGTTAACCTTCATCGATGGCCTGGACATGCCGGCCGAAGCCCGCGCCGAGCTGAAGAAGCTGACCCCGGCCAACTACATCGGTAATGCCGCGGCACAAGCCAAACGCATCTGATTGCCCCCGCGTTTTGACGCCCGGCTTGGCCGGGCGTTTTTATTGCTGAAAGAAAATTACTTTTTTTCAATAGGTTACACATGAATCCTGATACCCCACTTCAGCTGCTGGGCGGCCTGACTGCCCGCGAATTCCTGCGCGACTACTGGCAGAAGAAGCCCCTGCTGGTTCGCCAGGCCTTCCCTGATTTCGAAAGCCCGATCGATGCCGATGAACTGGCCGGCCTGGCACTGGAAGAGGAAGTCGAATCGCGCCTGGTCATCGAACATGGCGAGCGCCCGTGGGAACTGCGCCGCGGCCCGTTCGACGACGATACCTTCAGCACCCTGCCTGAGCGCGACTGGACCCTGCTGGTACAAGCCGTCGACCAGTTCGTGCCGGAAGTGGGCGAGCTGCTGGAGAGCTTTCGCTTTCTGCCAAGCTGGCGCATCGACGACGTGATGATCAGCTTCGCCGCCCCGGGTGGCAGCGTGGGCCCGCACTTCGACAACTACGACGTGTTCCTGCTGCAAGGCCAGGGCAAGCGCAACTGGAAGATCGGCCAGATGTGCGACAGCGACAGCCCGCTGATCGAGCACGCCGACCTGCGCATCCTGGCCGACTTCGAGCAGACCGATGAGTGGACCCTGGAACCGGGCGACATGCTCTACCTGCCACCGCGCCTGGCCCACTACGGTGTGGCCGAAGACGACTGCCTGACCTATTCGGTCGGCTTCCGCGCGCCGAGCGCCGCCGAAGTGCTGACCCACTTCACCGACTTCCTCAGCCAGTTCCTGCCTGACGAAGAGCGCTACACCGACGCCGACGCCCAGCCAGTGAGCGACCCGCACCAGATCCAGCGCGACGCCCTGGACCGCCTCAAGGGCCTGCTGGCCGAGCACATGAGCGACGAGCGCCTGCTGCTGACCTGGTTCGGCCAGTTCATGACCGAACCACGCTACCCGGAACTGGTGGCTGGCGAGGCACTGAGCGAAGAAGACCTGATCGACAGCCTGGAACAGGGTGCGATCCTGATCCGCAACCCGAGCGCGCGCCTGGCCTGGTCGGAAGTCGACGACAACGTGCTGCTGTTCGCCAGCGGCCAGAACCGCCTGCTGCCGGGCGAACTGCGCGACCTGCTCAAGCTGATCTGCGCCGCCGACGCCCTGCACGTGGAAAACCTCGCGCCATGGCTTGGCGACGAAAATGGCCTTACCCTGATCTGCGAACTGGTCAAGCAAGGAAGCCTGGGATTTGCCAATGAATAAGATCGAAGTACGCCTGGCCGATTGGCAGAAAGACAACGCCGACATCCGCCGTATCCGCGAATCGGTGTTCATTGCCGAGCAGAACGTGCCGCCAGAGTTGGAGTGGGATGCCGACGACAACATCGCCGTGCACTTCCTGGCCTTTGAGGGTGACTACGCCATCGGCACCGCCCGCCTGTTGCAGGATGGCCAGATCGGGCGCGTGTCGGTGCTCAAGGACTGGCGCGGGCTCAAGGTGGGTGACGCACTGATGCAGGCCGCCATCGCCGAGGCGCAGAACCGCGATCTGCGCCAGCAGAAGCTCACCGCACAAGTGCATGCCACTGCGTTCTACGAGCGCCTGGGCTTCAAGGTTGTCAGCGAGGAGTTCCTCGAGGCCGGCCTGCCGCACGTGGACATGGTGCGCGACTCGCAGTAAGCGCCAGCCCTGTCGCCGGCAAGACCAGCTCCCATACCCGCGGGAGCCGGCCTTGCCGGCGAACAGGCCAGCACAACCGCTACAAATTTGCCATCATGTCCACTCCACCCGCGGAGACCATGGACATGCCGCTACGCCCCCTGCTCGCCACCCTGCTTCTGTCGTTCAGCCTCAGTGCGCTGGCCGCCACCGAAGTCCTGCCGCTGAACCACCGCACCAGCGCCGAACTGCTCCCCGCCGCGCAAGCCTTCATCGGCAAGGACGGCAGTGTCAGCACCTTCGAAAACAAGCTGATCGTCAATGCCGAGCCCGGCAAGATCGACGAACTTCGCACCCTGCTGCAACAACTGGACACCGCCCCCAAGCGCCTGCTGATCAGCGTCGACAACACCGACAGCAACGTCCAGGACAACCGCGGCAACGCCCGCGTGATCCGCTACGGCACCGCCAACCGCGAGGGTGGGCTGCAACAGGTGCAGGCCAGCGAGGGCACTCCAGCGCTGATCCAGGTTGGCCAGAGCATTCCCATTACCAGCACCCAGACCGACAGCTACGGACGCGTTCAGAGCAACACCGAGTACCGCAACGTCACCCAGGGTTTCTACGTCACCGCCAGCGTCACCGGCGAAACCGTGCACCTTGCCATCAGCACCAACAATGACCGAATGAGCCAGGAACGTCCCGATGTAGTGAAGGTGCAAAGTACCGACACGAAGGTCACCGGCAAGCTTGGCGAGTGGATCAGCCTGGCAGGTGTCAACGCTCAAAGTCAGGCCGATCGCAGCGCTTCGACCCTCAGTTACTCCACCCAGCGCGGTGAGAACATGACTTTGCGGGTAAAAGTCGAGGCACTGGACTGACCCCGCGCCGTTCAAGGCCTCGACCAAAGGCCTCGAAACTGACTGACGAGTCGTATTAGACCAAAGATGTAGTGGATGAAAAAAAGCACTACAAAACATTTGACGCCCCCGAATCGCAGAGGCATGATGGCCCCGCTCCCGCTAATCAGAGGCCCTGGCAAGGGCCTTCGAGTTGCGCTCTGACCTACCCGACCTGAGCCGATTCGTGTCTGTACAGCCCACAAGGCGGTTTGACGAGATTGCGACTGGAACGAAGTTGTCCCGAGGGACGGAAGCGCATCAAACGGTAGACGGCACACCCTGATCGACGCAGCACGGCAACCACGAGCCAACCTGCCCGACAGCCACGCCAAGGACCTGCTCACTTCCCCCTTCGAGCCCCATCGTTCAACGTCGCCATTTCGCCCACACCACTGGCTGCCAGTGCTTCTGACCAGCGAGCAATCGGAGCTGCCCCTGTACGCACAGCGCAGCCGACAGAGCGAACATTTTTTACCGACCTATGCGACGAGGTTTACTTTCATGGCACTGACACGCGAACAGCAAATTGCAGCCCTCGAAAAAGATTGGGCCGAGAACCCACGCTGGAAAGGCGTGACCCGTACCTACTCTGCCGCTGATGTCGTTCGTCTGCGTGGCTCGGTTCAACCTGAGCACACCCTGGCCCGCATGGGTGCCGAGAAGCTGTGGAACCTGGTAACCAAAGGCGCCCACCCTTCGTTCCGCCCTGAAAAAGATTTCGTCAACTGCATGGGCGCCCTGACCGGCGGCCAGGCTGTTCAACAGGTCAAGGCCGGTATCCAGGCTATCTACCTGTCCGGCTGGCAAGTGGCTGCCGACAACAACTCGGCCGAGTCCATGTACCCAGACCAGTCGCTGTACCCGGTGGACTCCGTGCCAACCGTGGTCAAGCGCATCAACAACTCGTTCCGTCGCGCCGACCAGATCCAGTGGAAAGCCGGCAAGAACCCGGGCGACGACGGCTACATCGACTACTTCGCACCGATCGTGGCTGACGCTGAAGCCGGTTTCGGCGGCGTACTCAACGCCTACGAGCTGATGAAGAACATGATCGAGGCAGGCGCCGCCGGCGTTCACTTCGAAGACCAGCTGGCCTCGGTTAAAAAATGCGGCCACATGGGCGGCAAGGTACTGGTTCCGACCCAGGAAGCCGTACAGAAGCTCAGCGCTGCCCGCCTGGCGGCCGACGTTGCCGGTGTACCGACCATCATCCTGGCCCGTACCGACGCCAACGCCGCCGACCTGCTGACCAGCGACTGCGACCCGTACGACCAGCCATTCGTGGTGGGTGAGCGTACCCAGGAAGGTTTCTACAAGGTACGTGCCGGTCTGGACCAGGCGATTGCCCGCGGCCTGGCCTACGCACCGTATGCCGACCTGATCTGGTGCGAAACCGCCAAGCCGGACCTGGACGAAGCACGCCGCTTTGCCGAAGCCATCAAGAAGGAATACCCGGACCAGATCCTGTCCTACAACTGCTCGCCTTCCTTCAACTGGAAGAAGAACCTGGACGACGCGACCATCGCCAAGTTCCAGCGCGAGCTGTCGGCCATGGGCTACAAGCACCAGTTCATCACCCTGGCTGGCATCCACAACATGTGGCACGGCATGTTCAACCTGGCGCACGACTACGCCCGCAACGACATGACTGCCTACGTGAAGCTGCAGGAGCAGGAATTCGCCGACGCGTCCAAAGGCTACACCTTCGTGGCGCACCAGCAGGAAGTGGGCACTGGCTACTTCGACGACATGACCACCGTGATCCAGGGTGGCAAGTCTTCGGTTACCGCCCTGACCGGCTCGACCGAAGAAGAGCAGTTCCACTGATCGGCTGATCGATTGGTGACATTCGGGTAACACGCAAGACCCGGGGCCTGTGATGGGGCTCCGGGTCTTGTGCCATTCATACCCCGCGCAGGCGCCAGCCTTGCCGGCGAAAAGGCCAGCCGCCCGGCACAAGGCTTCCTTATTACCCCCGATTGGCTATGCTAGTGCACACCGGCGTCAGCGGACGGCCGTGGCAGCGCAGATACCGACGCGCCACCCCCGCGCACAATCCTGAGCCAGAGCCCAGCGCCAGCACGCAGACACTGCCCGAAACAGGGGCGCACAAACTTGCCGGCCACACCCTTGAACAACAACTTTTAGTTGACGCAGGAGGTAGGAATAACAGGAGCTCTTCAAATGATATTAATTATCATTTCGAAACTTGCATTTCGTTACGCCATACAAGAAACATAATTAACAAAAGCACGCGCAATCCACGGAATACGTGGCCTGCAGCGAGTTACGAAAGATTTTTGTTCTTAATGCTACGAATAAATTTGCTGCAGAAATTTTACTTGCTACGGGTTTACCCATAAAATCAGCGCGATAGATTTCGCTGCGACATATCGTCACTGCTCTACTTCTTTTCAAGCTCAGAGACCAAGCGCTCTGTTAAGGATTTTCAGCATGCCCGATTCGACAGGACTCATCGCCCACAACTGGGGCTTTGCCATCTTCCTTTTGGGTGTCGTCGGCCTGTGTGCCTTCATGCTCGGCCTGTCCGCACTGCTGGGCAGCAAGGCCTGGGGCCGCAGCAAGAACGAACCGTTCGAGTCCGGCATGCTGCCAACAGGCGGTGCCCGCCTGCGTCTTTCCGCCAAATTCTATCTGGTCGCGATGCTGTTCGTGATCTTCGATATCGAAGCCCTCTTTCTCTTTGCATGGTCTGTGTCCGTCCGCGAAAGCGGCTGGACCGGATTCGTCGAAGCACTCGTTTTCATAGCAATTCTGTTGGCAGGTCTTGTCTACCTATGGCGCGTCGGGGCCCTCGATTGGGCTCCCGAAGGTCGTCGCAAGCGGCAAGCGAAGCTGAAACAATGAGGCTTTGGCAATGCAATACAATCTCACCAGGATCGACCCCGATGCGCCCAACGAGCAGTATCCAATCGGTGAACGGGAAACCGTCTCCGATTCGCTGCTAGAGGACCAGGTCCACAAGAACATCTTCATGGGCAAGCTCGAAGATGTGCTCAGTGGAGCCGTCAACTGGGGGCGCAAGAATTCCCTGTGGCCGTACAACTTCGGCCTCTCCTGCTGCTACGTGGAAATGACCACGGCCTTCACGGCGCCCCACGACATCGCCCGCTTCGGCGCCGAGGTCATCCGGGCATCGCCGCGTCAGGCCGACTTCATGGTCATCGCCGGCACCTGCTTCATCAAGATGGCGCCGATCATCCAGCGCCTGTACGAGCAGATGCTCGAACCCAAGTGGGTCATCTCCATGGGTTCGTGCGCCAACTCCGGTGGCATGTACGACATCTACTCGGTCGTTCAGGGGGTCGACAAGTTCCTCCCCGTGGATGTCTACGTGCCTGGCTGCCCGCCTCGCCCCGAAGCGTTCCTGCAAGGCCTGATGCTGCTGCAGGAATCGATCGGCAAGGAGCGGCGCCCTCTTTCATGGGTCGTCGGCGATCAAGGCGTGTACCGCGCCGAGATGCCGTCGCAGAAAGAGCAGCGTCGTGAACAGCGTATCCAGGTTACCCACCTGCGCAGCCCCGACGAAGTCTGATCCAGCGACCTGCCGCCTGTTCATTCGAGCAGGCGGCCTGGCTTCATTCTCTACGTTGACCGAAAGCGATCGAGACCATGACAGCGGACACCGCTATTTACATCCCGCCTTACAAGGCTGACGACCAGGATGTGGTCGTCGAATTGAACAATCGTTTTGGCCCCGAGGCGTTCACCGCCCAGGACACCCGCACCGGCATGCCGGTGCTTTGGGTTGCCCGCGCCAAGCTGATCGAAGTGCTGACCTTCCTGCGCAACGTGGCCAAGCCGTACAGCATGCTGTACGACCTGCACGGCGTGGACGAGCGCCTGCGCACCCAGCGTCGCGGCCTGCCGGGCGCCGACTTCACCGTGTTCTACCACCTGCTGTCCGTCGAGCGTAACAGCGACGTGATGATCAAGGTGGCACTGAACGAAGGTGACCTGAACCTGCCCACCGTCACCGGTATCTGGCCCAACGCCAACTGGTACGAGCGCGAAGTCTGGGACATGTTCGGCATCGACTTTGCCGGCCACCCGCACCTGACCCGCATCATGATGCCGCCCACCTGGGAAGGCCATCCGCTGCGCAAGGACTTCCCGGCGCGCGCCACCGAGTTCGACCCCTACAGCCTGAACCTGGCCAAGCAGCAGCTCGAGGAAGAAGCCGCACGCTTCAACCCCGAAGCCTGGGGCATGAAGCGTTCCGGTGCCAACGAGGACTACATGTTCCTCAACCTTGGCCCCAACCACCCTTCGGCTCACGGTGCGTTCCGTATCGTGCTGCAGCTGGACGGTGAAGAGATCGTCGACTGCGTCCCGGACATCGGCTACCACCACCGTGGTGCCGAGAAGATGGCCGAGCGCCAGTCCTGGCACAGCTTCATCCCCTACACCGACCGCATCGACTACCTGGGCGGGGTGATGAACAACCTGCCCTACGTGCTCGCGGTCGAGAAGCTGGCCGGCATCAAGGTGCCGCAGAAGGTCGACACCATCCGCATCATGATGGCCGAGTTCTTCCGCATCACCAGCCACCTGCTGTTCCTGGGTACCTACATCCAGGACGTCGGCGCCATGACCCCGGTGTTCTTCACCTTCACCGACCGTCAGCGCGCCTACACCGTGATCGAAGCCATCACCGGTTTCCGTCTGCACCCGGCCTGGTACCGTATCGGTGGCGTGGCCCACGACCTGCCGCGCGGCTGGGAAAAACTGGTCAAGGACTTCGTCGACTGGCTGCCCAAGCGCCTCGACGAGTACACCAAGGCCGCCCTGCAGAACAGCATCCTCAAGGGCCGTACCATCGGCGTGGCTGCCTACAACACCAAGGAAGCCCTGGAATGGGGCGTCACCGGTGCCGGCCTGCGTTCGACCGGTTGCGACTTCGACCTGCGCAAGGCACGCCCGTACTCGGGCTACGAGAACTTCGAGTTCGAAGTGCCGCTGGCCAGCAATGGCGATGCCTATGACCGCTGCATGGTGCGCGTGGAAGAAATGCGCCAGAGCATCAAGATCATCGACCAGTGCATGCGCAACATGCCGGAAGGCCCGTACAAGGCGGATCACCCGCTGACCACGCCGCCGCCAAAAGAGCGCACCCTGCAGCACATCGAGACCCTGATCACGCACTTCCTGCAGGTTTCGTGGGGCCCGGTCATGCCGGCCAACGAGTCCTTCCAGATGATCGAAGCGACCAAGGGCATCAACAGTTACTACCTGACGAGCGACGGCGGCACCATGAGCTACCGCACCCGGATCCGCACTCCGAGCTACCCGCACCTGCAGCAGATCCCTTCGGTGATCCGCGGCAGCATGGTCGCGGACCTGATTGCGTACCTGGGCAGTATCGACTTCGTTATGGCTGACGTGGACCGCTAAGCATGAATAACACGCTTATCCAAACCGACCGTTTCGCCCTGAGCGAAACCGAGCGCTCGGCCATCGAGCACGAGATGCACCACTACGAGGACCCGCGCGCGGCGTCCATCGAAGCCCTGAAGATCGTTCAGAAGGAACGCGGCTGGGTGCCGGACGGCGCCGTGTACGCCATCGGCGAAGTGCTGGGCATCCCTGCCAGCGACGTCGAAGGCGTGGCCACCTTCTACAGCCAGATCTTCCGCCAGCCGGTCGGCCGCCACATCATCCGTGTGTGCGACAGCATGGTCTGCTACATCGGCGGCCACGAGTCGGTGGTCAGCCAGATCCAGAGCGAGCTGGGCATCGGCCTGGGCCAGACCACCGCAGACGGGCGTTTCACCCTGCTGCCGGTGTGCTGCCTGGGCAACTGCGACAAGGCCCCGGCCCTGATGATCGACGACGACACCTTTGGCGACGTGCAACCTGCCGGCGTTTCCAAACTGCTGGAGGGTTACGTATGACCATCACTTCCTTCGGCCCGGCCAACCGCATCGCGCGCGCCGCCGAAACCCATCCGCTGACCTGGCGCCTGCGCGACGACGGCGAGCCACTGTGGCTCGACGAGTACCAGGCCAAGGACGGCTACACCGCTGCCCGCAAGGCACTGGCGCAGATGTCGCAGGACGACATCGTGCAGACCGTCAAGGACTCCGGCCTCAAGGGCCGTGGCGGTGCGGGCTTCCCGACGGGCGTCAAATGGGGCCTGATGCCCAAAGACGAATCCATGAACATCCGCTACCTGCTGTGCAACGCGGACGAAATGGAGCCCAACACCTGGAAGGACCGCATGCTGATGGAGCAACAGCCCCATCTGCTGATCGAAGGCATGCTGATCAGTGCCCGCGCGCTCAAGGCCTACCGCGGCTACATCTTCCTGCGTGGCGAATACACCACCGCCGCGCGCAACCTCACCCGTGCGGTCGAGGAAGCCAAGGCTGCCGGCCTGCTGGGCAAGAACATCCTGGGCAGCGGTTTCGATTTCGAACTGTTCGTGCACACCGGCGCCGGGCGTTACATCTGCGGTGAAGAAACCGCACTGATCAACTCCCTCGAAGGCCGCCGCGCCAACCCGCGTTCCAAGCCGCCCTTCCCTGCCGCCGTGGGCGTGTGGGGCAAGCCGACCTGCGTGAACAACGTCGAGACCCTGTGCAACGTGCCGGCCATCGTCGGCAACGGCATCGACTGGTACAAGTCTCTGGCCCGCGAAGGCAGCGAAGACCACGGCACCAAGCTGATGGGCTTCTCCGGCAAGGTGAAGAACCCTGGCCTGTGGGAACTGCCCTTCGGTGTCACCGCCCGCGAGCTGTTCGAAGACTACGCCGGCGGCATGCGCGACGGCTTCAAGCTCAAGTGCTGGCAGCCAGGCGGCGCCGGTACCGGCTTTTTGCTGCCCGAGCACCTCGACGCCCAGATGTACGCCGGCGGCATCGCCAAGGTCGGTACCCGGATGGGTACGGGCCTGGCCATGGCCGTTGACGACAGCGTCAACATGGTCTCGCTGCTGCGCAACATGGAAGAGTTCTTTGCCCGCGAATCGTGCGGCTTCTGCACCCCGTGCCGCGACGGCCTGCCGTGGAGCGTCAAGCTGCTGCGCGCCATCGAGAAAGGCCAGGGTCAGCCAGGCGACATCGAGACGCTGCTGGGGCTGGTCGGTTTCCTCGGCCCAGGCAAGACCTTCTGCGCTCACGCACCCGGTGCGGTCGAGCCGCTGGGCAGTGCCATCAAATACTTCCGCCCCGAGTTCGAAGCCGGCATCGCAGCCACTGCTGCACCGCGCCCGGACTTGGCCAAACCCGTTGTGGTTGGCGCATAACGAACAAGAAGACGGGCGGTCCGTGCCGCCCGTTGCCCGCGATGCTCGCCCGGATGACGGCGAACCGCAGGCATACAGCTTTCCATTAGCCACGCCCGCAGACGCGGGCCAACGAAGAACTTTGAACCATGGCCACTATCCACGTAGACGGCAAAGAGCTCGAAGTCAACGGTGCAGACAACCTGTTACAGGCGTGTCTGTCGCTAGGCCTCGACATCCCCTATTTCTGCTGGCACCCGGCGCTCGGTAGCGTCGGTGCCTGCCGCCAGTGTGCGGTCAAGCAGTACACCGACGAGAACGACACCCGTGGTCGCATCGTCATGTCCTGCATGACCCCTGCCACCGATGGCAGCTGGATTTCCATCGAAGACGAAGAAGCCCGCGTGTTCCGCGCCAGCGTCGTCGAATGGCTGATGACCAACCACCCGCACGACTGCCCGGTGTGCGAGGAAGGCGGTCACTGCCACCTGCAAGACATGACGGTGATGACCGGCCACAACGAGCGCCGCTACCGTTTCACCAAGCGTACCCACCAGAACCAGGAGCTCGGCCCGTTCATCTCCCACGAGATGAACCGCTGCATCGCCTGCTACCGCTGCGTGCGCTACTACAAGGACTACGCCGGCGGTACCGACCTGGGCGTGTTCGGTGCGCACGACAACGTGTATTTCGGCCGCGTCGAGGACGGTGCCCTGGAGAGCGAGTTCTCCGGCAACCTGACCGAGGTCTGCCCGACCGGTGTGTTCACCGACAAGACCCACTCCGAGCGCTACAACCGCAAGTGGGACATGCAGTTCGCCCCGAGCATCTGCCATGGCTGCTCCAGCGGCTGCAACATCAGCCCGGGCGAGCGCTACGGTGAACTGCGCCGCATCGAGAACCGTTTCAACGGCTCGGTGAACCAGTACTTCCTGTGCGACCGTGGCCGCTTCGGCTACGGCTACGTCAACCGTACCGACCGCCCACGCCAGCCACTGCTCCAAGACGGCCAGAAACTGGGCCTGGACGCCGCGCTGGACAAGGCCGCCGACATGCTGCGCGGGCGCAACATCGTGGGTATCGGTTCGCCCCGTGCAAGCCTGGAGAGCAACTACGGCCTGCGCGAGCTGGTGGGTGCCGAACACTTCTATGCAGGCATGGAAGCCGGTGAGCTGGAGCGCGTGCACCTGGCTTTGCAGGTGCTCAACGACAGCCCGCTGCCGGTGCCGACCCTGCGCGACATGGAAGACCATGACGCGGTATTCGTGCTTGGCGAAGACCTGACCCAGACCGCTGCCCGCGTGGCCCTGGCCCTGCGTCAGTCGGTCAAGGGCAAGGCCGAGGCGATGGCCGATGCCATGCGCGTTCAGCCGTGGCTCGATGCCGCGGTGAAGAACATCGGCCAGCACGCCATGTACCCACTGTTCATTGCCAGCCTGAGCGAGACCAAGCTCGACGACGTGGCGCAGGAGTGCGTGCACGCCGCGCCGGACGACCTGGCCCGCATCGGTTTCGCCGTGGCCCACGCCATCGACCCGAGCGCCCCAGCCGTCGAAGGCCTGGACGCCGAAGCCCTGGACCTGGCCAAGCGCATCGCCGACGCCCTGGTCGCGGCCAACCGCCCACTGGTGGTTGCCGGTACTTCGCTGGCCTCCAGGGCTCTGATCGAAGCTGCCGCCAACATCGCCAAGGCACTCAAGCTGCGCGAGAAGAACGGCTCGCTGAGCCTGGTGGTGCCCGAGGCCAACAGCCTGGGCCTGGCCATGCTCGGTGGCGAGTCGATCGATGCGGCGCTGGACGCCGTGATCGCCGGCAAGGCCGATGCCATCGTGGTACTGGAAAACGACCTGTACAGCCGCGTACCGGCTGCCAAGGTCGACGCTGCCCTGGCCGCGGCCAAGGTGGTGATCGTTGCCGACCACCAGAAAACCCCGACCACCGACCGCGCGCACCTGGTGCTGCCGGCCGCCACCTTCGCCGAGGGCGACGGTACCCTGGTCAGCCAGGAAGGCCGCGCCCAGCGCTTCTTCCAGGTGTTCGACCCGCAGTACCTGGACAGCAGCATCCTGGTGCACGAAGGCTGGCGCTGGATGCACGCACTGCGTGCCACCCTGCTCAACAAGCCGGTCGACTGGACCCAGCTGGACCACGTGACCCACGCCGTGGCTGGCGTGGTGCCGCAACTGGCCGGCATCGTCAACGCCGCGCCATCGGCCGCGTTCCGCATCAAGGGCATGAAACTGGCCCGCGAGCCGCTGCGCTACTCGGGCCGTACCGCCATGCGCGCCAACATCAGCGTGCACGAACCACGTACCCCGCAAGACCCGGACACCGCGTTCGCCTTCTCCATGGAAGGCTACTCGGGCTCCGCCGAACCGCGCCAGCAGGTGCCGTTCGCCTGGTCGCCGGGCTGGAACTCGCCGCAGGCCTGGAACAAGTTCCAGGACGAGGTCGGTGGTCACCTGCGTGCAGGCGACCCGGGCACCCGCCTGATCGAGACCCAGGGCGACAGGCTGAACTGGTTCGCCAGCGTTCCGGCGGCGTTCTCGCCGGCCCGTGGCACCTGGCAGGCCGTGCCGTTCTACCACCTGTTCGGCAGTGAAGAGAACTCTTCGCGCGCCGCCCCGGTGCAGGAGCGCATCCCGCAGGCCTACGTGGCACTGGCCAAGTCCGAAGCCGACCGCCTGGGCGTCAACGACGGCGCACTGCTGAGCCTGAACGTGGCCGGCCAGACCCTGCGTCTGCCGCTGCGCATCAATGAGGAACTGGGCGCAGGCCTGGTTGCATTGCCCAAAGGCCTGGCCGGCATCCCGCCTGCCATCTTCGGTGCATCCGTCGAAGGCTTGCAGGAGGCAGCACAATGACCTGGTTCACCCCTGAAGTGATCGATGTGATCCTCACTGTCATCAAGGCCATCGTGGTGTTGCTGGCGGTGGTGGTCTGCGGTGCGCTGCTCAGCTTCGTCGAGCGTCGCCTGCTGGGCTGGTGGCAGGACCGTTACGGTCCTAACCGCGTCGGCCCGTTCGGCATGTTCCAGATTGCCGCCGACATGCTGAAGATGTTCTTCAAGGAAGACTGGAACCCGCCCTTCGTCGACAAGGTGATCTTCACCCTGGCGCCGGTGGTGGCCATGAGCGCCTTGCTGATCGCCTTCGCGATCATCCCGATCACCCCGACCTGGGGTGTCGCGGACCTGAACATCGGCCTGCTGTTCTTCTTCGCCATGGCCGGCCTGTCGGTGTACGCCGTCCTGTTCGCCGGCTGGTCGTCGAACAACAAGTACGCCCTGCTCGGCAGCCTGCGGGCCTCGGCCCAGACCGTGTCGTACGAAGTGTTCATGGGCCTGGCGCTGATGGGCATCGTGGCCCAGGTCGGCTCGTTCAACATGCGCGACATCGTCGAATACCAGGCGCAGAACCTGTGGTTCATCATTCCGCAGTTCTTCGGCTTCTGTACCTTCTTCATCGCTGGCGTGGCCGTGACTCACCGTCACCCCTTCGACCAGCCGGAAGCGGAACAGGAACTGGCCGACGGCTACCACATCGAATATGCCGGCATGAAATGGGGCATGTTCTTCGTGGGCGAGTACATCGGCATCATCCTGATCTCGGCGCTGCTGGTAACCCTGTTCTTCGGTGGCTGGCACGGGCCGTTCGGCATCCTGCCGCAACTGTCGTTCGTGTGGTTCGCCCTGAAGACCGCGTTCTTCATCATGCTGTTCATCCTGCTGCGCGCCTCGATCCCGCGCCCGCGCTATGACCAGGTGATGGACTTCAGCTGGAAGTTCTGCCTGCCGCTGACCCTGATCAATTTGCTGGTGACCGCTGCGCTCGTGTTGCTCAACACGCCAGCTGTTGCGGCCCAGTGAGGATTTGACCCATGTTCAAGTATATTGGCGACATCGTTAAGGGCACTGGCACCCAGCTGCGCAGCCTGGTGATGGTGTTCTCCCACGGGTTCCGCAAACGCGACACCCTGCAATACCCCGAAGAGCCGGTCTACCTGCCGCCGCGCTACCGCGGCCGCATCGTGCTGACCCGCGACCCCGACGGCGAGGAGCGCTGCGTGGCCTGCAACCTGTGCGCCGTGGCCTGCCCGGTGGGTTGCATCTCGCTGCAGAAGGCCGAGACCGAAGACGGTCGCTGGTACCCCGAGTTCTTCCGCATCAACTTCTCGCGCTGCATTTTCTGCGGCCTCTGCGAGGAAGCCTGCCCGACCACCGCGATCCAGCTCACCCCGGATTTCGAAATGGCCGAGTTCAAACGTCAGGACCTGGTGTACGAGAAAGAAGATCTGCTGATCTCCGGCCCCGGCAAGAACCCTGATTACAACTTCTACCGTGTTGCAGGTATGGCCGTTGCCGGCAAGCCGAAGGGCGCCGCGCAGAACGAAGCCGAGCCGATCAACGTGAAGAGCTTGCTCCCTTAAGGAAGAAAGATGGAATTCGCTTTCTATTTCGCATCCGGTGTCGCCGTGGTGTCCACCCTGCGGGTGATCACCAACACCAACCCGGTGCATGCCCTGCTCTACCTGATCATTTCGCTGATCTCCGTGGCGATGACCTTCTTCGCCCTCGGCGCGCCGTTTGCCGGCGTGCTCGAAGTGATCGCCTACGCTGGCGCCATCATGGTGCTGTTCGTGTTCGTGGTGATGATGCTCAACCTGGGGCCGGCCTCGGTCGCCCAGGAGCGCGGCTGGCTCAAGCCCGGCATCTGGGGCGGGCCGGTGTTCCTCGCCGTCCTGCTGCTGGCCGAACTGCTGTACGTGCTGTTCGTGCAGCCGAGCGGCGCCGCCATCGGTCATACCACCGTTGACGCCAAGGCCGTGGGCATCAGCCTGTTCGGCCCTTACCTGCTGGTGGTGGAACTGGCCTCGATGCTGCTGCTGGCTGCAGCAGTGACGGCGTTCCACCTCGGCCGCAACGAGGCGAAGGAGTAAATCATGTCAGCAATTCCTCTCGAACACGGCCTGGCCGTCGCCGGCATCCTGTTCTGCCTCGGCCTGGTCGGGCTGATGGTGCGCCGCAACATTCTGTTCGTACTGATGAGCCTGGAAATCATGATGAACGCCTCGGCACTGGCATTCATCGTGGCGGGCAGCCGCTGGGCGCAACCGGACGGGCAGATCATGTTCATCCTGGTGATCAGCCTGGCCGCCGCCGAGGCCAGTATCGGCCTGGCGATCCTGCTGCAGCTGTATCGCCGCTTCCACACTCTCGATATCGATGCTGCCAGTGAGATGCGCGGATGAACCTACTCTTTCTGACCTTCGTCTTCCCCCTGATCGGCTTTGTGCTGCTGTCGTTCTCGCGTGGGCGGTTCTCGGAGAACCTGTCGGCGCTGATCGGTGTCGGTTCGATCGGCCTCTCGGCCATCGTGGCCGCCTACGTGATCTGGCAGTTCAACGTCGCCCCGCCTGAAGGCGGCGCGTACAGCCAGCTGCTGTGGCAGTGGATGCAGGTGGGCGACTTCAAGCCCAACTTCACCCTGTACCTGGACGGCCTGTCGGTGACCATGCTCGGCGTGGTGGTCGGCGTGGGCTTCCTGATCCACCTGTTCGCCTCGTGGTACATGCGTGGTGAAGCCGGCTACTCGCGCTTCTTCGCCTACACCAACCTGTTCATTGCCAGCATGCTGTTCCTGATCCTGGGCGACGACCTGCTGTTCATCTACTTCGGTTGGGAAGGCGTGGGCCTGTGCTCGTACCTGTTGATCGGTTTCTACTACAGCAACCGCAACAACGGCAACGCAGCGCTCAAGGCCTTCATCGTCACCCGTATCGGCGACGTGTTCATGGCCATCGGCCTGTTCATCCTGTTCCAGCAACTGGGCACCCTGAACATCCAGCAACTGCTGGTGCTGGCGCCGCAGAAGTTCCAGGCCGGTGATTTCTGGATCGTGCTGGCAACCCTGATGCTGCTGGGCGGCGCTGTGGGCAAATCGGCCCAACTGCCGCTGCAGACCTGGCTTGCAGACGCGATGGCCGGCCCTACCCCGGTATCGGCACTGATCCACGCCGCCACCATGGTGACCGCCGGTGTCTACCTGATCGCACGTACCCACGGCCTGTTCGCCCTGGCACCCGACGTGCTGCACCTGGTGGGTGTGGTCGGCGGCGTGACCCTGGTGCTGGCCGGCTTTGCCGCGCTGGTACAGACCGACATCAAGCGTATCCTGGCCTACTCGACCATGAGCCAGATCGGCTACATGTTCCTGGCCCTGGGCGTGGGCGCCTTCGACGGCGCGATCTTCCACCTGATGACCCACGCCTTCTTCAAGGCCCTGCTGTTCCTTGCCTCCGGTGCGGTGATCGTTGCCTGCCACCACGAGCAGAACATCTTCAAGATGGGCGGCCTGTGGAAGAAACTGCCACTGGCCTACGCCAGCTTCATCGTCGGTGGTGCCGCCCTGGCTGCCCTGCCGCTGCTGACCGCCGGCTTCTACTCCAAGGACGAGATCCTCTGGGAAGCCTTCGCCAGCGGCAACAGCGGCTTGCTGTACGCCGGCCTGGTGGGTGCGTTCATGACCTCGCTGTACACCTTCCGCCTGATCTTCATCGCCTTCCACGGCGAAGCCAAGACCGAAGCCCACGCTGGCCACGGCATCTCGCACTGGCTGCCGCTGGGCGTGCTGATCGTGCTGTCGACCTTCGTCGGCGCCTGGATCCACCCACCGCTGGCCGGCGTGCTGCCGCAGAGCGTCGGGCATGCCGGTGGCGAAGCCAAGCACAGCCTGGAAATCGCCTCGGGTGCCATCGCCATCGCCGGCATCCTGCTGGCCGCCATGCTGTTCCTGGGCAAGCGTCGCCTGGTTACCGCGATCGCCAACAGCGGTATCGGTCGTGTGCTGTCGGCCTGGTGGTTCGCCGCCTGGGGCTTCGACTGGATCTACGACAAGCTGTTCGTCAAACCTTACCTGCTGATCAGCCACATCCTGCGCAAGGATCCGGTTGACCGCAGCATCGGCCTGATTCCGCGTTTGGCCAAGGGCGGTCATGCCGCCATGAGCAAAACCGAAACCGGTCAGCTGCGCTGGTACACCGCCTCGATCGCCATTGGTGCCGTGCTTGTGCTCGGTGCCGTTGTTGTGGCTGCGGTCTGATATGAACCTTGCGACTTTGCGAAAGGAATTGAGCCCGTCATGATTTTGCCTTGGCTGATCCTGATCCCCTTTATCGGCGGCCTGCTGTGCTGGCTGGGTGAGCGCTTCGGCGCCACCCTGCCGCGCTACATCGCGCTGCTGACCATGTCCCTGCTGCTTGGTATCGGCCTCTGGCTGTGGGCCAACGGCGACTACACCCTGGCGCCTGCGCCGGGTGCCGCGCCACAGTGGGCCTACGAGTTCAAAGTGCTGTGGATCGAGCGCTTCGGCATCAGCCTGCACCTGGCCCTGGACGGCCTGTCGCTGCTGATGATCCTGCTCACCGGCCTGCTCGGTGTGCTCTCGGTACTGTGTTCCTGGAAAGAGATCCAGCGCCACGTCGGCTTCTTCCACCTCAACCTGATGTGGATCCTGGGCGGCGTGGTCGGTGTGTTCCTGGCCCTGGACCTGTTCCTGTTCTTCTTCTTCTGGGAAATGATGCTGGTGCCGATGTATTTCCTCATCGCGCTCTGGGGTCACAGCTCCTCGGACGGCAAGAAGACCCGGATCTACGCAGCCACCAAGTTCTTCATCTTCACCCAGGCCAGCGGCCTGATCATGCTGGTGGCGATCCTGGGCCTGGTACTGGTCAACTACGGCAACACCGGTGTGATCACCTTCGACTACACCCAGTTGCTCAAGGCCGACCTGCCGGCGGGTACCGAATACCTGCTGATGCTGGGCTTCTTCATCGCCTTCGCGGTCAAGCTGCCGGTGGTACCGTTCCACTCCTGGCTGCCTGATGCCCACGCCCAGGCGCCGACTGCCGGTTCCGTCGACCTGGCCGGTATCCTGCTGAAGACCGCGGCCTACGGCCTGCTGCGTTTTGCCCTGCCGCTGTTCCCGAATGCCTCGGCCGAGTTCGCGCCGATCGCCATGACCCTGGGTCTGATCGGGATCTTCTACGGTGCATTCCTGGCCTTCGCGCAAACCGACATCAAGCGCCTGATCGCGTTCTCCAGCGTCTCGCACATGGGCTTCGTGCTGATCGGCATCTACTCCGGCAGCCAGCAGGCCCTGCAGGGCGCGGTGATCCAGATGCTGGCCCACGGCCTGTCGGCAGCGGCACTGTTCATCCTCAGCGGCCAGCTGTACGAGCGTCTGCACACCCGTGACATGCGTCAGATGGGTGGCCTGTGGTCGCGCATCGCCTACCTGCCGGCCATCAGCCTGTTCTTCGCCGCGGCCTCGCTGGGCTTGCCGGGTACCGGCAACTTCGTCGGCGAGTTCCTGATCCTGATCGGCAGCTTCGTCAGTGCCCCGTGGGTCACCGCGATTGCCACCTCCGGCCTGGTGTTCGGCTCGGTGTACTCGCTGATCATGATCCACCGCGCCTACTTCGGCCCGGCCAAGTCCGACGAAGTACTGGCCGGCATGGACAACCGCGAACTGATCATGGTGCTGGGCCTGGCGGTACTGCTGATTGTGCTGGGCGTTTACCCGCAGCCGTTCCTGGATACCTCCGCCGCCACCATGAGTGGTGTGCAGCAGTGGCTCGGCTCCGCTTTCACTCAACTCGCTTCGGCCCGGTAAGAGCGCTATGGACCTGACGATTCAACACTTTATTGCGCTTGCGCCACTGCTGATCACCAGTATCACCATCGTCGTGGTGATGCTGGCCATCGCCTGGCGCCGCAATCACTCGCAAACCTTCCTGCTGTCGACCGTGGGGCTGAACCTGGCCCTGCTGTCGATCATCCCGACCCTCAAGGTGGCCCCGCTGGCGGTCACCCCATTGCTGACCGTCGACAGCTTCGCGTGCCTGTACATGGCGTTGATCCTGGTCGCCACCCTGGCCTGCGTGACCCTGGCGCATGCCTACCTGGGTGACGGCGGCAAGGGCTACCCGGGCAACCGCGAAGAGCTCTACCTGCTGATCCTGATGGCGGCCCTGGGCGGCCTGGTGCTGGTCTGCGCGCAACACCTGGCCGGCCTGTTCATCGGCCTGGAGCTGCTCTCGGTACCGGTGTATGGCCTGGTGGCGTATGCATTCTTCAACAAGCGTTCGCTGGAAGCCGGCATCAAGTACATGGTGTTGTCGGCAGCCGGTTCCGCGTTCCTGCTGTTCGGCATGGCGCTGCTGTATGCCGACGCCGGCAGCCTGAGCTTCGACGGCATCGGCAAGGCCCTGGCCACCACCAGCCTGCCAAGCCTGATTGCCCAGCTGGGCCTGGGCATGATGCTGGTCGGCCTGGCGTTCAAGCTGTCGCTGGTACCGTTCCACCTGTGGACCCCGGACGTATACGAAGGTGCTCCGGCGCCGGTCGCCGCGTTCCTGGCCACCGCGAGCAAGGTGGCTGTATTCGCCGTTGTGGTACGCCTGTTCATGCTCTCCCCTGCTGCCAGCAGCGGCGTGCTGACCACCGTGCTGTCGGTGATTGCAGTGGCCTCGATTCTGGTCGGCAACCTGCTGGCGCTGACCCAGAGCAACCTCAAGCGTCTGCTGGGTTACTCCTCGATCGCCCACTTCGGTTACCTGCTGATTGCGCTGGTGGCGAGCAAGGGCATGGCGGTGGAAGCCATTGGCGTGTACCTGGTGACCTACGTGATCACCAGCCTGGGCGCGTTTGGCGTCATCACCCTGATGTCCTCGCCTTACAAGGGCCGTGATGCCGATGCCCTGTACGAGTACCGCGGCCTGTTCTGGCGTCGTCCGTACCTGACGGCGGTACTGACCGTGATGATGCTGTCGCTGGCAGGTATTCCGCTGACTGCGGGCTTCATCGGCAAGTTCTACATCATTGCTACCGGCGTCGAGTCGCAGCTGTGGTGGCTGGTGGGTGCGTTGGTGATCGGTAGTGCGATTGGGGTGTTCTACTACCTGCGCGTGATGGTCACCCTGTACCTGATCGAGCCGAACCTGCGTCGTCACGATGCGCCGTTGAACTGGGAGCAGCGTACCGGTGGTGTGATGCTGCTGGCGATTGCGATTCTGGCGTTCGTGCTGGGTGTTTATCCGCAGCCGTTGCTGGACCTGGTGCAGCATGCAGGTTTGCAGTTGCTTGGTTGAGTGCTGATGCATTGACAGGACACCCCGCTTCGGCGGGGTGTTTTGTTTTTGGCGATTGAACAACCCATCCCCAGCACCGCCGTTGCTCTTGCTCTTGCTCTTGCTCTTGCTCTTGCTCTTGCTCTTGCTCTTGCTCTTGCTCTTGCTCTTGCTCTTGCTCTTGCTCTTGCTCTTGCTCTTGCTCTTGCTCTTGATTGTCCGGCCTGTCAGGAGGCCGAGTGGAGGTGTCGTGCAGGGGGCGGGGCGCAGCCCCTTCGGCGTTAGCCGAAGCGAGCGACTGTTAGAGTTGCGCAGCAACTCGGGTCGCGTGCCCCCTGGACGGCGCCGGAGGGAGGGAACCCGGAGCGAAGCGTAGGGCCGTATGTTTGGCCGGGGACCTTTTGGTTACTTTTGCGTCCTTGCAAAAGTGACCCGCTGTAAGAGCGGAAGGCGTCATTCGCAGCGCTATCCATGCCGGATAAACACACCGCTCGATAAAATCGACGACCGTGAACATATCCAGAGCAGATCAAAAACATGACTGCACTACAGATCACCCACTGTGCTTCGTCTGATACTTGCAACGTCAGATAGCCGCCCAACCGTCCCGGAACCCCTTCGATGCACCCCACCCTGCCCCGCTCGTCCCTCGCCGTATTGATCGCCTGCACCGCCACCGCCCAAGCCAACCCAGGCATCGAACTCGGCCAGGTACTGATCCAGGACCAGGAACACAACGAGCTTCAGGACGCCCGTGAGCGCCTGCAGCAAATCCCCGGGGCCACCAACCTGATCGACATGCAACAGGTCGAACAAGGCCGCGTCGCCAGCAACCAGGACGTTCTCGCCTACCAGCCCGGCGTGTTCGCCCAATCCGCCGGCAACGACGGCATCAAACTGTCGATTCGCGGCTCGGGCCTCAACCGTGCCCCCGGCGCCCACGGCTCCGGCGTATACACCCTGTTCGACGGCCTGCCCCTGACCGGCCCCGGCGGCACGCCCTATGAATTGTTCGAGCCCCTGTGGCTAAGCCGCGCCGAGGTACTGCGCGGCGCCAATGGTTTCGACCGCGGCGCCCTGGCCCTGGGCGGCGCCATCAACTACGTGACCCACACCGGCTACGACGCCGCGCCCCTGCAGGTACGGGTCGAGGCCGGCAGCCGTGGCTACGGCAAACGCCAGGTCAGCTCCGGCCAGGTACTGGGTGACCTGGACTACTACGTCGCCCTCACCGACTCGGAATACGACGGCTACCAGGACCACAGCAGCGGCAGCAGCAAGGGCATCGCCGCCAACGTCGGCTACCGCTTCAACCCCAACCTGGAAACCCGCTTCTACCTGCGTTACCGCGAAACCGAAAACGAACTGGCCGGGCGCCTGACCAAGGACCAGATCAAGCACCACCCGCGCGCTGCCAACCCGCTGTACCTGAGCCGCGACGCCAGCCGCCCGCAACCGGGCAGCACCTGGCTGGGCAACAAGACCACCTTCTACCTCGATGACGACTCGCAGCTGGAAGCCGGCCTGGTCTACCACGACTACCCCATGGACCTGCGTGAAGGCACCAAGCGCCTCAAGGTGGCGTACACCGACGTCAGCGGCACGCTCAACTACCTGCGCCGCGACACCCTGTTCGGCCACGAGAGCAAGACCACCCTGGGCTGGCGCACCACCAAGCACCTGCCCAACACCGGGGCCTCGGAGTTCGTGCGGGTCGAGACCGACCCCACTCAGCCCATAGGCACCAAGACCCGCGACTTCACCTACCAGGGCTCGGACAGCGTCCTCCACTTCAGCAACGAACTGGAACTGGTGCCAGACCTGTGGCTGACCAGCGGCCTGGCGATGATCTATACCCGCCGCGAAAGCGCCGTCACCTATCCGGCCAGCGGCGGCAAGGTCAGCCAGCATGACTGGGACTACGCCCCGCGCCTGGGGCTGCGCTACGACTTCAGCCCCGCGCTGCAGCTGTACGGCAACCTGAGCCGCTCGGTGGAGCCTGCACACCCCTGGGCGCTGATCTGGAGCTCGCCAGCGATCAACGGCCTGCAGACCCAACCCATCGAGCTGCGCAACCAGACCGCCACCACCCTGGAGCTCGGCGCACGCGGCGACTCGCGGCTGGGGCGCTGGGACCTGGCCTGGTACTACTCGGCCGTGCGCCACGAACTGCTGACAGTGGAAACCGTGGCCGCCAGCAGCACCACCAACGCCATCGTCGGCGAGGTGAATGCCAGCCCTACCGTGCACCAGGGGGTGGAAGCCAGCCTCGACAGCCTGCTGTGGGAACACAGCGGAGTTGGCCGGGTGTCGCTGCGCCAGGCCTACACCTTCAGCGACTTCCACTACCGCGATGACGCGGCGTTCGGCGACAACCGCCTGCCCGGCATGCCGATGCACTACTACCAGGCGCAGGTGCGCCTGGACCATCCCAGCGGCTTCTATGCCGGGCTCAACACGCAGATGGCCTCAAAGGTGCAGGTCGACTACGCCAACTCCTACCAGGCCGATGCGTATGCCCTGCTGGGCGCAACCTTCGGCTACGCCTCCCCCCGACAGGACTGGGCCACCTGGCTCGACCTGCGCAACCTCACCAACAAGCGCTATGCCGCAACCGTGACGCCCGGCTACGACGACAAGGGTCTCGATGCCGCACGCTCCACCCCCGGCGAAGGCTTCGCAGCCTACGTGGGCATGTCCTATAGCTGGAAGTGACGCTCGCCAGCGGCGCCTCAGGGCAGTTGCACCTGAGGCTTGGTCGCCACGAAAATCCCCCAGCTGGACATGAACAGCGCCGCGATCAACGGCCCGATGACGAAGCCGTTGAGGCCGAACACCGCCAGCCCGCCCAGGGTCGAGATCAGGATCAGGTAGTCGGGCATGCGGGTGTCCTTGCCCACCAGGATCGGGCGCAGCACGTTGTCCACCAGACCGATCACGAACACCCCGAAGGCGGCAAGCACCACACCCTGCCAGATCGAACCACTGAGCAGGAAGTACGCGGCCACCGGGCCCCACACGATGCCGGCACCCACCGCCGGCAGCAGCGACAGAAACGCCATCAGCACCGCCCACACCAGCGCACTGGGGATATCCAGCACCCAGAAGATGAACCCGCCGAGCGCGCCCTGGGTCACCGCCACCAGCAGGTTGCCCTTGACCGTGGCACGCACCACGCGATTGAACTTCAGTTGCAGGCGACGCTTCTGGTGTTCGGCCAGGGGCACCGCCGTGCGGATCTTGCGCACCAGCTCGGCGCCATCGCGCAGGAAGAAGTACAGCAGGTACAGCATGATGCCGAAGCTCACCAGAAACTCGAACGTGCCCTGCCCGAAGCTGAACGCCTGGGTGGCGAAGAACTGGCTGCCCTGCATCGCGCCCTTGGCGATCTTGTCGCGCAAGCCCTCCAGATCCCCCATGCCCAGGCGTTCCAGGCCATGCTGGGCCACAGCGGGCAGCATGTCCTTGAAGCGCTCGATGTAGCCGGCGATATCCAGTTGGCCGCTCTCGATGTTCTTGTACAGCGTGGCGCCTTCCTGAACCAGCAACGTGCTGATGACGATCACCGGCAGAATCGCGATCAGCAGGCACACCAGCAGCGTGATACCCGCCGCCAGGTTGCGCCGCCAGCCCAGGCGCAACAGCAACCGGCGCTGCAACGGCGCAAACACGATGCCCAGGATCACCGCCCAGAACACCGCGCCGTAGTAGGGCAATAGAATCCAGATGAAGGCCAGGGTCACCAGGACCAGCAACCACATCAGGGCTTTTTGCTGCAATACCGATTCGTTCATGTCCGCTCCTTTGCGCTCTGATGATTAGTGCGCGGCGCACTGCAGAAAGTGCCGTTGCCGTGGATCAATAAAATCGGTGGTGCAGGCGCGTAGCATCCGCGCTTTTGTCGCGACCTTGCCATGACCCACCTCGCCCGACCCGAACTGCTCGCCCCTGCCGGCACCCTGAAGAACATGCGCTATGCCTTCGCCTATGGCGCCGATGCGGTCTACGCCGGCCAGCCGCGCTACAGCCTGCGTGTGCGCAACAACGAATTCGACCATGCCAACCTGGCGCTGGGCATCCAGGAAGCCCAGGCCCAGGGCAAGCGGTTCTACGTGGTGGTCAACATCGCCCCGCACAATGCCAAGCTCAAGACCTTCCTCAAGGACCTGGAACCTGTGATCGCCATGGGCCCGGACGCGCTGATCATGTCCGACCCTGGGCTGATCATGCTGGTGCGCCAGCACTTCCCGGCCATGCCGATCCACCTGTCAGTACAGGCCAATACGGTGAACTGGGCCAGTGTCGCGTTCTGGCAATCCCAGGGCCTGAGCCGGGTGATCCTGTCCCGGGAGCTGTCGCTGGAAGAAATCGAAGAGATCCGCCAGCAGGTGCCGGCGATGGAGCTGGAAGTGTTCGTGCACGGCGCCCTGTGCATGGCGTATTCGGGGCGCTGCCTGCTGTCGGGCTACCTGAACCGGCGCGATGCCAACCAGGGCAGCTGCACCAACGCCTGTCGCTGGCAGTACAGCGCCACCCCGGCCCAGGAAAACGAGGTGGGTGACATCGTGCGCGAAGTCCAGCCGACCCTGGGCGTCGGCGCCCCCACCAACCAGGTGTTCGTGCTGCAGGAAGCCAACCGGCCCGGCGAAGACATGCCGGCATTCGAGGACGAGCACGGCACCTACATCATGAACGCCAAGGACCTGCGTGCCGTGCAGCACGTCGGGCGCCTGACCCGCATGGGGGTGCACTCGCTGAAGATCGAGGGGCGTACCAAGTCGCACTTCTACTGTGCCCGCACCACCCAGGCGTACCGGCAGGCCATCGACGATGCGCTGGCGGGGCGTGAATTCGACCGTTCGCTGATGCTCGACCTGGAGTCATTGGCGCAACGCGGCTACACCGAAGGCTTCTTGCGCCGCCACGTGCACGACGAGTACCAGAACTACGAGCGGGGCAACTCGGTGTCCGAGCGCCAGCAATTCGTGGGCGAGCTGACCGGGGAACGGGTCGACGGGCTGGCCGAGGTCAAGGTCAAGAACCGTTTCGGGCTGGGCGATCACCTGGAGCTGATGACGCCGCGGGGCAACTACCATTTCGACCTGCACCAGCTGCGGGATCGCGCGGGCAATCCGCTGGAGGTGGCGCCGGGGGATGGGCACACGGTGTACCTGCCGATTCCCGAACAGGTGGAGCTGGGCTTCGGGCTGTTGTTGCGGGATCTGAATACGTAGCCACGCTATCGCGGGTCAAGCCCGCCCCCACAGGTAGTGCGCAATCCTGGTGGGAGCGGGCTTGACCCGCGATGCAGCCGACGCTCAACGTGGGCTGCTGGCTACAGCTGCAGTATCCGTCTCACGTATCACCTGCACCTGATACTGCGGGTCCGCCTTGATCTGCGCCTCGGTGAATGGAATGGTGTGCCAGTGCCCGGCCGAGAACGCACGGGTCTGGTCACTGGCATGCACCGACCCCGCCTCGCTGGACTGGGAAAACGCCAGCAGCCCCTGCGCGTGCGGCCCCTTGTCATCGAAACTGACCACCTGCAGGTAACTGGTGCCGCTGATCACGGTGCGCTTGCCCCCCTCGCCCGGCACGCTCTGCATGGCGTTGTACACCCCAAGGCTCGACGGCCCGCCATGCATCGGCGTGCCGTCGCCCGCCTGCTGGATCTGCCCCCACTGCACATTCGCACTCAGCCCGGCCTCGGCCACCTGCGCCTGCGACGCCAATGCCGCCGCACGCACGGCCCTGGCCACCTCGGCACGCTCCAGCGCAAGGCCGCGTGGGGTGTGCTGGGGGTCGGCCGGATCGAATGCCACGCGCCAGAACTCACCGTGCTCCTGCAACGCCTGCAGGATGTTCTGGAAGTGCACCAGGCCGATGCCACTGGCCAGGCCGGCCTTGCCATCCCACGCCTCCAGGCTGTCGCAAACGGCCTTGAGCTGCGGATCGGCCGTCGCGCCCTTGCACCACTGCAGCAGGTCGGGCAGCGCCAGCTCGGCCAGGTACACCTTGTCGTCCATGACCATGTGGTGCAGGTCCTGCGCGCTGATCTTGCCGGGGCGGTTCAACCGCTGCAGGGCAAAGCGGCTGCGCGGGCCCAGGGGCACGTCTTCGCGGCTGATGATCGGCGAGTAGCCGCGCAGCGGCTGCGCCGGGTTGACCATCCAGGCCGAATCGTTGGAGTGCTGTACGAAATCGCCACGCAGCAGGCTGGGCTGCAGTTGCGCGGGGAAGATACCGGGCTGCGCCGCTCGCGCATCGACCTTCCAGTTGCAGGCGCTGCGCGAACCGTCGAGCACGATCAGTTCCAGGCCCGCCGCCGGGTCGCTGCACTGCGCCAGCAGCGGCGCATCCACATAGGGCACCACCGACTGGTTCAGGTACAACGCCTGCCCGCTGGCATCCACTGCCAGGGTGTTGACCCAGGGTATGCCCTGCAGGCGCTGCACCGACTGCTGCAGGGCCTGCAGGCTGTCGGCCTGGTTCATGCTGTACCACTGCTGCAGCACGCGGGTGTTGCCCAGGTTGGCATCACGCAGGCTGAAGGCCACCTGCCCGGTCCAGTCCAGCCGCCCGGGCCACTGTACCAGCGGGCCATAGATCGTGCCGTACAGCTCGCGGGTGACCACCTGCTGCTGGCCGTCCTCAGCCTTGACCGACACGCTCACCGGCTGGCGGGTCATGGGGGTGGACACGCCGTCGAGCAGGTAGCGGGTCGAGTCTTTCGGGTCCAGTTGCAAGCGGTGCAAGGTGAAGTGCCGGGAGGTGTCGACGGTGTGCGTCCAGGCCAGATGCCGGTTGAAACCGATATTGATCAGCGGCAGGCCGGGCAACGCGGCGCCCATCACGTTCAGCTTGCCGGGGATGCTCAACTGCATCTGGTAGAAGCGCATGCCACCCACCCACGGGAAATGCGGGTTGGCCAGCAACAGGCCACGGCCATTGGCCGAACGCTCGTGCCCTATCGCCACCGCGTTGCTGCCGCGCTCAAGCGCAAAGTTGGCCTGGCGCGCCTGGGCCACACTGAAGGCCGCAGCCGGCAACCCCGCCGCTGCACCGGGGGGCACGGCACCGGCCACGGCTTCGACGAACTGCCCGGCCCCACCCTCGACCAGCAGGCGACGGGTCAGCTTGACCAGGTCCAGGGCGGTGATGGGGCGCAGCCACTCGGCCTGCTGGCACTGGGCAGGCAGGCCCTGGGCAGTGCGCTCGGCCAGCGCGCGGTTGTAGCCCAGCGCGTAGCCTTCGAGCAATGAACGGATCGGCGCCGGTTGCGCCTGCCAGTACGCAGACACCGCCGCCGGCGTGTTCAGCCAGGTGAAAAACACGTCGCTGGCCAGGTTTTCACGCTGCTCCAGGGTCAGCGCCTGCGGCCCGAAGAACCGCGAGCGCTCACCGTTGACGGTCACCACTTCGTTGGCCAGCAGGCACAGGTTGTCCTGCGCGTAGGCATACCCGATGCCATAGCCCAGGCCACGCTCATCGCGGGCCACGATGTGCGGCACACCGAAGCTGGTGCGGCGGATCTCGGCCCGGGCCTCGCCCGGCGGCGCCTCGCGGGCGTGGGCTGAACAACTCAGAGCAACCAGCAGGGCCGTCAGGCAGAACGAGGGGATCGAGCGATTGGCAGACACGCGGACTCCGGCAGCATCAGGGTGAACGAACATCCTGACTAGACGAATTTCATCATGAAAATTTACCGCTTTTGCGCCGCTCGTTCGTCTCTCTCTACATAAAGGCAATATTTTTTGCCTTGCCGATGCAGATTTGCCGCGCTCGTTCGTCTTATAGAGTGAGAGCACCACACGCAAACTGGACAGGCTCGGGAAAGGGAGTTTTCACATGTACAACCAGCAACAGCCAATCACACCGCTGCGTTTCAGACGCAAAGCCCACGCGCCGCTGCCGGAAAAGCCCGAAGCGGCTGAACCGGACCGCGCCGGCAACGAACATATCCGCGAACTGCTCAAGGCATTCGGCCTGCGCACCAGCCTGATCCGGCTGAAGGTCATCGATGCGCTGCACGCGGCCGCCAGAGAGGGGCGCAGTATCGGGGTGCGCGGGGTGCACAGCCAGCTCGAGCAGCTGGATATTCCGCTGTCGTTCCTGAGCGTTCGCGAAGTGCTCAAGCGCCTGTGCGTCGAAGGTGTGATCAGCCTGGGCAGCGACAAGTGCTACAGCCTCAACCCCGAGGCTCGCGCGGTGCTGGAACAGCCGGTTTCACGCTAGGCCAACGGCCGGGTGACGCCGGCCGCAGCCTCGCAAGCGGTCAGAACTTGACCTTGCGCCGCATGATGCCGTTCACGATCACGGCCAATACGGCTACGCCGATGGCAATGTACTGGAACACCTTTTCGCTGATCACGCCGGCGTTCTGCAGGTACGAGCCGCCCAGCATGATTGCCAGCACCACCAGGGCAACCAGGATCGAGTATTTCAGGCGTTGAGCTTGAGTCATTGAAAAATCCTTACGACAACGGGTTTGAGGGCCCTACTGCGGCCGGCGGCCATGATACAACGCCACGTCACGCAGGAGGATGTTTCCCGGTTTTTCCCGACGCGACAACCTGAAATCATCCGCCAGGTGTGCCCGTGCCCTGCGTTCAGGGTTGAGCAACCTGAACCACAGCACTGGAGCAGGCTCGCCGCAGACACGCGGCCACGCCCTCCCTGGCGCCGCTGGTTCCTACAACAGACCACCGACTTCCTCACGCAATGTGTACGGAAAGACTACCTCCCCTGACCCGCTTGCTGCCTAGATCTCCCCTTGGCGGTTGACCGAGAATTCCTTCAGGCCACTTGGCAGTTCAACGCTGTCGACGTGGGGCGCGCCGCACCTGGCAAGGATGCTCAGGCACGGACGGCACCCGATGAAGTGGCCCCTTCGCTCATACCGCCAACAAGGAAGTCATCATGGAACTGTGTGACCTGAACAAGATCGACATCGAACAACTGCCCCAGTCACTGCAGATGCTCATCGAATGCATCGGGCTGGAGCATGCCTACCGCCTGACCACCATCTACGGCGGCCGCCCCAAGTACATTCCCAAGCACCGCGAGCGCACCACGCTGGCCGAGATCCTGCCAACCGAAGCGCTGGATGCATTGATCAAGCGCTACGCCGGCATGGCGCTGGAGATTCCCAAGGCCGACCACTTCAATCGCCAGCTGCGCAACCAGCAGATCCAGCAGGAAAGCTCCAATGGCCAGTCACGCAGCGTGCTGGCCGACAAGTACGGGTTGAGCCTGCGCCAGATCGGCAACATCCGGCGCCAGGAAGCGCACACGCGCTAGACACACCCTGCACACAACAACGCCAGGCGCGAGCGGTCGCGCCTGGCGTTGTTGTGTACGCAGCCCTTGACGGGCCGTATCAGAAGTCGCGCTTGTAGAAGATATCCAGCGAGCTGGCGATACCGCTGGCAGCCTCCAGGTAGACCTTCTTGCTGAGCAGGTAGCGCAAGGCGATGGTGTTGGCCGGCTCGAACACCCCTACGCCGTAGCGCAGGCTCAGGCGCTCGGTCAGCTTGCCGCTGGCCACCACGCTGGTGTTGTCGCCGCTGCCCTGGGTGTCGAGCTGGAAGTCCTCGATGCCCAGGCTCGATGCCAGGCTGCCGGTAATCCCCGCGCTGCCCGCCAGGCCCAGGCCCAGGGCCGCCTCCGCCAGCATGTTGTTGTCTTCGCCGGTATTGCCCAGCGGACGCCCCAGCACCAGGTACGACAAGGCCTGCTCCTGGCTCATCGCCGGCTCGGAAAACACCTGGGTGGTGGGCTGTTCGGCGCTGCCGCTGAGGCGGATGCCGGCAATCACGTCGTCGGTCTGGCGAATGGCCTCGATGTCCAGGTAGGGCTGGTCGATCGGCCCGGCAAACAGCAGCCGCGCACGGCGGATGGTCAGGCGCTGGCCATAGGCGCGGTAGCGCCCATCGGCCAGGCTGAGCTCGCCACGGGTATCGAGGTTGTCGCCAATGTGCACGCGCCCCAGCAGGTTGGCGGTCAGGCCGAAGCCGCTGAATGCCAGCTTGTCCTGCCCCACCTCCACGTCGATGTCCATGGCCACGGCCATCGGCGCCTTGCCCTGCTCGGTCTGGTGGCCGATGATGACCGTGTCATCCGACACCTTGACGGTCGAAGGCGGCAGTTCGCGCACGGTGATCTTGCCCTTGGGCACCAGCACCTTGCCGGTGACCGCGAGCTTTTCGCCGATCATGTGGATCTTCAGGTCCGGAGCCACCTCCAGGTTGGCGTAGGGTTCGACGGTGACCGGCAGGCGCTGCCCCTGCAGTTGCAACTCCACCGCCAGGCCCTGGGCCCAGCCGATCTGGCCACTCAGGCGGCCCTGGCCGACCGGGCCGCTCTTCCACTCGCCGCCCAGTTGCACCTGCTCGCCTGCGATCTGTGCCCGCAGGCTGAGGTCGCTGAGGCTGATGGGCAACTCGGCACCCGACACTTCGCCATTGCTCAGCGTCAGGTTGCCGTTGACCTGGGGCGCCAGCAGCGTACCGGTGATCTGTCCGCTGCCGTTGAGCTGGCCAGCCAGGCGCTCGACCATCGGCGCGAACGGCCGGCCCACCGACAGGTCCAGCCCGCTCAGGCGGAAGTCTCCGCTCAGCGGCTTGTTGCGCGCCAGTGGGTCGATACGCGCCGACAGGGTCAGCTCGCCCAGGCGCCCGCCCACGAACTCCAGGCGCGTGTCCACGCGGCGCGGGCCCAGGGTGCTGTTCAGGCGCAGCGCCTGGTACGGGAAGTCCAGCCATCGATCCTTTTCCCGCACCCGCAAGGTGCCGCCACTGGCGTCTACCACGATCGACCCCTTGGGCCCGCTGGCCGGCAGGTCGAGGTTGATGTCGGCATTGAGCATGCCCTGCCAGGCGAAGTCCTTGGGCAACCACTGTGCCAGGCTTTGCAGCGGGAATTGCTTGAGGTGGTAGCGCAGGCGCGGGTCGGGCATCAGGCGCTGGTCTTCACCACACAGGCTGGCCTGCCCGGAGCGCCAGCAATGGGCGCCGAAATCCACCTGCCCATTGGCCAGGCGCTGCAACCTGGCCGGTGCCTGCAGCTGCCAGTCCTGCCCGCCCGCCTGCACCTGGCCGCTGGCCAGGCGTCCGCGCCAGTTGCCCTTGTCGAGCTGACCGTCCAGGCCCAGGTCGAGCTTGAGTTGCGGCCCATCGAGGGCCAGTTGCAATTGCTGCTTGCCAATGTCGCCCTGGCCTTTGGCGGTCAGGGTGCCCAGGTTGGTTTCGCCCAGGCGGATCGACCCGGCCTGCAGGTCGATCAGGGCACGCGGGGCGCTGTCCAGCCGGGCGTCCAGCTCAAGGCGTTGCACGCGGTTTTCGGCCTGGCCCAGTTGCTGGCCCTGCAAGGTCAGTTGCCCCTGCGGCGCCTTGAGCGTACCGGCCACATCAAGCCGGCCCTTGAGCTGGCCTTGCAGTTGCGGCCACAGCTGGCCCAGGCGCGGCAGGTTGAGGTCAAGCTGACCCGCCAGGCGTTGCTGCACACTGGCGCTGCCGTTGATCTTGTTGTCCCCCAGCTGGATCAGCAAGGTGCCCAGGGTCCAGTTCTCGCCTGCACCGTCGGCCTTGGCCTGCAGCACGGCGGGCTGGCCGCGCAATCGCCCCTTGAGGTCCAGGTCGGCATTCAGGCGCAGCGTGTCGCCCTTGAGTTCGCCCTTGCTGCGCAGCGGGCCCGCCAGGGTGCCCGGCAGCTCGGCCAGCCAGTACGCCGGGTTGAGCGCCGACAATTCCAGTGCCGCGTCCCACGCCACGCCCTCGGCAAACTGCACGGCGACGCTGCCGGCCACCTTGCCCTGGCCGGCTTCAAGGGCCAGCTGTGGCAGGCTGACCTGGCCCAGGTCGCCCTTGAACGGGCTGCTGACCTTGAAGGCACCTGCCGGCCCGTCCAGGTCGCCACTGAAATCGCCCTGGTAGTTGCCGTCGCGGTAGTTGACCTTGGCGTTCAGGCGCCGCAGCGTGACCTGCGGAGCCTCGTCCAGCGGGTACAGGCGCAGCCACGGGAAGTCCAGCCAGTCGATGCTGGCATCGGCAACCAGACCGCTCTGCCAGTCGGCAGTGGCGCTGAGCGTGACACGCTGCTGCGCGGCGGCGCTCAGGTCCAGGGCGGCGATCTGGGCGCCCTTGGCATCCACCCGGCCACGCAGGCTCAGGCTGATCGGCCCCTGCTCGGCCGGCAGGCGACCGGCGCCCACCAGTTGGTAACCTTTTGCCAGGTCGCCATAGGCACTGAGTTCCAGCTGTTCGAACTGCAGGGTGTCCGGCAATCCGGCCGATGGCTTGAAGCCGGTGGCGCTCAGGCGTACCTGGGCCGGCAGGTGCTCGGCCAGGGGCTGCAATTGACCCGCCAGGCGCCCTTGCAGGTAGCCGCTGCTGTCGGCCTGCAGGTCGAGGCTTTTCTGCAGCTCGCCTTTTACATGCACCGCCAGTTGCCAGGGCTGGTCGTCGATGGCCGGCAGTTGCACCTGACCCTGCAGCTGCAACGGCCAGTCACCCACCGGTTGCAGCAGGCCGCTGAGGTTCAGGCTGAGGTCTTCGCGTTGCAGGTTCAGGCTGTCGATCTGCAGGCCCTGGGCGGTCCAGTGCGCAGCCAGTTGCAACTGGCTCAACTGCTCGCTGCCGTCCAGATGCAACTGGCCGACCTGTACTTCGCCCAGTTCGATCGCCACTGGCAACTGGAGGCTGGGCAACTGCAGCGGGCCGCTGTCGGGCGCTGCCTCGCTGGGGGCGAAGTCCAGGTTGACCTGCCCGGCGCGCAGCTGGTCGATGCACAAGGTCATGCGCAACAGGCAGCCGGGCGACCAGGCAAACACCGGTGCAAGCACTTCGACCCGGTCCTCGCCCTGCTGCCAGATCAGCCGATCGGCCTGCCATTGCCCGCCAAGGCGGCCCTGAAAATTGTCCAGCTGCAAGCCCGGCACCAGGCTCAAGGCCCAGCGGCTGCCGGCCTGGGTACCCAGCAGGATACCCACGGCCAGCACCAGCACGACCAGCAGCGCCAGCAGGGCCAGCAGGGCCAGCCCGCCGCGTTTCAACACCTTGCTCACAACTCGGGCCCCATGGAAAAGTGCAAACGTATGCCGCCGTCATCGTCCAGCGCCTTGGCCAGGTCGAGCCGCAGCGGGCCGACCGGCGACACCCAGCGTACACCGAAGCCGACGCCGGTCTTGCGGCTGGGAAGCTCCAGGCTGTTGAACGAGTTGCCCTGGTCGACGAAGGTCGCCAGGCGCCACTTCTCGGCGATCGAGTACTGGTACTCGGCACTGGCGGCCACCAGGTAGCGCCCGCCGATACGGTCGCCATCGGCGTTCTTGGGTGAAAGGGTCTGGTAGTCGTAGCCACGCACGCTCTGGTCGCCACCGGCAAAGAAGCGCAGCGAGGGGGGCACCGACTTGTAGCCGTTGGTGGCGCTGCCGCCGAACTGCACCCGGCCCAGGAAGCGGTGGTTCTGCGCCACGGTGGTCAGGCCCTTGAGCAGCACGTTGCCATGCAGCAGGTTGGTGTCGGACAGCAGCCCTTCCTTGGCCACCTGCGCGTCGAACTGCAAGCGGTAGCCGTTGTGCGGGTCGATGCGGTTGTCGCTGCGCAGGTAGCTGTAGCTCACACCCGGCATCAGCAGGGTGCTCAAACCCGAATCATCACCCAGACGGTACTCTTCGCGCTGCCACTTGAGCGATACCACGCGCTGCCAGCCGCTGGGCAGCTTGCTGTGCCATTCCGGGCCCACGGTGAGCAGTTTGCTGAGGCTGTCGGTGCCGGCGATCTCTTCGTTCTGGTAGCCGCCGGCAAAGCGCAGCTTGTCGGTCAACGGCGGGTCGAGCGGTATGTCGTACCACAGGCCGACGTTCTGGCGCGGCGCCGAAAGCTCGGTTTCCAGGCCATAGCTGTGGCCTTGCGGGTTGACCCAGTGGCGGGTCCAGTTGGCCTTGCCGCGCGGCCCGACGTCGGTCGAAAAGCCCAGGCCCAGGCCCATGGTGCGGGGCTTGCGGGTTTGCAGTTGCACCTCTACCGGGATGCTCTGCGCCACGGCGGCAGTGGGCGCAGCGTCGACCCGCACGCCTTCGAAGTAGCCGCTCGATTGCAGCGCGTTGTTCAGTTCGGCGATCAGTTCGGAGTCGTAGGGGGTGCCTTGCTTGAAGGGCACCATGCGTTGCAGCAGGCTCTCGTCGAACGGCGCGTCGCCTTCGAAGCGGACCTTGCCCAGCTGGTAACGCGGGCCGCTGTCGTACACCAGCTCGATATCCGCCACACCCGCCGCCGGGTCGACCGCCAGGCGCTGGCGCAGGAAATGCCCGCTGAAGAAACCGTAGCGCGAGGCCTGGTTCTGGATCAGCCGCTTGGCGTCCTCGTAGTTGCCATGGTTGAGCACTGCCCCAGGCCGCAGCGCCTTGCTCGAAGGAACCCGGAAGGCCGTCATCTCGCTGGCCGGGCCCTCGACGCGCACGGTCACCTCGCGCAGGCGCACCGGCTCGCCCGGCTCGATGCTGAGCACCAGTTGCGGGCCCTTGTCGGCCTTGGGCGAAGGTTTGACCTGGCTGTCGATCTGCGCCTGGTAGTAGCCCAGAGCCTGGGCGGCTTTTCTGGCCTGCTCCACGGCGCCGCGGCTGAAGCGCAGCAGCGCTTCTTCATCGCGGGTGCCAAGGCTGCCGATATAGCCTTCGACGTTGGCCTTGAGCTCGTTGTTGGCGGGCTTGATGCGTACTACCAGCTCGCTCTGTGCGTACACCGCGCAGCTGGCAACCCATAAAATCAACCCGCAGGTGAATCGTCCTGAATACGTCATAGGCGCGGATGCTACCAGAGCTTGGCGGTTGCCCGCAGCTCGCCGACGGTCTGATACACCACCCCTTCAGGCCTGTGCCTGGCGCAAACGCTGGGGATTGGGATGAAAAAACACATGCTCGCGGATTGGTCCTACAGCAATTTCACCGATTTCCAGGTAGCCCTGTCGCTTGTAGAACTCGAGGTAGTGGTCATTGCCGGTATTCAGTACCACCCCTTCGGACTGTTCGTCCTCGGCGCACCAGTCATGCAGCGCCAGCAGCAACTGTTCGCCATAGTGATGTCCCTGGAACTGCGGGTGAATGCCCAGGAGCGGCAGCACATGCACCGCGTCGCCCGGCACACAGGCCATGACCGCGGCCTGGTAGTCCAGGTAGCGCCGGGTACAGCGCAGGCCGGCGCTCAGCAGCATGCGCAGGCGCCACGCCCAGCTCTCGGTGATGCCCAGGCGCCGCTGCGGCGGGGCGATCAGGGCGATGCCGATCAGCCGGTCCTGCACCAGCAGGCCCAGCGCCGGCAGGTCCTGAAAGAAATGCTGACGCACCAGCTCGCGTACCGTGGCGCGCACGCGATGGTCGTAGCCGGGGCGATCGGCCTCGAACAGGTAGCGGAAGGTCGGCTCATGCCGGTAGGCCTGGTACAGCAGCGAGCGCGCCTCACGGCTGTAGCCGCTGTCGAGCTGACGAACTTCGGCCGGTACGGCAGGGGTATCGGACATGGTGACTCTCCTGGTGGGCTTCAATGCCTCTTTCTGAGTAGTGCGCGCTGGCCAACGTTCCCTTTGACTATAGGCCAGGACGCCACGCGTGCTGACACGCCGGGCGCCATCGGCTAGCATTCCCGATTTGCTCAGGATTGCGCCCCCCATGAAGATCGTCTCGTTCAACATCAATGGCCTGCGCGCCCGCCCCCATCAACTGGCCGCGCTGATCGAAAAGCACCAGCCGGACGTGATCGGCCTGCAGGAAACCAAGGTGTCCGACGAGCAGTTCCCGCTGGCCGAGGTGCAGGCGCTGGGCTACCACGTGCACTTTCACGGGCAGAAGGGCCACTACGGTGTCGCCCTGCTGTCGCGCCAGGCGCCGCTGAGCCTGGTCAAGGGCTTCAGCACCGATGAAGAGGACGCGCAGCGGCGTTTCATCTGGGGCACCTTCGCCGACGAGCACGGCAACCCCATCACCATCATGAACGGCTACTTCCCCCAGGGCGAAAGCCGTGACCACCCCACCAAGTTCCCGGCCAAGCAGCGCTTCTACGAAGACCTGCAGGCCCTGCTCGAATCCCGATTCCAGAACGACCAGCCACTGGTGGTGATGGGCGATGTGAACATCTCGCCCGAGGACTGCGACATCGGCATCGGCCCCGACAATGCCAAGCGCTGGCTGAAGACCGGCAAGTGCAGCTTCCTGCCCGAAGAGCGCGAGTGGATGGCGCGCCTGAAGAACTGGGGCCTGACCGACAGCTTCCGCCATCTGCACCCGGAAGTGGCCGACCGCTTCAGCTGGTTCGACTACCGCAGCCGCGGCTTCGAGGACGAGCCCAAGCGCGGGCTGCGCATCGACCTGATCCTGACCTCCCAGGCACTGCTGCCGCGCATCAAGGCCGCCGGGGTCGACTACGAGTTGCGCGCCATGGAGAAACCCTCCGACCATGCGCCGATCTGGCTGGAACTGAACTGAGTCATGCGCTCGATGGCAGTCATTGGACTGTCATCGATCTGTCTTAATCTGCGCTCACCATCTTGAGTGCAGAGCACCCCCGGCAATGTTGCGATCTTTCTGTCTGCTGCTTGGCCTGCTGCCGGCGCTGTGCTGCGCCGAGCCGGCCAGCCTGCGCCTGCAAGGCTCCAATACCGTGGGCAGCGTGCTCGGCCCCGCGCTGGTACGCGGCCTGCTGCAGGCCCAGGGCGCCCGGTCGATCCAGACCCTGCCCGGGGCACGGCCCAACGAGGTGTGGGTGCAGGGGGTTTCGCCACAGGGCCAGACACTGCGCGTGAGCATTGCCGCCCATGGCTCGAGCACCGGCTTTGCCGCGCTCAAAAGCGGCGACGCCGACCTGGCGGCCACCTCACGCCCGATCAACGACAGCGAGCAGCAGGCGCTGCACGCGCTGGGCGACCTGAAAAGTGCCGACGCCGAACAGGTCATCGCCCTCGATGGCGTGGCCGTCATCGTGCACCCGGACAACCCGCTGCCCCAGCTGAGCACCACGCAACTGGCGCAGATCTTCGCCGGCCGCATCACCACCTGGGATGAACTGGGCGCCGGCAGCGGGCCGATCCACCTCTACGCCCGCGATGACCGCTCGGGCACCTTCGACACCTTCAAGGCCCTGGTGCTGGACGCCCAGCAGTATTCGCTGGCCAGCCAAGCCAGGCGTTTCGAGTCCGGCGAGCAGTTGGCCGACGAGGTCAGTGCCGACCGCCAGGCCATCGGTTTCAGCAGCCTGGCGTCGGTGCACGGGGCCAAGGTGCTGGCCATCGTCGACGGCACCTCCCAGGCCATGCTGCCGACCCCCGCCCTGGTGGCCAGCGAAGACTACCCGCTGTCGCGGCGACTGTACCTGTACCTGCCGCCCGCCCAGCGCAACCCGCTGGCCAATGCCCTGGTGGAGTTCGCCCAGAGCGCAGCGGGCCAGGCCATCGTGGCCAGCAGCGGGTTCGTCGCACAGCAGGTGCGGCCGGTCCAGGTACAGGCCTTGCCGGGCATGCCGGCGCAGTACCGCCAGTTGATCGCCAACGCCAGGCGCCTGAATGTCAATTTCCGCTTCCAGGAAGGCAGCGCCAGCCTCGACAACAAGGCGCTGCGCGATGTGCAGCGCGTGCTGGCGTACCTGCGCGAACACCAGAAGCTGCAGCACAGCGTGGTGCTGGTGGGGTTCGGCGACGCCAAGGACGACCCCGACCGCGCCGCCCTGCTCTCGCGGCTGCGAGCCATGGCGGTACGCCGCGAACTGGTGCGCGAAGGGGTGAACCTGCGCGAAGTGACGGGCCTGGGCGGTCAGATGCCAGTGGCGACCAATGCCGCCGAAGAAGGCCGAATCCGCAATCGCCGCGTGGAAGTCTGGGTCTACTGACCCACCCACCCGGGAAACCATTTGTAACAGCCTCCCCCCTCACCCTTTCCAGAGGCGAGCTAGGCTTTGGCTCAGTGACACCGGGCCCCTCTGACGGCTGATCGCCGCCATGTCGGAGTCACAGTTGTTTTCATACAACTACGACGACAAGGAGGGGCTCATGAGCGCTCTGCCGTTATTTCTCTTCGACGACTTCCTGGGCACGGCCGTGTGGCTGTGGCTGGTGTTCATCACCCTGGTGGTGGCTCTGCTGGTCCTGGACCTTGGCGTGCTGCACCGTCGCCCGCACGACATCGAAATGCGCGAAAGCCTGCTGCTGTACTCGGCCTACTTCAGCGTGGGGCTGCTGTTCGGTGGCTGGGTGTGGCTGGAGCTGGGTGCGCAGAGCGCGCTGGAGTTCTACACCGGGCTGCTGGTGGAGCAGTCGCTGTCGATGGACAACGTGTTCGTCATGGCGATGATCTTCGGCTTTTTCGGCATCCCGCGCCGCTACCAGCATCGCGTGCTGTTCTGGGGCATTCTGGGCGTGGTGGTGCTGCGCGCCCTGATGATCGGCCTGGGCAGTGCGCTGGTGCAGGAATTCGACTGGATACTGTACCTGTTCGGCGCATTCTTGCTGTTTACCGGCCTCAAGATGCTGTTCACCCGCCACGAAACGCACCCGGACCTGGCACACAACCCGGTGATCAGGTTCGTGCGCCGGCACATGCGCGTGACCGATGACCTGCATGGGGCGCGCTTCTTCGTGCGCCTCAAGCCGGCTGGCCAGCCCAGGGCACTGCTGTACGCCACGCCGCTGTTCCTGGCCCTGGTGCTGATCGAGCTGGCCGACCTGGTGTTCGCGGTAGACAGCGTGCCGGCCATCCTGGCGATCACCCAGGACCCCTTCATCGTGTACACCTCCAACATCTTCGCCATCCTGGGCCTGCGTGCGCTGTACTTCGCCCTGGCGGCGCTGGTGCACCGCTTCGTTTACCTCAAGTACGCCCTGGCGCTGGTGCTGATATTCATAGGCGGCAAGATCTTCGCCCACGGCCTGATCGGCAAGGTGCCGCCGCTGCTGTCGCTGTGCGTGACGTTCGGGCTGCTGGCCGGTGGCGTGCTGCTGTCGCTGTTCAAGACACGAACGGCGGCCGAGGAGGTGAAACGGGTGGAGTAGCCTCGGGCAGCGTGTCGAATACCCTCGCGGATCATGCCCGCCCCACCCGGTCAGCAGGCGATCCGCGAGGGCATCGACGCGGGCTCAGTGCCCGCTGCGCAGCATCTCCCGGGGCACGTACTTGCCGATCTCGTACTTGCCGATCGCCGCGCGGTGCACTTCATCCGGCCCGTCGGCCAGGCGCAGGGTGCGTTGCATCGCGTACATGTAGGCCAGCGGGAAGTCGGCACTGACCCCTGCCCCGCCGTGAATCTGGATGGCCCGGTCGATCACCTTCAGCGCCACGTTCGGTGCCACCACCTTGATCTGCGCGATCTCGCTGCGGGCCACCTTGTTGCCGACGGTGTCCATCATGTAGGCCGCCTTGAGGGTCAGCAGCCGGGCCATGTCGATCTCCATGCGCGAGTCGGCGATCTTGTCGATGTTGCCACCCAGGCGCGCCAGCGGCTTGCCGAATGCGGTGCGCTCGGCCGAACGCTTGCACATCAGCTCAAGGGCACGCTCGGCCATGCCGATCGAACGCATGCAGTGATGGATGCGCCCCGGCCCGAGACGGCCCTGGGCGATCTCGAAGCCGCGCCCTTCGCCCAGCAGCACGTTGTCATACGGTACGCGCACGTTCTCGAACAGCACCTCGGCGTGGCCGTGGGGCGCATCGTCGTAGCCGAACACCGGCAGCGGGCGAACGATCTTCACCCCCGGTGCATCGGTAGGCACCAGGATCATCGAGTGCTGCTGGTGACGCGGCCCGTCCGGGTTGCTCAGGCCCATGAAGATCATGATCTTGCAACGCGGATCGCAAGCGCCGGAGGTCCACCACTTGCGGCCGTTGATCACCCACTCGTCACCGTCGCGCACCGCCCGTGCGGCCATGTTGGTGGCATCGGACGAGGCCACGTCGGGCTCGGTCATGGCGAACGCCGAACGGATCTCACCGCGCAGCAGCGGCTCCAGCCACTGGCGTTTCTGCGCCTCGCTGCCGTAGCGCACCAGGACCTCCATGTTGCCGGTGTCCGGGGCCGAGCAGTTGAACGGTTCCGGCCCCAGCAGCGAGCGGCCCATGATTTCGGCCAGCGGCGCGTACTCCAGGTTGGTCAGGCCGGCGCCCAGCTGCGACTCGGGCAGGAACAGGTTCCACAGGCCCTCGGCCTTGGCCTTGTCCTTGAGTTCTTCCATGATCGCGGTCGGCTGCCAGCGATCACCTTCGGCAACCTGGCGTTCGAACACCGCCTCGGCGGGATATACATAGGCGTCCATGAACGCGGTGACGCGTTCGCGCAGTGCCTGGACCTTGGGTGAATAGGCGAAATCCATGAGCGGTACCTGCTGGGAAAGGCGAGTGATTTAAGAGATCTGGCTTGGATGCTAGATCACCGGGCAAAATCCACCTAGCCTATTCTCGGCGTGTATAAACATTCATAACCGATATATGATCGGGCCATAACTCCAACAAGAGCGGCATCCATGAACCTCAGCAAGGTCGATCTGAACCTGTTCATCGTCTTCGATGCGATCTACACCGAAGCCAACCTGACCCGTGCCGGGCAGATCGTCGGCATCACCCAGCCTGCGGTGTCCAATGCGCTGGCGCGGCTGCGCGAGACCTTCAACGACCCGCTGTTCGTGCGCACGGCCCAGGGCATGGTGCCCACGCCCATGGCCCAGAACATCATCGGCCCGGTGCGCAATGCCTTGTCGCTGCTGCGGGTGTCGGTGCAGGAGAGCCGCATCTTCAACCCCTTGCAGGCCAACAAGACCTTCCGCATCAGCATGACCGACCTTACCGAGGCGGTGGTGCTGCCATCGCTGTTCCAGCGCCTGCGCCGGCTGGCGCCGAACGTGGTGATCGAGAGCTTTCTGTGCAAGCGCCGCGAGACCACCAAGGAGCTGGCCGCCGGACGCCTGGACTTTGCCGTGGATGCACCGCTGAACACCGACCCGCAGGTGCGTCACGTCAAGCTGATGCAGGACCCGTTCGTGTGCGCGATGCGCCAGGGCCACCCGCTGGCCAGGGACAGCATCAGCCTGGAGGATTACCTGAGCCTGACCCACATCCAGATCTCCAGCCGGCGCAACGGCCTGGGTTACGTGGACCTGGCGCTCGGCAAGCAGGGGCTCAAGCGCAAGATCGCGCTGCGCTCGCAGCATTACCTGATGGCCTCGCAGGTGCTGCAGCAGACCGACATGGTGATGACCGTGCCGGAGCGCTTCGCGCGGCGCCATCAACTGAGCTACGTGAGCCTGCCGGTGGGCGACGTGCCGCCTTTGGAAACCCACCTGTACTGGCATGAAAGCACCGACCAGGACCCGGCCAACCGCTGGATGCGCGAGCAGATGATCGAGTTGTGCCAGGCGGTGGTGGCGCAGGACGAGCGGGAGGCACGCGCATAAGCTGCGGGCTGCGTTGAAGCTATCGCGGGTCGAGCCCGCTCCCACCCGACCTGCGCTGAAGCTGTGGGAGCGGGCGTGACCCGCGACAGGCATCCCGAATGCCTGCTTGACGTATACGTCAACCAGCCAGTAGCTTAGCCGCATGCCCCCTTCCCCGAGCCATGCAATGAGCAGCCAGACCTACAGCATCTCCGACCTTTCCCGCGAACTCGACATCACCACCCGGGCCATCCGCTTCTATGAGGAGCAGGGCTTGCTCAGCCCCGAACGTCGTGGCCTGGAGCGTGTGTATTCGGCCCGCGACAAGGTCAGCCTCAAGCTCATCCTGCGCGGCAAGCGCATCGGTTTCTCGCTGGCCGAGTGCCGCGAGCTGATCGAACTCTACGACCCCACCAGCGGCAATCAGAAACAGCTGCACAGCATGCTGGCGAAGATCGCCGAGCGCCGCGCCCAGCTCGAACAGCAACTGCTCGACATCCAGCAGATGCAGCTGGAACTCGACACCGCCGAGGAGCGCTGCCAGCAGGCGCTGGCCACCACCCTGAACAATCAGAAAAACGGCCATTGAGGCCCACAGGAACCCTAGCCATGTCATTGCCTACCCATGTGCGTCTGGTAGAAGTCGGCCCCCGCGACGGCCTGCAGAACGAAGCCCAACCCATCAGCGTGGCGGACAAGGTCCGCCTGGTGGATGACCTGACCGACGCCGGTGTGTCCTATATCGAGGTGGGCAGCTTCGTCTCGCCCAAGTGGGTACCGCAGATGGCCGGTTCGGCCGACGTGTTCGCCAGCATCCGCCAGCAGCCCGGCATCACCTATGCGGCGCTGGCCCCCAACCTGCGCGGTTTCGAAGACGCACTGGCCGCAGGCGTCAAGGAGGTGGCCGTGTTCGCCGCCGCGTCCGAGGCGTTTTCGCAGCGCAACATCAACTGCTCGATCAGCGAAAGCCTGCAGCGCTTCGCGCCAATCATGCAGGCGGCGCGCGAACACGGGGTGAAGGTACGCGGCTATATCTCGTGCGTGCTGGGCTGCCCCTATCAAGGCCAGGTAGATGCCGAGCAGGTCGCCCCCATCGCCCGCGAGCTGCGCGACATGGGCTGCTATGAAGTGTCGCTGGGCGACACCATCGGCACCGGCACCCCGGGCGCCACCCGCCGCCTGTTCGAAGTGGTCGGCGCGCAGGTGCCACGTGCCGAGCTGGCCGGGCACTTCCACGATACCTACGGCCAGGCGCTGGCCAACGTGTACGCCAGCCTGCTGGAGGGAATCAACGTGTTCGACAGTTCGGTCGCCGGCCTGGGCGGCTGCCCGTATGCCAAGGGCGCCAGTGGCAACGTGGCCAGTGAAGATCTGCTGTACCTGCTGCAGGGCCTGGGCATCGAGACCGGCATCGACCTGGACAAGCTGATCGACGCCGGCCAGCGCATCAGTGCCGTGCTGGGCCGCGCCAGCGGGTCGCGTGTGGCCAGGGCACGCGCTGCCCGGTAACGGTGCGCAGCAACAGGGCCAATGGGGGGGTGAGTGTTACCGCCCCCACACCCGACAGGGAAAATCCGGGTAACACGGAAACAAATCAGCACAATTTCCCGTGGCGATTTTTCCACCAAACCAGCAAACCATTGATTTTATTGGGTTTTAAAAAGTTGGCACGGCACCTGCTATATCTTTCGTACAACAACAATAAAAAATGCGACAACCCAATAAAAATAAGACGTACCGGCTCTGACATAACAAGAACAACACGGCAGAGGCGCAGCTAACAGATTTTTTTGAAGTGGATGGCTTTTCGGGGGCGTGCCCCGCGACCTGACAGAGAACAATAAAACTACCCCAAGGTAGCGCCCGTCTCGGTTGGATCAGCAATGATAAAGGTCGATCAGCGCTCAAAAAAATACGTTTGCTCTTGATCCCGGATGGGGATCGCAACGCAACAAGAGGCAAGGGTCGCCAAAAACAACAATAGACCACCCTCCAATAATAAAAAGAGCACACGCAACAAAATTTGAGGGGAGCCCAGGCTCCCCTCAGTGCTTGCTGCCCTACTCGTTCTGCTGGTCATCCTCTGGCTTGCGCTTCTCCAGGCGGTCGACCACCCACGGCATCACCCCCAGCACCAGCAACGCCAGCACCGTGCTCACCAGTGCAGTGGCTTCGCGCCCCATGCCTGCGGCCACGCCGATGGCGGCGGTCATCCACAGGCCCGCAGCAGTGGTCAGGCCCTTCACATGACCCGCATCGTCCTCCTTGCCCTTGAGTATGGTGCCCGCCCCCAGAAAGCCGATGCCGGCGACGATCCCCTGCACCACCCGACTCAACGCTGCGTCGTCCGCCCCGGCCATGCGCGGCACCAGCACGAACAGCGCCGCACCGATGGCCACCAGCATGTGCGTGCGTACTCCCGCCGCCTTGCCCTTGAGCTCGCGCTCGAAGCCCAGCACCGCCCCCAGCAGCGCAGCCATCAACAGGCGCACCGTCACCTGCGTCAGTTGCTTGGCATCGGTGATATCGGCGAATTCGGCAATCAGTGTCGACCAGACTTGGTGCCACCAGGCGTCCATGAGCAGCGTCCATCAGCAAGGGGATACTGGATGGACAACAGCCTGGCGCGCGAGTGCTGTCGACCGCTGATCGGCCACGCTCAGCAACCCGGCCGGCAACGGGGTCACAGCTGTAAGCCCCCCCGTTCGAGGACACCGCCATGCCCATTGAAATCAACGAAACCACCAAGCGCTGCACCCTGATAGCCGACGACCTCAACATCGAAGGTGAAGCGGCAGAGGTGCAGATCATCACCGATGCCGTCCTGCGCATGTCGATCGCGACCCTGGCCGGGCAACGGGTGCCGATCACCGAGGCAGAGGCTGACGCGCTCACCGTGGCAGGTGCGGTGGATAGTCGCAGGCATTTGAAGACCTCCGAGGAGGGCTCGATCATATAAGGGCTGCAGGGTTTCAAGGGATAATCTGATACGGTTTTTATCCAGATACCTGCACCTGTTATGCAAACAGATGGGACGCCATAGTGCTCTGGCCTGATCGAGGCCTGATGAGCGACGAACCATGAGCGAACGAATTCCCGTCCAGATCGTTGAAATTGCCGAGCCCTCCACGTTCAAGAAGAAGGCCGCCAGCAGCGACAGACACATCCACACCCGTAGCTTCACCGGCTTTTTCCGAAACCTGCGCCTGGGTGGCGCGGGTTTTCTGTTTCTGCTGTTTTTCGGCACCGTCTGGCTGAACTGGGACGGGCGCCAGGCGGTCCTCTGGGACCTGGCCGACAGCAAGTTCCACATCTTCGGCGCCACCTTCTGGCCGCAGGACTTCATCCTGCTGTCGGCGCTGCTGATCATCTGCGCCTTCGGCCTGTTCGCCATCACCGTGTTCGCCGGGCGCGTCTGGTGCGGCTACACCTGCCCGCAAAGCACCTGGACCTGGGTGTTCATGTGGTGCGAAAAGGTCACCGAGGGCGAACGCAACCAGCGCATCAAGCTCGATGCGGCGCCCTGGGGCCCCAACAAGCTGGCGCGCCGCGCAGCCAAGCACACCCTGTGGCTGGGCGTCAGCCTGCTGACCGCACTGACCTTCGTCGGCTACTTCACCCCCATCCGGCCACTGACCCAGGAGCTGTTCACCCTGCAGCTGGGTGGCGTCAGCCTGTTCTGGATCCTGTTCTTCACCGGTGCCACCTACATCAACGCCGGCTGGCTGCGCGAGGCGGTGTGCATGCACATGTGCCCGTATGCCCGGTTCCAGAGCGTGATGTTCGACAGGGACACCCTCACCATCGCCTATGACCCGCAGCGCGGCGAGTCGCGCGGGCCGCGCAAGAAGGACGCCAACCACAAGGCCCAGGGCCTGGGCGACTGCATCGACTGCCACATGTGCGTGCAGGTATGCCCCACCGGCATCGACATCCGCGACGGCCTGCAGATGGAGTGCATCGGCTGCGCCGCCTGCATCGACGCCTGCGACAGCATCATGGACAAGATGAGCTACCCACGCGGGCTGATCGGCTACAAGTCCGAGCACACCCTGCAAGGCGGCACCACCCAGTGGATGCGTCCGCGCCTGCTGGGCTACGTGACCGTGCTGGTGGTGATGATCGGCGCCCTGGTGATCGCCCTGCAGCAACGCCCGATGGTGTCGATGGACGTGATCAAGGACCGCGGCCTGTTCCGCGAGAACGCCCTGGGGCAGATCGAGAACATCTACACCCTCAAGGTCATCAACAAGACCCAGCAGCCGCAGACCTACCGCCTGCGCCTGGTGGACGCCGAGGGCTTCGAACTGCATGGCAAGACCGAGTTCACCCTGGCGGCCAGCGAGATGAGCGATATACCGGTCTCGGTGGCGATGCTGGCCGACCGTGCGCCCAGCAGCTCCCAGGAGATCAGCTTCGAACTCATCGACACCGACCAGCCGAACGTGCGCAGCCTTGCGCGCAGCCGTTTTGTCGCGCCTTTGAACCGCTGATCACATACACTCCGCTGAGTCAGACCGCCCAGAGCCATGATGAAACGCTACGAGAAATTCGCCGACGACATTGCCGAACTGATTCGCTCCGGGGTACTCGGCCCCGGCCAGCGCGTGCCGTCGGTGCGTTACGCCAGCCAGACCCACGGGGTCAGCCCGTCCACGGTGTTCCAGGCCTACTACCTGCTGGAGCGTCGCGGGCTGATCCGGGCCCGGCCGCGCTCGGGCTACTTCGTCAACACCCACGCCCCGCGCCAGTTCAACGAGCCGCAGATCATCGAGCAGGCCAGCGAATCGACCGAGGTGGACGTCAGCGAGCTGGTGTTCTCGATCCTCGACTCGATCAAGGACCCGCAGACGGTGGCCTTCGGTTCGGCGTTCCCCAGCCCCAACCTGTTCCCGCTGCCGCGCCTGGCGCGCTCGCTGGCCAGCGCCAGCCGCGAGATGGACCCGCGCATGGTGGTCACCGACCTGTCGCCGGGCAACCCGCAACTGCGCCGCCAGATCGCCCTGCGCTACATGGTCGGCGGCTTGATGCTGCCGATGGAAGAACTGCTGATCACCAACGGTGCGCTGGAGGCATTGAACCTGTGCCTGCAGGCGGTAACCGAGCCGGGTGACCTGGTGGCCATCGAGGCACCGGCGTTCTATGCCTGCCTGCAGATTCTGGAGCGGCTCAAGCTCAAGGCGGTGGAGATTCCGGTGCACCCGCGCGAAGGCATCGACCTGGGGGTGCTGGCGCAGACGCTGGAGCGGCATCCGGTCAAGGCCGTGTGGTGCATGACCAACTTCCAGAACCCGGTGGGCGCGAGCATGCCGGAAGACAAGAAGAAGCAGCTGGTCGAGCTGCTGAGCGTGCACCAGGTGCCGCTGATCGAAGACGACGTGTATGCCGAGCTGTACTACGCGCAGCAGGCGCCCAAGCCGGCCAAGGCATTCGACACCGAAGGGCTGGTGATGCATTGCGGCTCGTTCTCCAAGAGCCTGGCGCCGGGCTACCGGATCGGCTGGGTGGCGGCCGGGCGCTATGCGCAGAAGATCGAGCGGCTCAAGCTGATGACCTCGCTGTGTGCATCGATGCCGGCGCAGGCGGCGATTGCCGACTACCTGCAGCATGGTGGCTACGACCGCCACCTGCGGCGCCTGCGCTATGCGCTGGAAGAGCAGCAGAACGCCATGCTGGCGGCGATTGCCCGGCACTTCCCGGCGCAGACGCGGGTCAGCCACCCCAGCGGCGGGTACTTCCTGTGGCTGGAGCTGCCGGAGCAGATGGACTCGCTGAAGCTGTTCCAGATGGCATTGGCCCAGGGCATCAGCATTGCGCCGGGGCCGATCTTTTCGCCGACGCGGCGGTTTCGCAACTGCATCCGCCTCAATTACGGCAGCCCCTGGACCGAGCAGTCGGAGCAGGCGATGGAGACGCTGGGGCGGATCGTGCGGTCGTTCTGAGGGGCTGGCATGACGGTCAACGCCCCATCGCGGGTCAAGCCCGCTCCCACATGACTGCGGTGATCCTGTGGGAGCGGGCCTGACCCGCGATTGGGTCGGTGCAGCCCCTTGCCCACACCCGCACAATCGCGCACCATCCCCTCCCGCACTTGCCCACGGATGGCCCCGGATGAAACCGCTGTACCTGCTACTGGCCCTGCCCCTGCTGCCCGCCTGCAGCCTGATCGGTTTCGTCGCCAAGGAAAGCGTCGTGGGCGCCACCAGCCACTACGGCTTGAGCAGCACCACGCTGATCGCCGAACTCCCGCCCAACCACGGCGTCACCTATAACGCCAGCTACGCCCCGCTCGACCCGTACCGCTGCACCGTGGCTTCCCCCGCCACCGGCGGCATGCGCTCGCGCCCCAACCAGTACCGCACCGACCAGGCCGATGCGCACCCCGACGCGCGCACCGTCACGTTCAGGATCCCGCTGACCTACACCATCGGCAGTTGCACCCAGCAACTGGACAACATCACAGTGAGCATCAAGTCCCCCAGCGGGCGGTACAGCCTGGCGGGGGTCAAGGTATTGCCGGCACTGCCCGACGGCACTGGGCCGGTGCGCGACGCAGACCCCGAGCTGGTTGTGCGCCGCCTGTGCGGCACGGCCTACCACATCGTGCCCGGGCATGAGCGCCACGTGCTGGCCAGGGACATCGACTGCCTCGCCGCCGACAGCCAGTGGCAACCCCTGGAGCGGACCTCCAGGCACCCCGGCCCGGTCGCCAACGTCGCCTACACCCAGCTGAACAAGACCGACCTGCGCTTCGTGTACCGCCTCATCGACAAGGAGTGGCCGCTTTATCCCGAGAACTGGTCACCGGTCGGCAATGGCATGAAGCCCTGCGCTTCACAATGGAAGTGGGTTGGCGAAGCCTCCTGCAGCTACCGCCAGCAGACCTTCAGCACCTTCGAGATGGACGGGCGCCAATGCACCACCTACCCGGGCCGCTCGTAACCGCGTCGCCCCTTCAACGGGCCTCCCCCGCACGCGGCTTGTAGAACAGGAACCTGGGGGTTTCGGCGGTCTTCAAGTACGTCCTGGCCCACGCGGGATGCACATGGCGGTCATGAAAGTACATCGCACCATCGGTGCTGTCGGTCAGTTGCTGATTCAGCGCCTTGCGCGCGATTTCCTTGGCCACGGTGTACTGCACCGGCTCTTCCACATCGTCCGAGCGCCCGTCGCACCACCACGAGAACTGGCATGTACGCTCCTTGATGCCCTGCTTGACCACCTCGCACACGGTGCCCGGAAACCCTTCGTGCCCCAGCCGGTTCATCACCACGCTGGCCACACCCTGCATGTCCGCCGCCTCACCGCCCTTGGCCTCCCAGTAGAGGGTGCGCGCCAGGCAGGTGATCGCGTCATCCAGCGCGGCCTCGCCCTTGGGGTCGACCGCCTGCACTTCGCTGCGGGTGATGGCCTGGTCGCTGGGTACGCTGGCCTCGCGCCCCTGTTCGGCAGCCTTCTGCTCCAGCACCTGGGCCTTGTCTTCGGCTACCGCCGCAGGCGGCGCCGCGGCGGCAGAGCCCGGCAGAACAGCGATCAACCACACGGCAAGACAGCAAACTGCAGCGAATGAGCGCATGACCGAGCCTTCTTGTGAGCCTCTGATAGATGCACAGTAGCTGCAACCGGCGATTTGCGCCGCCCTACCCCAGCAGCTCGCGCAGGCGGTACCACAACATGCCCAGCGCCAGCAGTGGCGAGCGCAGGGCCGGGCCGCCGGGGAAGGTCATGTGCGGCACCTTGCTGAAGATATCCAGGCCCTGGCTATGCCCGGCGTGGATCGCCTCGGCCAGCAACTTCGCCGTCCAGTGGGTGACGTTCACCCCGTGCCCCGAATAGCCCTGGGCGTAGAACACGTTGGGGTGCTGCTGCAGGCGTCCCACCTGCGGGAAGCGATTGGCGGTAATGCCGATCTTGCCGCCCCACTGAAAGTCGATGCGCACATCCGCCAGCTGCGGGAACACCTTGAGCAGCTTGGGCAGCATGTAGCCGGCGATATCCGCCGGGTCGCGCCCGGAATAATGGCAGGCCCCGCCGAACAGCAGGCGCCGGTCGGCAGTAAGGCGGTAGTAGTCCAGGCCGACCTTCTGGTCGCACAGCGCCAGGTTCTGCGGGATCAGCCCGGCGGCGCGCGGTGCCGACAGCGGCTCGGTGGTGATGATGTAGCTGCCGGCCGGCAGCACCTTGCCGCTCAGGCGTGGCTCCAGGTCGTCCAGGTGCGCATTGCACGCCAGCACCAGGCTGCCGGCCCGCACGCTGCCGCGCGCGCAGCGCACCTGCACGGTGGGGCCATGCACCAGTTCGAGCACCGTGCTGTGCTCGAACACCTGCACCCCCAGCGACGCCGCCAGGCGCGCCTCGCCCTGCACCAGGTCGAGCGGGTGCAGGTGGCCGGAGCCCATGTCCAGCAGCCCGCCGGCATACACCTTCGACGCCACCACCTCGTGCATCTGCTGCGGCCCGTAGAGTCGGGTCTGGTGCCGATAGCCCAGCGCCTCCAGGCTCTGCTGTTCAGCCTGGAACGCTGCGTACTGCGCCGGGGTATTGGCCAGCTCGCAGAAGCCCCAGCGCAGGTCGCAGTCGATGCCGTCCTCCTGCACCCGGCGGCCCACCACCTCCACCGACTCGATGCCGGCGCGTTGCAGGTAGGCCACCCCTTCCTGCCCCACGTAGCGGGCAAACCCCGACACCTCGTGGCCGATGCCGCGAATCAGTTGCCCGCCGTTGCGCCCGCTGGCACCCCAGCCGATGCGCCGCCCCTCCAGCAACACCACCGAAAGCCCGCGGCGAGCCAGTTCGATGGCGGTGTTGACCCCCGTGAAGCCACCGCCGATCACGCACACATCGGCGATCAGGTCCTGCTCCAGCGTGGGGTAGTCGGCCTGGCGCCTGGCCGTCGCTGCGTAGTACGAACGGGCGTGTTGCGCATTGCCATTCACGTTGTTCATTTGCTCGATTTCACTTTGCTCCACGAGCGGGTCATCAAGCGCATGATGGCCGGCGTGGGGGTGCTGGAGATGTACAGTTTGTCGAGCACCGCCTGGGGCGGATACACCTCGGGGTTGTCGACCAGGTCGGCGGCCATGTACTGGCGCGAAGCCGGCGTCGGGTTGGCGTAGCCCACCAGGGTGCTGACCTTGGCGATCACCTGCGGGTCCATCAGGTAGTTGATGAAGGCGTGCGCCTCCTTGGGGTTGGTGGCATCGGCCGGGATCGCCAGCAGGTCGAACCACAGGTTGCTGCCCTCCTTGGGAATCGAATAGGCGATGTTCACGCCGTTGTGGGCTTCCCTGGCGCGGTTGGCCGCCTGGAACACGTCGCCGGAGTAACCGAAGGCGATGCAGATGTCGCCGTTGGCCAGGTCCGTGACGTACTTGGAGGAATGGAAGTAGGTGATGTACGGGCGCAGCGCCAGCAGCTTGGCCTCGGCCTTCTTGTAGTCCTGCGGGTTTTCGCTGCGCGGGTCCAGGCCCATGTAGTTGAGCACTGCCGGGAACAGCTCGTCGGCAGAATCCATGAACGACACGCCGCACTGGCTGAGTTTTTTCAGGTTCTCGGGCTCGAACAGCACCGCCCACGAATCGATATGGTCGATGCCCAGCACCTGCTTGACCTTGTCGACGTTGTAGCCGATGCCATTGGTGCCCCACAGGTAGGGCACCGAGTGGCGGTTGCCGGGGTCGTTGTCCTCCAGTTTCCTGAGCAGCACCGGGTCGAGGTTCTTCCAGTTGGGCGGTTGCGAGCGGTCCAGCTCCAGAAGCGCCCCGGCCTTGATCTGGCGCGCCAGGAAGTGGTTGGACGGCACCACCACGTCGTAGCCGGTGCGCCCCGCCAGCAGCTTGCCCTCCAGGGTTTCGTTGGAGTCGAACACGTCGTAGATCACCTTGATCCCGGTCGCCCCCTGAAAGTCGGCCAGGGTGGTGGGGCCGATGTAATCGGTCCAGTTGTACACGCTGACGCTCGGCTGGGCCTGTGCGGCGGCCCCCCACAGCAACCCCAGGGCCACCGGCAACACGGATTTCAACAGACGCATATCGACACCTCTTCTGATTGTTTTATCGATGATCGGCAGGTCAGCGCATCACACGCTCAGCAGCAGGAACTCGCGCTCCCACGAACTGATCACGCGCTTGAAGTTCTCGTGCTCGGCGCGCTTGACCGCCACGTAGCCACGCACGAACTTGCTGCCCAGGTAGCGTTCGATGGTCGGGCAGTCTTCCATGTGCGCCAGCGCGTCCTCGATGGTGATCGGCAGGCGCAGGTTGCGCCGTTCATACGCACGCCCCTGCACCGGGGCGCTGGGCGCGATGCCCTCGACCATGCCCAGGTAGCCACACAGCAGGCTGGCGGCAATCGCCAGGTACGGGTTGGCATCGGCGCCGGGCAGGCGGTTCTCAACGCGCATCGACTCGGGGCTGGAGGTGGGCACGCGCAGGCCCACGGTGCGGTTCTCTTCGCCCCACTCCACGTTCACCGGTGCCGAGGTGTCGGGCAGAAAGCGGCGGAACGAGTTGACGTTGGGCGCGAACATCGGCAACACCTTGGGGATGTACTTCTGCAGGCCGCCGATGTGCTGCAGGAACAGCTCGCTCATGCTGCCGTCGTCATTGACGAAGATCGGCTTGCCGGTGGCGCTGTCGACCACGCTCTGGTGCAGGTGCATGGCGCTGCCCGGCTCGTCGCCCACCGGCTTGGCCATGAAGGTGGCGGTGACGTTGTGCTTGAGTGCGGCCTCGCGCATGGTGCGTTTGAACACGGTGATCTGGTCGGCCAGGTCCAGGGCGTCGCCGTGGCGGAAGTTGATTTCCATCTGCGCCGGGCCGTCTTCGTGAATCAGCGTGTCCAGGTCCAGGCCCTGGGCCTCGCACCAGTCGTAGACGTCCTCGAACAGCGGGTCGAACTCGTTGGCGGCATCGATGGAGAACGACTGGCGGCCACTTTCGGCGCGGCCCGAACGGCCCAGTGGCGCCTGCAACGGCAGGTCCGGGTCTTCGCAGCGCTGGGTCAGGTAGAACTCCATCTCCGGTGCCACGATCGGTTGCCAGCCCTTGTCGGCGTACAGCTTGAGGACTTTCTTGAGCACGTTGCGCGGCGACAGCTCGATGGGGTTGCCCTGCTTGTCGAAGGTGTCGTGGATCACGATCGCGGTGGGCTCCAGCGCCCAGGGTACCGGGTAGATGGCCGTCGAGTCGGGGCGGCAGAGCATGTCGATGTCGGCCGGGTCGAGCAGGTCGTAGTAGATCTCGTCCTCGACGAAGTCGCCGGTCACGGTCTGCAGCAGCACACTTTCCGGCAGGCGCATGCCTCGCTCATGCAGGAACTTGTTGGTGGGGGCGATCTTGCCGCGGGCGATACCGGTCAGGTCGGTGACCACGCATTCCACTTCAGTGATCTTGTGTTCTTTCAGCCAGGTGGACAGCTGATCGAAGGGGGTATTCATGAGAACCTCGTTGTCGTGATGCAGGGCATGCGCAAGGGTGTGTGTGGCGCGGGCGGGCAAGGCCTGGCTTCCCCTGCGCCGCGTTGAGGTCTATCTTGGTGCCGCAGCTGCGGCTGCATCTATCCACTTTGAGCAGAAGAAAATGCACCAAAGCAGTGCATTCAGAGGTTCTCATGACAACCCCGTCGCCCTTGCGGGTACAGGCCTTCACCAGTGCCGATGTGGCCGAACAGGTACGCGCGACGCCAGGCTGGGCACAGCACTACCAGCAGATGTCACCCGGGCACTTTGCCGGCATGGTGCGCTGCCTCGACCTGCAGGGCGTGGAGGTGTACGAAGAGCGCATGAACACCCGGGTGGAGCAGAGCTTCAGCGCCCCCGGCGGTTCGCTGTCGTTCTGCTTCGACCGCAGTGACAACAGCCTGTACGTGCTCAATGGCGAAAGCCGCAACATCTGGATCACCCCCGAGAACTACCAGGAAGTGGCCGTCGTGTTCGGCCCTGCGTTCGTGCGTGAGCACGGCGTGGACGTTGCGGCGCTCGAAGGTCTGTTCATGGCACCGCTCAATTCCCAGCGCAATGCCTTGTTCAGCGGCTGGCTGAGCAGTACCCTGACGCGCCTCTCGCAGAGCGAGGACGCGCCGTGCCAGCAGGTGCTGGCCAGGCAGTTGCTGGACGATTGTCTGTACATTCTCGACACCGCCTCGGTGTGCCTGGACCGCGGCGAGCTGTGGCGGCGCACCGAGGAGCGCATCATCATGCGCAAGGTCAGCGAATGGGCGGCAGATTCGCCGGAGGAGTCATTGAACCTGCTGCAACTGGCGCAGGTGGCCGGCAGCTCGGTGCGTCAGTTGCAGCATGCGTTCAAGGCGTACACCGGCATCACGCCCAGCCACTGGCTGCGCCTGCGCCGCCTCAATGGCGCGCACCGCGAGCTGCTGACCGCGTGCGGCCACACCGTGGCGGAAGTGGCAATGCGCTGGTCGTTCTGGCACCTGGGGCGGTTTTCCAGCAGTTATCAGGCGCTGTTCAAGGAGTTGCCCAGTGAAACCCTCAAACGACGCAAGGAGACACGGTATGGCTTTTGACTGGCATGGCGGAGTGATTACCCGGGATACACCGGTGGGCGAGGATTACCGCAACACGCAGAACGTGCGGCGGTTCATGCGTGAGCAGTGTGGCGAGGATTTCAGGTTCGACCGGCCGTTGATGGCGTGGATAGTCGATGGTACGGCGCGGACGATGGGGGATGTGGTGGATGAGTGGGCCAGACGTCGTAGTGCTTAGCTGAACCCGCGACATCTCTGCGCAAGTACCCACTGGCAGCCCAGGCTGGTATTGTGCCGCCCTGCAAACCCAACTGGATGACTGTGAGGAAATGACGTTGAACGCTGATGCGAACATGACCGGGGACCTGTTCGAAGTCGACAAGCGCCTGGGCCTCAAACCCGTGGTGGACTTCAACACCTACCTGCGCGCCGCATTCGCCGACGGCGCCTGCGCATGCAGCCGCTGCCTGGAAAACAAGGGCGACGAGAGCGGCTACGCCTTCGCCCATACCTTCGACTTCCAGGGCCAGGTCACCCATCGCCGCTTCGCCACCACCACCGCCAGCGATGTGCTGATGGTCCTGAAAAAAGCCTGGCTGTCCTACACCAAGGCCGAACTGGATGTCAGCGGCAACCTGGACCTGGACGCCATCAAGGCCTTCGTCGAGCCACAACTGCACAAACGCCTGGTGCCACTGTTCGTCGCCAGCGGGCTGGTTGTCGAGGTCGACGGGCAACTGGTGCTGCAAGCCCAGGCCGCCGCCTGACGGCCATGCCTGGGGCGCGCTGCCGGCAGAGCCGGCAACGCGCCCTGGCGCAACCCGCGCGCGATTGCACCCGCGCCCAGGCTACACACAGGCATTGCGACACTGTAGTATTGAGAACTATTCACATTCACTGTCGAGTCGTTCCCGGTGCACACGCCTTCCTCCAAGCTCGGCTTCTTCTTCAGCGACCACCACCGCTGGCTGCTGCAACACATCCAGAAGCGCCTGCGCAACCGCGCCGACGCCGAAGACACGGCTGCCGAGGCGTTCTGCCAATTGCTGGTGGCGCGGGTTGATCCGGACAGCATCCAGCAACCGCGGGCCTTTCTGTCGACCATCGCGCGCCGGCTGATCTTCGACCGCCACCGCCGCCGCCAACTCGAAAATGCCTACCTGGAACGCCTGTCGAGCCTGCCCGAGCAGGTAGCGCCCTCCCCGGAGGAACAACTGCTGCTGGTCGAAGCGCTGGTGGCCATCGACCGAGCGCTCACCGGCCTGCCCGCGGTGGTCAAGGCAGCCTTCCTCTACAGCCAGCTCGATGGCCTGAGCTATGTGGAGATCGGGCGCAAGCTCGCGCTGTCGGAACGCACCGTCAGCCGCTACATGAAACAGGCCCTGCGCCAGTGCTACCTGGCCGAGATGGCACCATGAGCAAGGCCCGCCTCGACCCGGCCGCGGAGCAGGCCATCGACTGGATGGTGCGCCTGAGCGCCGACCGCAACGACACCCGCCTGCACGCCCGTTTCGATACCTGGCTCAACAGCGACCCGGCCCATGCCCAGGCCTGGGGCCGGCTGCAGGAGCGCCTGGGTGGCGCGTTCGGCACCGTGCGGGCGCTGGACCAGCGCCTGCCCGGCCAGGCCGGCGAAGCCCGGCGCGTGCTGATGCAGCCCGGCACCTCCCGGCGCGATGTGCTGCGCGCCATCGGCGGGCTGGGCCTGCTGGGCGGCGGGTTGTGGCTGGCGGCGCGCAGCGAGGTCGGCACCACGCTGATGGCCGACCTGCACACCGGTACCGGCGAGCGGCGCACCCTGGAACTGGAAGACGGCAGCCAGCTGAGCCTGAACGCTAGCACTGCCGTCGACCTTCAATTCGATGCCCACCAGCGCCTGGTACTGCTGCGCCAGGGCGAACTGGTGATTGAAGTGGCACCCGACCCGCAGCGCCCCCTGCGCGTGCGCACCGCCCAGGGCGAAATCCGCGCGCTGGGCACGCGCTTTCTGGTCAGCCAGCAGCCCGACGCCACCCGCGTGGTGGTGCTGCAGCATGCGGTGCGCGCACGCCTGCACGATGGCAGCGAACTGGACCTGCAGGAAGGCCAGGCCGCCCTGCTGCACGCCCAGCGCATCGAGCGTCTGGGCCGTGACGAGCGTCACCGCGCCGACTGGCTGAACGGGCACCTGAATGTACTGGATGACCCGCTGGATGCAGTGGTCGACGCGCTGCGCCCCTACACCCGCGGCTTCGTGCGGGTCGCGCCGCAGGTGCGCAACCTGCGCGTGCAAGGGGTGTTCCCGCTCAACGATCCGCAGCGCAGCTTCGGTGCGCTGGCCGAAACACTGCCGATCGAGGTACGACACTACGGCCCGTGGTTGACCCTGATCGGCCCGAAAAGCTGAGCCCGAGAACCCTCTGAAAAGTTTTTATGAAAAACAATCGCATTTGTGTCCGGTTTTCATTTCTCATCCCACCTATCTCCTGACTGCACACACAATCAGGAGAATTCCGTGCTCAACCCTTGGTCCCGCGCCCTCCCCGTCGCCGTTGCCCTGGCCACCCTGAGCTGCGCCGTGTCTGCCCAGCAGCAGGCACTTGCGTTCAACCTGCCGGCCGGCCCGCTCGCCGCCACGCTCAATGCCATCGCCAGCCAGAGCGGCCAGATCATCTCCCTCGACCCGGCCCTGGTGCAGGGCAGACAGGCCCCGGCCGTCCGTGGGCAGATGAGCGCCGAGCAGGCCCTGCAGGCCGCACTCGCCGGCAGCGGGCTGCAACTGCTGGTGACCGGCAGCGGCCACTTCAGCGTGGTGCAAGGTGTGAGTGCCGACGGCGCACTGGAGCTGGGCGCCACCAGCATCACCGAGGTGCGCAACCTGGCCACCACCGAAGGCTCGAACTCCTACGCAGCGCGGGTCACCACCATCGGCAAGGGCGAACACACGCTCAAGGAAATCCCCCAGTCGGTCAGCGTCATGACCCGCAAGCAGATGGACGACCAGGGCCTGACCAACCTCAAGGACGCCGCCAACCAGACCACCGGCCTGGTCGGCCAGCAAGGCGTGGGCAAGGGCATGATCCTGATGTCGCGCGGCTTTCAGATCGACGACTGGCAGTACGACGGCGTACCGATTCCGCGCAACACCTACTCGCTGGGCAACTGGGCGACCCAGGACCTGATCTTCTTCGACCGCATCGAGTTCCTGCGCGGTGCCTCGGGCCTGCTGCAGGGCACCGGCAGCCCGGGCGGCGCGATCAACCTGGTGCGCAAGCGCGGGCAGGACAAACCCACCGTGACCGTCACCGGCAAGGCCGGCTCCTGGGACCACTACGGCCTGCAACTGGACGCTGGCGGCCCGCTGAACCAGCAGGGCACGATCCGCGGGCGCTTCGTCGCCGACGAAGACCAGAGCCAGTCGTTCATCGACTACGAGTGGAGCAAGACCCACTCGCTGTACGGCGCGCTGGATTTCGACCTGAGCCCGGACACCACCCTGGGTGTGGGCGTGAGCTACTCGGACAACACCTCGCGGCCCATGCTGCGTGGCCTGCCGCGCTATGCCGACGGACGCCCTGTGGACGTGCCGCGCTCGACCTATACCGGCGCGCGCTGGAACCACTCCGAAATCGACGTGACCACGGTGTTTGCCGACCTCGACCACCGCTTCAACGACGACTGGAAGGTGCATGCCGCCGCCGTGTACATGAGCGAGAGCAACGACTCGCTGCACCAGCGGGTGCAAACCACCGGCCAAGGGCTGAATCCTGACGGCAGCGGTGTCCAGTATGCCAACTGGTACACCGACTTCGACTCGACCAAGGTGGGGCTGGACGCCTACGTCAACGGCCATTTCGAGACGCTGGGGCTGCAACAGGAACTCATCCTGGGTGGCAACTATTCCCAGCTCAAGACCGACGATGTGTTCGCGCGCACCTTCATCAACGGCGGCAATATCTTCGATATCGACCACGACCGCCCCAAACCCAGCTACGACAGCCTGATGCGTGACGGCGGCCGAGCCACCGCAAGCGAATATGACGTGCGCCAGAAAGGCCTGTACGGCAGTTGGCGGGTCAAGCTGGCCGAGCCGTTGACCGTAGTGCTTGGCTCGCGCGTGAGCTGGTACGACTTCCGCTACTCCTCAGTCATCACACAGGGCAACACGGTGACGGTCGCTGACCCCAGCGTCATGACCGAAACCGGTGTGGTTACCCCCTATGCCGGCATCATCTATGACCTGACCCAGGAATGGGCGGCCTACGCCAGCTACACCGACGTGTTCCAGCCGCAGAGCGAACTCGATGCCGCACAATCGGTACTGAAGCCGATTGTCGGCAGCAACTACGAAGTGGGCCTCAAGGGCGAACTGATGGATGGCCGGGTCAACACCTCGTTCGCCGTGTTCCGCTACGACCAGAACAACCGAGCGATCACCGACGCCTCTGCGCAATGCGGCTCCGGCGATTGTTCGAAAGCGTCCGGCAAGGTGCGCAGCCAGGGTTTCGAAGCCGAAATCAGTGGCGAAGTGATGCCCGACCTGCAGCTGTTCGCCGGGTACACCTACACCACCACCACGTACATCAAGGACCCGGAGAACGAAGGCAAGGTCTTCAACCAGTGGACCCCCAAGCACATGCTGCGGGTATGGAGCGACTACCGTTTGCCGGGCGACTGGAGCCGCGTAAGCGCGGGCCTGGGCTTTAGCAGCCAGAGCCACACACTGGGTTACGAGAGCACGTTTGATGTGCCCGGTTACACGGTGTGGAATGCACGCCTGGCCTATCAGCTGACGCCAGAGGTGAGCGTGGCAGTCAACGCCAACAACCTGTTCGACAAACACTACATTGCCTCGGGCTACAACCAGCTCGGCGGCAACAACAACTACGGCGAGCCGCGCAACATGATGTTCAGCGTCAAGTACACGCCGCAGTTCTGAGGCGCCTGCTTCGCCGGCAAGGCCGGCTCCTGCACGGCCTGTAGGAGCCTGCCTTGCCGGCGAATGCCCCGACGCGGTGTCACCTGCCCAGCGCCCTGGCCATCACGATGGTGCGCTCTTCCCCCTCCACCACCTCGCGTACCACCGCATACCCCAACCGCGCATAGAACGCCTGCGCCGTCAGCGAGGACGGTACCCGCAGCGCCTGCACCCCCGACGCACCGGCCAGCTCTTCAACATGCAGCATCAAGGCCCGACCGATGCCCAGCCCCTGCCGGTCCGGCGCCACGAACACCGTGCGCACCACGTCCCCCTCCAGGCTCGCGGTACCCACCACCTGCCCGCCCAACTGCGCCACCACCTGCCGGCGCGCCATCAACCCCAGCAGCGCCTCGGGGGAAAAACTCTGCTCCACCCGCGCAATCACCGCCGGCGAATAATCCTGGCTGTTGCTCGTGCGCAAGGCCTGGACAATCACCCGGCTGATCGCCGGCGCATCCGTTTCCAGTGCTTGGCGCACCTGACATGTTTCGCTCATCACCGCCCCACTCCAGCCACCCTGCATTTGAGAATGAATGCTATTATCGCCTTCCTTTTTCGACACCCGAGCCCTGTCTTGTCCGCGCCCACCCGCTACCTGCTGAGCGACTTCCATGCCCTGGGCCAGCGCTACGACGTGCACTATAGCCTGCCCGAAGGCGACGGCGGCGAGGACGATCCGTGCCTGATGCAGGGCCATATCAGCGAACATCGCCTGGCCCCCGGCTTCAGCCTGGTGAACTCCGACGTACAGGCCTTCCACACCTACCGCGCCGATTCGCTGGACATGCCCGACCTGACCCTCGCGCTGGTACTTCAGGGTCAGGCCTCGATCACCTACACCCGCACCCAGCCCCTGCAACCAGGCGCCTGCATCACCGCGCTGTGCGGCGATGGCCGGCCGATGTCGGCACTGCACCGCGGTGGCCCGCACCTGCGCGGGCTCAACCTGTCGCTGCGCCGCCCGCAGGATGTGGGCGAAGAGGCCTTCGCCGAGCTGATCGAGGCCCGCCTGCGCGGCCACGGCTCGGCCCTGAGTTGCTGGGCCCTGCCCGCACACTTGCTGGCGGGCATCGAAGACATGTTGTCCGGTCGCTGGCAAGGCACCCTGCAGCACCTGTTGTGCCAGGGCCTGAGCCTGCAACTGCTCAGCCACGGCCTGGCCAGTTTCGACAGCCTGCCGGCCCCTTCGCCGGGCCTGTGCCCACGCGACCGTCTGATGCTCGAACGGGTGCGCGAGCACCTGCACCAACAGCCCGGCGACGAGCACGACCTCAACGAACTGGCGCGCCTGGCCTGCATGAGCAGCAGCTCGCTGCGCAGCAAGTTCCGCGCGCTGTACGGCGAAACGGTGTTCGGCTACCTGCGCAACCGGCGCCTCGACCAGGCCCGCCAGTTGCTCGAACAGGGCTGGCAGATCCAGCAGGCCGCGCACCATGTCGGCTACCGCCACGCCAGCAATTTCGCCACCGCGTTTCGCCAGCGCTTTGGCCACGCCCCCCGCGAAACCGCCTGAAGTTCCCCACCCGACGCACGCTTTGGCAGCGCCCATAAGCAGTCTGGCATCTGCCAAACGTGGCCCCGCGAGCAACTGTGAATAATACGCAGACGATAACGATACTCTGCAGAGAACGATTCCCATGCAGCGCCGCCTTGCCCCCTCTACCCGACCGATCAGCAGCGTGCGTATCGCCCTGCTGGGCGGGGCCTTTGTCTCCCTGATGGCCAGTGCCGAGGAGTCCGCCGAAAAGCCGGTGCTGACACTGCAGGCCACCGACGTACAGGGCGAGGCGTACCGGCCGCAGACCACCGAAGGCAGCGCCAACTACACCACCGGCGCGATGTCCACCGCCATCGGCTTGCCGATGTCGATCCGCGAAACCCCGCAGTCGGTCAGCGTGGTGACCCGCCAGCAGATCGAGGACGAGGGCCTGAGCAACACCGCGCAGATTCTCGACAGCGCGCCGGGCATTTCCCATGTGCGCAACGACAGCAATCGCCTGTCGTTCTCGGCGCGTGGTTTCACCATCGACAACTTCCAGTTCGACGGCCTGGCCTCGCCGATCAACGGCTTCTGGAACTTCGGCGCCACCGAGATGGACTCGGCCATCTATGATCGCGTCGAGATCGTGCGCGGCTCCACCGGCCTGCTGACCGGCGCCGGCAGCCCGTCGGCGGCGGTCAACTTCGTGCGCAAGCGCCCGCTGCCCGAGTTCGCCGCCAGCGGCTCGGCGGGCATCGGGCGCTGGGACGAGCGACGGGGTGATGTGGACGTGTCGGCCCCGCTGACCGAGGACGGGCGCATCGCCGCGCGGGTGGTGGCCGCCTATTCGCAGAAGGACAGCCACGTCAGCTACCTGGACTACGGCTCGCGCACCTTGTACGGCGTGGTCAGCAGCGAACTGGGCCCGCGCACCCGGCTGACCACCAGCCTGGAGTACCAGAAGAACGAAACCGACGGCATGGGCAGCGGCTTTCCGCTGTTCTACAAGGACGGCGGGCGTACCGACTTCGGCCGATCGGCGGCCAACAACACCAAGTGGGGCTACTTCGGCACCGAGTCCACCACCGCCTTCGTCGACCTCGAGCACCAGCTGGAAAACGACTGGAAGCTGCGCGCCGCCTACAGCCGCTTCGAAGGCAACTACCGCATGCGCTACCTGTACCGCGGCGGCTACCCGGACCGCGAAACCGGGCGCGGCATGTCGGCCAGCTTCCTCAAGTACGAGGGCGCACGCACCCGTGACGACTGGCACCTGACCGCCAGCGGGCCGTTCCAGCTGCTGGGCCGCAGCCACGAGCTGGCGTTCGGTGCGATGAGCATCGACGACGACCTGACCATCGACCAGTTCAGGCCGCTGGGCACGGTACCGGATACCGGCAACTTCATGGACTGGAACAGCAACCACATTGCCGAGCCCGCCTGGTCCAACGTGCGTGCCTCGGGCGATGCCACCCACACCCGCCAGAACGGCGGCTACGCGGTAACGCGCCTGTCGCTGGCCGACCCGCTGCACCTGATACTCGGCGCACGGGTCAGCAACTGGGAAATCGACCAGGACTACTACGGCAGCCTGCGCCAGTACCGCTACCGCAACGAAGTGACGCCCTACGCGGGGTTGGTGTATGACCTGAACTCGACCTACAGCCTGTACACCAGCTACACCAGCATCTTCAACCAGCAGAACGCGCGCGGGCCGGACGGCAGCATCCTCGACCCGGTGACCGGTGACAGCTACGAGGCCGGCATCAAGGCCGGCTACCTGGACGGTCGCCTGAACGCAGCGCTGGCGGTGTACCGCACCCAGCAGGAGGGTTTGGCCGAAGCGATCCCGGGGGTGAACGTGGAGGGGCGCCCCAATGAGCAGGCGTACAAGGCCGGCACCGGGGCGCGGGTCGACGGCTTCGACCTGGAGCTGGCCGGACAGCTCACCGAGCAGTGGAACCTGTCGGCCAGCTACACCCACTTCATTGCCCGCAATGCCGACGACAAGGCGATCAACACCAACCACCCGCGCACCCAGGCCAAGCTGTTCAGCACCTACCGCCTGGGCGGTGTGCTGGACAAACTGACCGTGGGCGGTGGCGCGACGTGGCGCAGTGGCGTGTCACGCAGCGACGTGGCGATGCCGGGCGGTTTCACCGACCTGGAGCAAGGCGGCTACACGCTGGTCAGCCTGATGAGCCGTTACGCCCTCAACGACCACCTGAGTGTGAGTGCGCATGTCGACAACCTGTTCGACAAGCGTTACTACGAGCAGATCGGCTTCTACAGCCAGGGCTGGTACGGCGAGCCGCGCAACCTGCGCCTGAGCGTGCGCGCCACCTTCTGACCGCATCGCGGGTCAAGCCCGCTCCCACAAGTACTGCGCCGGCCCCAGGAACATCGCAATACCTGTGGGAGCGGGCTTGACCCGCGATGGGCTGCAAGGCAGCCCCGCCTCAATCATCCCTCAACCCTGCGCTCGAATATCCAGGTGTCATGCACCCCATGCCACGGTGTATCGCGCACACCCTCCACCACCCGCACCACCTCGAACCCAAGCGCCCTGGCCAGCCCATGGCTGGCGCCGTTCACCGACGCCGCGGTCAGGCGCAAGGTGCCGAAATCCTGCGCCGCCAGCAGCGCGCCGATGCCTTCGCTCATCAACCCCTGCCCGCTGTACCCGACGTTGGCCCAGTACCCCAGCACATGCGCATGCTCGCCCGCAGGGTCCGGATACAGGCCGGCACAGCCAATCACCGCGGTCTGATCGGCCGTGAGAATGAAGTAACGTTTCTCGGCCGCCACCCGCGCGTGGTCCAGCAACGCCTGGCGCAGGTTGTTGCGCGTGTCCTGCAACGCCGGTGCGGCCTTGGCCCACGGCAAAAACGGCTGGTGCAGCACAAAGCTGTCGATCAACGCCTGATTCACCCACGGCGCCAACGCCGCATCCGGCATCACCACCACCGTCCTGGGCGTACTCGCCACCACCTGCAACACCATGCCTGCACTCCCCTTGCTGTTCATCCTGATCCCGAGGATTGTCACAAAAAATTTCACCGGTGCGACATTTTGTCTTTCATTGCCGCCTGAACAGGTTCAAAATAAAACTGTACCGTACAGTACTAAACATGAATCCACGCCCCCATGCCCGCGCAGCTGGGGTCGTGTCATGGACAAACAGGAATGAAAAACACAGATAACCCGGGGGCCCCTGCCCCTGCTTCAACTCGCCTTGCCTTTTATATCTTCGGTACCCTGCTCGGCCTCAGTGGCCTGGCCCTGGCGGTCGGCGGTGTGCGCCTGGCCACCCTCGGCGGCTCGTGGTACTACCTGCTGGCCGGCCTGGGCATGCTGCTGGCCGGTGTGCTCTATGCCCGGCGCAAGCCGCTGGGCGCCGGCCTGATGGCGCTGGTGTTCGGCGCCACCGTCATCTGGTCGCTGTGGGAAGTCGGCCTGCGCTTCTGGCCATTGGTGCCGCGCCTGGCGCCGTTCCTGGTGATCGGCCTGGTGGCGGCGGTGTTGCATCCGTACCTGGCCGGCGGCCGTCAGCGTGGCCTCAGCCATGCCTGCGCCGCCCTGTTCGGGCTGGCCCTGGTGGCCGGCGGCGCCTCGACCTTCGTGCCGCACGGGGTCATGCACGCCACCACCGAACCGGTGCTCGACACCCCGGCCAGCACGGCCGGCGCCCCCCAGGACTGGCAGCACTACAGCAACGGCCCGCAGGGCACGCGCTTCACGCCGCTGGACCAGATCAACAAGGGCAACATCGACAAGCTCCAGGTGGCCTGGACCTACCGCACCGGCGAGATCGCCGAAGGCGCCTCCGAGTCGCAGAACACGCCGATCCAGATCGCCGACACGGTGTACACCTGCACCCCGTTGAGCAAGGTCATCGCGCTGGATGCCGACACCGGCAAGGAGCGCTGGACCTTCGACTCCAAGCCCGCCAACGACAAGACCTGGAACCGCTGCCGCGGCCTTGGCTACTACGAGCCGGCCAAGGTCCAGAAGCCGTTCCAGTTCGCTGACCTGGCACCCGCCCCACGCGCCACGGGTGGTGTGTGCGCCAAGCGCATCGTGCAGGTCACCATGGATGCACGGCTGATCGAGATCGACGCCGACACCGGCAAGCCGTGCGAAGACTTCGGCGACAAGGGCTCGGTCGACCTGACCCAGGGCCTGGGCCTGGTGGATGAAGGCGTGCCGTACTACGCCTACACCTCCGCGCCCACCGTGGCACGCAACCTGATCATCCTCGGCGGCTGGGTCTTCGATGGCCGCTCCACCGACGAACCGTCAGGCGTGGTGCGTGCCTTCAGCGCCGATACCGGCGAACTGGTATGGGCGTGGGACCTGGGCAACCCGGCCATCACCAAGCTGCCACCGGAGGGCGAAACCTATACCCGCAGCACGCCGAACATGTGGTCTACCCCGGCGTTCGATGACGAACTGGGCCTGGTCTACCTGCCTACCGGCAACCAGCAGCCCGATTTCTGGGGTGGCGATCGCCCGGCGCTGACCGAGAAATACTCGTCTGCCGTGGTTGCCCTGGACATGGCCACCGGCCGCGAGCGCTGGACCTTCCAGACCGTGCACCACGACATCTGGGACTACGACGTGGCTGCCCAGCCGGCGCTGTACGACGTGCCGGACGGCAAGGGCGGCAAGATCCCCGCGCTGATCCAGCTGACCAAGCGCGGGCAGATCTTCCTGCTCGACCGTCGCACCGGCAAGCCGATTGCCGACGTGGTCGAAAAACCCGTGCCCCAGGCCCATGCCGAAGGCGACTGGGTAGCCAAGACCCAACCCTACTCGGTAGGCATGCCGGCGCTGGGCGCCGAACCGCTGACCGAACAGGACATGTGGGGCGCGACCTTCTTCGACCAGCTGATGTGCCGCATCAACTTCCGCGAGCTCAACTACGAGGGTGAGTTCACCGCACCGAGTACCCGCGACACCCTGATCTACCCGGGTTACTACGGTGGCTTCAACTGGGGCGGCGCGGCCATCGACGAGCGCAACGGCTACCTGTTCCTCAACGACATCCGCATCCCGCAGGTGGTCAAGCTGGTCAAGCGTGAAAACGTCGACCTGTCGCACCTCAAGTCCGGGCACGGCGTGGGCAGTACCTACCCGATGGACGGCACGCCGTTCGTGATCGACCACAAGGCCTTCAACTCGCCACTGGGCATCCCCTGCCAGAGCCCACCATGGGGCGTGTTCGCCGCCATCGACCTGAAAACCCGCAAGCAGGTCTGGGAACGTCCGGCCGGTACGGTGCAGGACGCGGTGATCAATGGCGTGCGTGCCAACCTGCCGATCCCGCTGGGCATGCCCACCCTGGGCGGCGGCGTGAGCACCGGTGCCGGGCTGGTGTTCTATGCCGGTACCCAGGACTACTACCTGCGGGCACTGGACATCGCCACGGGCGAGGAAGTGTGGAAGGGTCGCCTGCCGGTCGGCGGCCAGGCCACGCCGATGAGCTACGTGTCGCCGCGCTCGGGCCGTCAGTACGTGGTGGTGGTGGCCGGCGGTGCGCGCCAGTCTCCAGATCGCGGGGATTACGTGATAGCGTACGCGCTCCCTGACAAAGAGTAGCGCCCATGACCCCGTTGCACCGTGCCCCGACTTCCCCTACGAGCCGAAGTGTGGAGCGCAGGCGCAACCTGCTGGTGACCGCCAGCGAGCTGTTTCTGGAGCACGGCTACGATGGCGTCAGCATGGACGCCATCGTCGCCGCGGCAGGCGGTTCCAAGGCCACCATCTACCGCTACTTCGGCAGCAAGAACGAGCTGCTGGTGGCGGTGGTGGAGTACCTGTGCGACGACTTCATCATCGACCTGCGCCAGCTGGACACCAGCACCGTGGGGCTGGCCGAGGGGCTGCGGCTGATCCTCGACCAGTTGGTGGCGGTGGTCACCAGCCCGCGGCACGTGGCGTTCTACCGCCTGGTGGTCAATGGCACGGCGCATGTGCCCGAAGTGGGCCAGACCTGGTACGAGCATGGCCCGCAGGTGTGGCATTCGCTGATTCTGCGCTTGCTCGAAGGCCAGCGCGGGCAAGGGGCAGTGGCCGCGGATGCATCGCTGTCGGAACTGCCGCACGTGCTGTTCGATGCGCTGTTCTCGCACCTCACCACACGCACCGTGATGCTCGGGCAGCACTGCACGGCCGAAGCGTTCCGGCCGATGATCGATGAGCTGACCGGGTTGGTGCTCAGGCGCTTGCAGCAGAATTGAACACCGCGTCGCCGGCGATCGCGGGTCAAGCCCGCTCCCACAGGATCATCTGCCACCTGTGGGAGCGGGCTTGACCCGCGATAGGCCTTAACTCACCACGCGGTAGCACGGCTCATACGCCGCCCCACCCGGCAGCTTCATCCGATGCTGCTCCACGAACGCCTGCAACAGCTTGTCCAGTGGCTGCATGATCGCGGTATCGCCATGGATCTCGTATGGCCCATGCTCCTCGATCAGGCGAATGCCCTTGTCCTTCACGTTGCCCGCCACGATCCCGGAGAACGCCCGGCGCAGGTTCGCCGCCAGCTCGTGTGCCGGCAAGTCGCGGCTCAGCTGCAGGCTGGCCATGTTGGCGTGGGTCGGGTCGAACGGGCGCTGGAAGCCCTCTTCGATCTTCAGCATCCAGTTGAAGTGGAACGCATCGTTGCGCTCGCGGCGGAACTGCTTGACCTGCCTGAGCCCCTCGGTCATCTGCCGCGCCACCTGGGCCGGGTCGTCGATGATGATCTCGTACAGCGCATGGGCCGCCTCGCCCAGGGTGGCGCCGACAAAATCATGCAGCTGCTGCAGGTACGCCTCGGCGCTGCGCGGGCCGGTGAGGATCACCGGGAACGGCAGGTCGCGGTTTTCCGGGTGCATCAGGATGCCCAGCAGGTACAGGAACTCCTCGGCCGTGCCTGCGCCACCAGGGAAGATGATGATGCCGTGGCCCACGCGCACGAAGGCTTCCAGGCGCTTTTCGATGTCCGGCAGAATCACCAGCTCGTTGACGATCGGGTTCGGCGCCTCGGCGGCGATGATGCCCGGCTCGGTCAGGCCCAGGTAGCGGCCGATGCTCATACGCTGCTTGGCGTGGGCGATGGTGGCGCCCTTCATCGGCCCCTTCATCACGCCCGGGCCGCAGCCGGTGCAGATGTCCAGCTTGCGCAGGCCCAGCTCGTGGCCGACCTTCTTGGTGTACTGGTATTCCTCGGTGCTGATCGAGTGGCCGCCCCAGCACACCACCATCTTCGGCTCCACGCCCGGGCGCAGGGTGCGCGCGTTGCGCAGCAGCTGGAAGACATAGTCGGTGATGCCCTGGGAGCTTTCCAGGTCGATGCCCATGCGGTCCAGTTCGCTTTCGGTGTAGACGATGTCGCGCAGGGCGCTGAACAGCATTTCGCGGGTGCTGGCGATCATTTCGCCATCGACGAAGGCGTCGGCCGGCGCGTTCAGCAGCTCAAGGCGCACGCCGCGGTCCTGCTGGTGGATACGGACTTCGAAGTCCTTGTAGGCGTCGAGAATGGTCTTGGCGTTGTCGACGTGGGCGCCGGTATTGAGGATGGCCAGGGCGCACTGGCGGAACAGGGTGTAGATGCTGCCGGAACCGGCTTCGCTCAGCTGCTGCACTTCACGTTGGGAGAGTGTCTCCAGGCTGCCTTTAGGGCTGACAGATGCGTTGATTACGTGTCTTGGGGTCATTCTGGATTCCATATGTACGACGCCAGCGAACGGCTGTGGCATCGGGGTATTAACGCCTGACGCAATGCTGCATACAGGTTTTATCAGGTGGCCGGTCGCAATGGCAAACGGTCTGCCTGAAAGAGTAGGCGCGATCCCCCGGCGATGCCTCAGATTCCGTGCGCCGCCCAGCACTGCGCCACCTGCTCGGGCTGCTGCGCCTCGACCCCGCGCAGATCCCTCGGGTAGGTGACCCCCGCCTGCTCCTCGAAGCGCGTGGCCACGAACTGCCCGTTACTGGCGCGCAGCACCTGCCCCGTCACCTGGCATGCGTCCGACACCAGGTACACCACCCCCGGCACCACCCACTCGGGCTTGAGGTCATCCGGCTCGCCCTCCTCGCCCCACATGCGCGTGCGCGCCACCGGCGAAACCGCGTTGACCAGAATGCCGTGTGCGGCGCCCTCTTCGCTCAAGGCATTCATGATGCCCAGCTGCGCCATCTTGCCGGCGGCATAGGCCGCCAGCCCGGTTTGCGCGTAGCACGCATACATCGCCCGGTCGGAGGTCGTCAGTACCACACGCGGCGCGGCGCTGGCCTTCAGGTGCGGCCAGGCGTGCTTGCCCAGCCACAAGGGCGCCTGCACGTTGATCGCCAGGGCGCGCTCGACAAAGCCTGCATCCACCTGCTCGATCGGCTGGTACCCCACCCAGCCGGCGTTGTGGATCACCCCGTCGAGGCCGCCGAACTGCTCCACAGTGCGTGCCACCAGCGCCTCACAGGCCGCTTCATCGGCCAGCTCGGCGCAGTGCCCGAGTACCTGGGGCCCCGCCGCCCGCAGGGCCTGGGCCGCCTGTTCGACCGGGCCGGGGTCGGTGCCGCAGCCGGCGCGGTCGGCGCCGCGGTCGGTAATGACCACCCGCGCGCCGCGCTCGGCCAGGGCCCTGGCGTAGACAAGCCCCAGGCCGCGGGCGGCGCCGGTGACGAGAAAGGTGCGATGGGTGAAGTTCATGGGCGCTCTCCTGTAAAGTCGTCGAGCCTATCGAGCGCGCCGCGCAAAGTTGAATATTATCGAAGGCCGGTTCCGATACCCGTCAGATATCACACCGCGCCAGGGACGCCGCCATGATCGAGACCCGCCTGTTACGCCAGTTCATCGTCGTTGCCGAAGAACTGCACATCCACCGCGCCGCCGAACGCCTGCACATGGCCCAGCCACCGCTGAGCCAGGCGATTGCGCGGCTGGAACAGAAGCTCGGTTGCACGCTGCTGGTACGTCACTCGCGCGGGGTGTGCCTGACCGGCGCCGGCCAGGCCTTCGTCGAGACCGCGCGCGCCACCCTGAGCCTGCTGGACCAGGGCGCCGAACACGCCCGCGAGGTGGCCGACGGGGTCAGCGGGCACCTGCGCATCGGCAGCCTGGCACTGGCCGGCTACCCGCCGCTGCTCGAGGCCCTGCGCCGGTTTCGCGCGCAGTGGCCCAAGGTGCGCCTGAGCCTGCAGCAGCAACCCTCGGCGCAACTGGCCGAGGGCGTGCTGGGTGGTGAACTGGACGTGGCCTTCATGCGCCAGTTGCCGGGGCTGAGCGAGCGCCTGCACAGCCGGCTGATCCTCGACGAGCCGCTGCTGCTGGCGGTGCCTGCCGGGCACCGACTGGCCCACGGTGGCCCGGTGCACCTGGGCGAGGCCGCAGACGAAGACTTCGTGTTCACCCCGCCGGCCCTGGGCAGCGGCTTTCACCAGCAGATGCTGAGCCTGTGCGAACGCGCCGGCTTCACCCCGCGCATCAGCCAGCAGGCGGCGCAGATGCAGACACTGGTCAGCCTGGTGGGCTGCGGGTTCGGCGTGGCCCTGGTGCCGCAGGCTGCGGCGCGGGCCAACCGCCAGGACGGCGTGCACTTCTGTGCCCTGCACGACACCCCGCCGCTGGGCCTGTACATGGTGTGCCCGGGGGAGCAGAGCACCCCGCAGGCACGCCACTTCATGGACCTGTTCGCACCGGCTACAGGGCAATCCCCAGTGCCTGGCGCAACTGCGCGGCACGCGGCTCTGCTGCCGGGCTGACCAGCGCGTAGTTGTAGGCGCCCTGCGACCAGTAGCGGGCCTGCAACTCGCCGTCCACCCGCTCGCCACTGGGCATGCGCGCATAGTGCTCGCCAGGCGAGCGCAGGAACAGGCTGACCCGCTCGCCGCTGGCATCCTGGAACAGCAGCAGCGCCGCCGGCCCCTGCTCGTTGCTGAGCAACCGCGCGCCCACCGGCGTGAAGCCATAGGCCGAGAGGTCCGGCAACTGCCCTGCCTGGGCAAAGTGCTCGCCCAGCCAGGCCTGCAATTGCCCCGGCCGCTGCACGTTCAGGTCCAATGTGCCCGACTGGGCAAACAGGCGGTGCGCCTGCACGGCATCGGCCATCGGTGCAAGGCCCGCCTGCAGGCTCGACTCGCGCGCCTGCCAGCCGCCCAGGCCACCGATGCCCAGTGCCACCAGCAGCATCGCCGCGCTGGCCCATTGGCGGCGATGGCGCTGGCGCACGGCGCGGCGCACGGCTGCCGGGTCGAGCCGCGGGTTGGCGGGCTGCTCGGCCAGCCCGGCCAGGGCGGTGCGCAGCAGGCGTGCATCGGCGCGCCAGCCCTCGACCCGCGCCGCCTGCTCGGGGTGGGCTGCCAGGTACAGTTCCACCTCGCGGCGGCGCGCCGCCTCGAGGCGTTCGTCGACATAGGCGTGCAATTCGTCTTCGGACGGGATCAGCCGGCTCATTTCAACCTCCGCAATGCCGGGGGCGGCGTATTGCCCTCGGCCAGTTCTCGCATTGCCGCACGCGCCCGTGACAGGCGCGACATCACCGTGCCGATGGGCACGTCCAGGGCCTGGGCGGCCTCCTTGTAGCTCAGGCCCTCGACAGTCACCAGCAGCAACAGCGCCCGTTGCTCGGTGGGCAGGCGCGCGAATGCGGCCAGGCCCGACTCGGCGAGCACGATATCCTCGGTGCTGCTGCCCACCGCCTCGTCGCGCCCGAACCACGCCAGCCAGCGGGCATGCCGGCGCTCGCGGCGCTTGGCGTCGATGAACAGCCGGTACAGGATCGCGAACAGCCAGGCGCGCAGGCTGTCATCGCCACGCTGCTGGCTGCGCCGGCTCAGGGCGCGCTCCACCGTGGCCTGCACCAGGTCGTCGGCGCTGCTGGCCTCGCGGGTCAGCCACAAGGCAAAGCGGCGCAGGCGCTGGAGCATGTCGCGCAACTGGTCGTCATCAAGATCGTTCATGGTCGGGGTTCTGGGCGGCTGGCAGTCAGTGTACGAGGCAGACGCTCGCCGCCGAAATTTATTCCCGCCGGCGTGGAATAAAACCTGGTGCGGTGCGTCGTACCGGCTCATTCACTGACCGGATCGCCGCCATGAGCACTCCGTTAAACGGTCGCGCCCGCACCCTGCGCCTGGCCGTCATCGGCCTGGGTATCGCCGCCCTGGGCGCAAGCTTTGCCTACGCTGCCGGCTGGATCGGCCCGCAGCGCCTGACCCCGCAACGCATCATCGACACCTTCGAGGCCCAAGCCGGGCACTACCCCGGCTATCGAAAGAACCACGCCAAGGGCCTGTGCGTGAGCGGCTATTTCGACAGCAGCGGCCAGGCTGCCAGCTGGTCGCGGGCCCGGGTGTTCAGCCAATCCAGAGTGCCGGTGATCGGACGTTTCGCCATCGGCGGCGCCAACCCGTTCAGCGCCGACGCCAGTGTCGCCACCCGCAGCCTGGCGCTGCAGTTCAGCAGCGACGACGGTCAGCGCTGGCGTACCGGCATGAACACCCCGCCAGTGCTGGCCGTCAGCGATGCCGCAGGGTTCTACGAACAGGTGCTGGCCTCGACGCCCGACCCGGCCACCGGCAAGCCGGACCCGGCGGCCCTGCAGGCGTTTTTCGCCAGGCACCCCGAAAGCGCCGCCTTCCGCCAGTGGGCCAGGGACTACAAGCCCTCCGACAGCTTTGCCAGCTCGGCCTTCAACAGCATCAACGCGTTTCGCCTGGTGGATGCGGCGGGCAAGGTGCAGTACGTGCGCTGGAGCCTGCAGCCGCACAGCGACTTCGCCCCGTTGCCAGCCCAGGTCGACGACAGGAACTTCCTTCAGCACGACCTGCAGCAACGCCTGGCCAAGGGCCCGCTGCGCTGGACCCTGCGCCTGACCCTGGCCGGCGCCGACGACCCGGTGGACGACCCCGCGCGCCCCTGGCCCGTCACCCGCCAGCAGGTCGATGCCGGCACCCTGGTGATCGACCACGTCGATGCGCCCGAGCAGGGCGAATGCCGTGACCTGAACTTCGACCCGCTGATACTGCCCGACGGCATCCAGGCCTCGGCCGACCCGATCCTGGCCGCCCGCTCGGCCGCCTATGCCGAATCCTTCAACCGGCGCAGCCGCGAAACCGCCCTGGGGGCCCACCCATGAACCTGCACCCGTCCACCCGCTTCCACCCGTTGGCGCGCCTGCTGCACTGGCTGATGGCCGTGTTGATCCTGGCGATGCTGTTTGTCGGCGTGAGCATGGTCACCGACCTCTCGCCCCGCCACCCCTGGCTGGTCAGCCTGCACAAGGCCATCGGCCTGGCCCTGCTGGTGCTGGTGGTGCTGCGCATCGCCACACGCCTGCGTTACGCCACCCCGCCCCTGCCCAGCGACCTGCCACGCCTGCAGCAGTGGGCCGCCAAGGCTTCGCACCTGCTGCTGTACGGGTTGATGCTGGGCATGCCGCTGATCGGCTGGGGCATGCAATCGGCCGGTGGCTACCCGCTGCCGTGGCAACTGCCGGCCATCGCGCCCCACGACCTGCGCCTGTACGCCCTGCTGCGCGCCCTGCACGGCTGGCTGGCGTACCTGCTGTTTGTCACCGTGCTGGTGCATATCGCCGCCGCACTGGTGCACGGTTTTGTCCGCCGCGATGGCGTGTTGCGCAGCATGTGGCCGGGGCGCTGAGCGCGCCGGCGCAGCAACAGGCAACCTACCTGGCAACGGGCATAACGTTAACACGTTAACTTTTTTCGCTCACAAGCCTGCAAAGGCTTTCGGGGCAAAAAGATAATATGTTAATTATATGCCCGCACCGCAGCAGCGGCTGCCGCCAGAACAACAACAAAAGGTAGATTGCATGTCGTTTTCCCGCCGTCCCCTGACGGCCAGCGCCGGCCTGTGCGCCGCGCTTGCGCCGTTGCTTGTGCAGGCCGATTTCATCCAGGACAGCAAGGCCAGCCTGGAGGCCCGCAACTTCTATTTCAGCCGCGACTTTCGCCAGCACGCCGCGCCCCAGAGCCAGGCGCGGGAGTGGGCCCAGGGCTTCATCCTGCGCATGGAATCGGGTTACACCGAAGGCACCCTGGGCGTTGGCCTGGATGCGCTGGGCGAGCTGGGCCTGAAGCTCGACTCCAGCAAGGCGCACCGGGGCACCGGCCTGCTGCCGTTCGGCGCCAGCCAGGAGCCGGCGCACGACTACAGCGAACTGGGCCTGACCGCCAAGCTGCGCCTGGGCAAGAGCGTGCTCAAGCTCGGCACCTTGCAGCCCACCTTGCCGGTTGCCTCGATCAACGACGTGCGCCTGCTGCCCTCGACCTACAACGGCAGCCTGCTGAGCTCGCAGGACATCGACGGCCTGACCCTGAACGTGGGCCGCCTGGAAAAACAGAACCTGCGCGACTCCTCGAGCAACGACCAGATGAGCTATGCCGGTGTCCAGAGCAGCCACCTGGACCTGGCAGGCGGCACCTACGCGCTGCGCCCCAACCTGGCGCTGAGCTACTACTACGCGCAGATGCACGACCTCTACCGCCAGCAGTACGCCGGGCTGGTGCATGACCTGTCGCTGGCCGAAGGCGTGAGCCTGCGCAGCGACCTGCGCTACTTCGACACCCGCGAACAAGGCAACGCCAACCTGCGTTCCGCTGCGCGGGTGGACGGCGGGCGCATCGACAACCGCTTCTTCAACGGCATGCTGACCCTGGGCGTGGGCGCGCACAAATTCGGCCTGGGCTACCAGAACCTCTCGGGGGACGGCGACTTCGCCTACCCGGGGCTGGACCCGTACTCGGTCAACCTGGTGACGGTGAATGTCTTCACCAAGGCCGAAACCGATGCGTGGCAGGCGCGCTACGACTACAACTTCGCCGCGCTGGGGCTGTCGGGGCTGAGCTTCATGACCCGTTATGTGAATGGCAGCCATATCCAGACCGCGACGGTGAGCGGCGGCAAGGAATGGGAGCGCGACACCGACATTGCCTATGTGGTGCAGAGCGGGCCGCTGAAGAACGTGAGCGTGCGATTGCGCAATGCGACGTTCCGTTCCAGTGGCGGGTTGACCAGCGATATCGACGAGAACCGCTTGATCGTGGGGTATACGCTGGCGTTGTGGTAATCGTCGAGGGGCCGCGTGGCGGCCCTTTCGCGGGGCAAGCCCGCTCCCACAGCCAAACCGCTGCCTTGCAGGACGGTGCAGACCCCGTGGGAGCGGGCTTGACCCGCGATGCGCCCAGCGCTATTTCACCTGCCCTCTTCCTAACATTCTTGGGAATGCTTATCATCTGCATCCTTTCTCTCGGAAGTCGCCAGGATGAGCGCCCCCACCTCACCCGCCAACGCCGAAGTCGGCCAGCTCTACCAGCACCATCACCTGTGGTTGCAGCACTGGCTGCGCAGGCGCCTGAGCTGCCCGCAGCGCGCCGCCGACCTGATGCAGGACACCTTCGTGCGCATCCTCGCCTCGTCCGAGTCGCTGGAGCTGGTGCGCCTGCTGCGCGAGCCGCGCAGCTACCTGGCGACCGTGGCGCGGCGGGTGATGATCGACCACTTCCGGCGCCAGAAGCTTGAACAGGCCTACCTCGAGGCCCTGGCCGCCCAGCCGGTGTACGAGGAGATCTCGCTGGAAGAGCGCCTGCTGATTCTCGAGACCCTGCGCGAAGTCGACCGCCTGCTGGCCGGGTGCGGCGCCAAGGCGCGCCAGGCGTTCCTGATGGCCAACTGGCTGGGCATGACCTATGGCGAAATCGCCACGGCGCTGGGCGTTTCGCTCAGTTCGGTGAAGAAGTACATGTACAAGACCACCGAGCGCTGCCTGCTGCTCGCCTTCGACGAGCAGCCATGAGCAACGACCGCGAAGCGCAGCGCCAGGCGCTCAAGGAAGCCGCCCGCTGGCATGTGCAGCGCATGGCCGGCGATGCCAGCCCCGGCCTGGAACGGGCCTGGCGGGCATGGTTGGACAGTGCCCCGCAGAACGGCTGGGCCTGGGCCCGGGTCGAGCAGTTGCATGGGCAACTGGCCAGTGTGCCGGGTGGGCTGGCGTTCGATGCCTTCAAGCGTGCCGAAGCCCAGGGCCTGACCCGCCGCGGCGTGGTCAAGGGGCTGCTGCTGGCGACCGGGCTGGGGCTGGGTGGCTGGGCCAGCTACCGCAGTACTCCGGCGCAGGCGTTGCTGGCGGACGTGCACAGTGGCACGGGTGAAATTCGCAGCGTCACCCTGGCCGACGGTAGCCAGCTGGTGCTCGATACGACGTCGGCGGTGAACATTCGCTTCGACAGCCGGCAACGGCTGATTCATCTGGTGCGCGGGCGCATCCTGCTTACCAGTGGCAAGGATGTGCAGCAGCGGCCGTTGCGGGTGCAGACCGCGCAGGGCGTGGTGCAGGCGTTGGGCACGCGCTTCAGCGTGGCGCAGCAGGCCGGGCGCAGCGAGGTCGAGGTGTTCGAGCATGCGGTGCGGGTCAGCCCCTTGCTGGGGGAGGCGCAGCGCCTGGAGAGCGGGCAGGCGTGCGGGTTCAGTGATCAGCGGGTGGATAGCCCGCAGCTGGCGTCGGCGGCCCAGGCGGCGTGGAGCCTGGGGCAACTGGTGGTGGAGAACTGGCGGCTGGGTGATCTGCTCGACGAGCTGGGGCGGTACCGGCCGGGGTTGCTGACCTATGCGCCGCAGCTGGCAGAGCAGCGTGTGTCGGGCAACTTCTCGTTGACCGACAGTGATGCAGCGCTGTCGGCGCTGGCGCGCTCGTTCGATTTGCGAATCGAGCGGCATGGTCGGTACTGGGTGCGGGTGATGTAGGCGCCGGCCTTGTCTGGCCGGCTCTTGACCTGCACAGCGCAGTGTTTGATGCAGCAAAAAAAATTCCTCATCCCGCGGTACTTTTTCTCATTCTCATCCGCCTTGTCTGAAACACCCCCTTTCGCGCATCCCTTCTGCATCCGACGAGGCCCCCATGTCACCC
>NZ_MVOK01000012.1:0-187034 GCF_002018915.1 Pseudomonas sp. MF6396 | reverse complement strand
GGGACGTGGGGCTCGAGGTCGGCCACCAGCGCCACCGGCTCTTCGGGCACCGGCAGCACCAGGCTGCTGGGGTGATCCTCGACGGCGACGGGCGCGCTCGCGACCGGGGCGGGCTCGACGGCTACCGGCTCAGGCAAAGTCGGGGCGATAGGCTCCAGCGCCTCTGGCACTGGGGTTTCGGGCTGTTCGACAACAGGTTGCTGGGGCTTTTTGCGCAGCCAGCCGAACAGGCCTTTCTTTTCACCGGCCGCAGCCGGGGTCTTTTTGTCGTCGTTGGAACCAAACATGGAAGACGGCTATCTCAGGGTAGCGATGCGCCAGTGTGGCGCCTCAAAATTCTTCTAACGCAGAACAGACTATGGTCAAGCCGACTGGTTCATGCGCAACATTTTGTCGGGACGCCTGCAACGCTTGATCTCGACAGGCATGGTCGTCAGGCAACCGGATCAGTATCCTAGCACCTCCTAGCCCGCCGACGCTAAGGCCATGCGGGCAGCCCTACAGGTTGAATCATCAATGAATGCTCTAGCCCGCCGCGCCGCCGGCCTGCTGCTCAGCACAATTGTCATGCCCCTGGTGGCGGTTGCCGCCGACGTCCAGCCCACCCATGAATTCACCCTCGACAACGGCCTCAAGGTCATCGTGCGTGAAGACCATCGCGCCCCGGTGGTGGTATCGCAGGTCTGGTACAAGGTCGGCTCCAGCTACGAGACCCCGGGTCAGACCGGCTTGTCCCATGCCCTGGAACACATGATGTTCAAGGGCAGCAACAAGCTGGGGCCTGGCGAAGCCTCACGCATCCTGCGTGACCTGGGCGCCGAAGAGAACGCCTTCACCAGCGACGACTACACCGCCTACTACCAGGTGCTGGCCCGCGACCGCCTGGGCGTGGCCCTGAAACTGGAAGCCGATCGCATGGGCAGCCTGCGCCTGCCGCCCGAAGAGTTCAGCCGCGAAATCGAGGTCATCAAGGAAGAGCGCCGCCTGCGCGTCGACGATCAGCCCAACTCCAAGGCCATGGAGCTGTTCAGCGCCATGGCCCACCCGGCCAGCGGCTACCACACCCCGACCATCGGCTGGATGGCCGACCTCGAACGCATGAAGGTCGAAGAGCTGCGCCACTGGTACGAAGCCTGGTACGTGCCCAACAACGCCACCCTGGTGGTGGTCGGCGACGTCACCGCCGACGAGGTCAAGGGCCTGGCCCAGCGTTACTTCGGTGCCATCCCCAAGCGCGCCACACCCCCTGCCAAACTGCCGCTGGAACTGGCCGAGCCGGGCCTGCGCCAGCTCACCGTGCATGTGCGCACCCAACTGCCGAGCCTGATCTACGGCTTCAACGTGCCGGGCCTGGCCACCGCCAAGGACCCGCGCAGCGTGCACGCCCTGCGCCTGATCGCGGCCCTGCTCGACGGCGGCTACAGCGCGCGCATGGCCACCCGCCTGGAACGCGGTCAGGAACTGGTGGCCGGCGCGTCGGCCAGTTACAACCCGTTCACCCGTGGCGACAGCCTGTTCGTGCTCTCCGCGGTGCCCAACACGCAGAAGAAAAAGACCCTGGCCGAGGTCGAAAGCGGCGTCTGGAAGCTGCTCGACGAGCTGAAAACTACCCCGCCAACCGCTGAAGAGCTGGAGCGCGTGCGCGCCCAGGTGATTGCCGGGCTGGTCTACGACCGCGACTCGATCAGCAGCCAGGCCACCACCATCGGCCAACTGGAGACCGTCGGGCTGTCGTGGAAGCTCATCGACAAGGAGCTCGACGAGCTCAAGAGCGTGACCCCGGCCGACATCCAGAGTGCCGCCCGCACCTATTTCACCCGCGAACGCCTGAGCGTTGCGCATGTATTGCCCGAGGAGCAGGCGCATGACTGAGCACACCACCCCACGCCACACCCCGAAGGGCCGCGGCGTATTCGGCGCGTTGCTGCTGAGCGCCGTGTGCCTGGCCGGCCCCGCCCATGCCGACACCACGGCCACCAAGCCCGGCGCCAACCTGCAATCGCTGGCCGAGCTGGACGGCAAGGCACCGAGCCGACGCAACCTCGACATCAAGACCTGGAACACCGTCGAAGGCGCCAAGGTGCTGTTCGTCGAAGCCCACGAACTGCCGATGTTCGACCTGCGCCTGACCTTCGCCGCCGGCAGCAGCCAGGACGGTAACCTGCCGGGCCTGGCCACCCTGACCAACGCCATGCTCAACGAAGGCGTGGCGGGCAAGGACGTCGGCGCCATCGCCGCCGGCTTCGAAGGCCTGGGCGCGGATTTCGGCAACGGTGCCTACCGCGACATGGCGGTGGCCTCGCTGCGCAGCCTGAGCGCCAAGGACAAGCGCGAGCCGGCCCTGAAGCTGTTCGCCGAAGTGGTGGGCAAGCCGACCTTCCCTGAAGACGCGCTCAAGCGCATCAAGAACCAGATGCTCGCCGGCTTCGAGTACCAGAAGCAGAACCCCGGCAAGCTGGCCAGCATCGAGCTGTTCGAGAAGCTCTACGGCAAGCATCCCTACGGGCACCCCAGCGATGGCGACGCCAGGAGCATCCCGCCGATCACCCTGGACCAGCTGCGCGCTTTCCATGCCAAGGCCTATGCCGCCGGCAACGTGGTGATCGCACTGGTCGGCGACCTCAGCCGCACGGAAGCCGAGGCGATTGCCGCGCAGGTCTCCGCCGCGCTGCCCAAGGGCCCGGCGCTGCCCAAGCTGGCACAACCGAGCGAACCCAAGCCGGGCGTCAACCACATCGACTTCCCGTCCAAGCAGACCCACCTGATGCTGGCCCAGCTGGGCATCGACCGCGCCGACCCGGACTACGCGGCCCTGTCGCTGGGCAACTCGATCCTCGGCGGCGGCGCCTTCGGCACCCGCCTGATGAGCGAAGTGCGCGAAAAGCGCGGCCTGACCTACGGCGTGTACTCGGTGTTCAGCCCGATGCAGGTGCGTGGCCCGTTCATGATCAACCTGCAGACCCGTGCCGAACTCAGCGAAGGCACGCTCAAGCTGGTACAGGACATCCTGCGCAACTACCTCAAGACCGGCCCCACCCAGCAGGAGCTGGACGATGCCAAGCGCGAACTGGCCGGCAGCTTCCCGCTGTCCACCGCCAGCAATGCGAGCATCGTCGGCCAACTGGGAGCCATCGGCTTCTATGACCTGCCGCTGAATTTCCTCGAGGACTTCATGCAGAAGTCCCAGAGCCTCACCGTAGAGCAGGTGCGTGCTGCCCTCAACAAGCACCTGGCCGCCGACAAGATGGTCATCGTGACCGCCGGGCCGAAGGTGGCGCAACAGCCGCTGCCACCGCCCACTGACAAACCCGCCGAGCAGCCGCTTGGCGTACCGGAGCATTAATGGCCAGTCCATCCGCCAAATCCAAGGCCGCCGCCCACGGCGGCCAGGGCCAGTTGCGCATCATCGCCGGCGAGTGGCGCAGCCGCCGCCTGAGCTTTCCTGACGCACCGGGCCTGCGCCCTACCCCCGACCGGGTGCGCGAAACCCTGTTCAACTGGCTGACCGCGCACATCGAGGGCGCCCGCGTGCTGGACGCCTTTGCCGGCAGCGGCGCGCTGTTTCTCGAAGCGCTGTCGCGCGGCGCGGCCTCGGCCGTGGCGCTGGACAGCAACCGCGCCGCCATCGAGAACCTCAAGGACAACCTGGAGCTGCTGCGCTGCCCCACCGGGCAGGTGATCCAGACCGACGTGGTGCGCTACCTGCAAGGCGAACCCAAGGCCCCGTTCGACGTGGTGTTCCTCGACCCGCCCTTCCACCAGGACCTGCTGCCGGCCACCTGTGCACTGCTCGAAGAGCGCCACTGGCTGGCCGAGCACGCGTGGATCTACACCGAAAGCGAAACCGCGCCGTCGACCCTGCAACTGCCGGGCAACTGGCGTCTGCACCGGGAAAAGAAGGCCGGTCAGGTGCACTATGCCTTGTGGGAGCGCGGCTGAACGTCGCCCCGCCTCCAGCAAACTGCGGCCGCCGCCTGAGGTGCTTTGCCTGATCGTGCTCCGGCGCTCCCCAGGCACGGCACCGATCACCAACCGGCTTGTGCGTGCCGCCTGCACCACCGCCGGGCTGCTGACCCTCAGCAGCCCGGCACTCGCCCAGCACACCCTTCCACGACCTCAGCCTCGCCAACCGACAGCCCTTGCCCGAAGTGACGCCTGCTGAATATGCTTTGGCGGCAGCAGACCTGCGCTTGCGCACATACACTGATCACAGGGTCTGCCGCCCGCTCAAGAGACCTCGACGATGTCCAGCGCCACCCCACCCCCGTTCAAGCCAGCCACCGGCCTGCGCAACCCCCATGTGCAGACGCTCTGGGGCCCGCGCTGGCGCAAGTCGCCACCGCTGGCGCATCGGCGCGAGCGCCTGTGGCTGGCCGACGGCGATTTCCTCGACCTGGACTGGCACGGCCCGCTTGCCACCACCACGCCACTGGTGGTGGTACTGCACGGCCTGACCGGCTCGTCGACCTCCCATTACGTCATCGGCCTGCAGCGCGCCCTGGCGGCGCAGGGCTGGGCCAGCGTGGCGGTCAACTGGCGCGGATGCTCGGGCGAGCCGAACCTGTTGCCGCGCAGCTACCACTCCGGCGCCAGCGAAGACCTGGCCGAAGTCATCGCCCACCTGCGCACCCAGCGCCCGCAGGCACCGCTGTACGCGGTGGGTTATTCGCTGGGTGGCAACGTGCTGCTCAAGCACCTGGGGGAAGCGGGTACGGCCAGCCAGTTGCAGGCGGCCGTGGCGGTGTCGGTGCCGTTTCGCCTGGACCAGTGCGCCGACCGCATCGGCCTGGGGTTTTCACGGGTGTACCAGGCGCACTTCATGCGCGCCATGCTGGGCTACGTGAAGGACAAGCAGCGCCACTTCCAGCACCACGGTCACCATGAGGGCCTGGCAACCCTGGATCGCCTCGGCCCGCTGGAAAACCTGCGCACCTTCTGGGATTTCGACGGCCGCGTGACCGCGCCGCTGAACGGCTTCAGCGACGCCCACGACTACTACCAGCGCTCGTCGAGCCGCTACTACCTGGGTGAAAACCGTACGCCCACGCTGATCATCCATGCCCAGGACGATCCGTTCGTGTTCAGCCACAGCCTGCCAGGGGCCGCCGAACTGGCCAGCCAGACCACCCTGGAGCTGCACCGTCATGGCGGTCACGTGGGCTTTGTCGACGGCAGCCTGCGCCAGCCCGGCTACTACCTGGAGCGGCGCATTCCACAGTGGCTGGCCAGCGGGGCCTGATCAGTCGCCCTTGGCCACCGGACGCTGCGGGTCGGTGATCCACTCGCTCCACGAACCGGCGTACAGCCGCGCCAGCGGATAACCGGCCAAGGCCAGGGCGAACAGGTTATGGCAGGCCGTCACCCCCGAGCCGCAATATGCCACCAGCGCCTGCGGCTGGCGCGTACCGAGCAAGGCGGCAAAGCGCTGCTTGAGCTGCTGGGGCGACAGAAAACGACCATCGGGCCCCAGGTTGTCGGTGAAGGCCGCGCAATGCGCACCGGGGATATGCCCGGCCACCGGGTCGATGGGCTCCACCTCGCCGCGAAAACGCGGCAGCGCACGGGCGTCGAGCAGGGTCAGGTCGGGCGTGCCCAGGCCATTGGCCAACTCGGCGGCGTCCAGCACCAGGCTCGCATCGGGCTGCCCGCTGAAGTTGCCTTCACGCTTGTCACAGGCATCCAGGCTCAGCGGCAACCCGGCCGCGTGCCAGGCCTTGAGCCCGCCATCGAGGATCGCCACCCCGTCGCGCTTGCCCAGCCATGCCAGCAACCACCAGGCCCGCGCGGCAAAGGCCCCGGGGCCATCGTCGTAGAGCACCACGTCGCTGTCGTTGTCGATGCCCCAGCTGCGCAGCCGTTGGATCAGTTGCTGCGGGTCGGGCAAGGGGTGGCGACCGGTCACGCCCTTGACCACCGGCCCGCTCAGGTCACGCTCCAGGTCGGCGAAGTGCGCGCCGGCGATATGCCCTTCGGCATAGCTGCGCTGGCCATAGTCGACGTCTTCCAGGGCAAAGCGACAATCGAGAATCACCAGCTTCGGAGCGCCCAGGCGCTCTGCCAGTTGCTGGGGTGCGATCAGTTGCGCGAGTGGCATGTCGGTCTCCATATCGATTCAAAGGGGGTGGGCGGCCTACTGTTCCAGTGCCTGGTCCAGCGGCACGTAGAATTCCTTGCACAGCGCATCCACTGCAGGGCGCGCGCTGGCGGTGACGAAACCGAGCTCCAGCACCAGCACCTGGTACACGCCGCGCTTGATCGCCTCTTCGCTCAGGTGCGCGGAGTGCTCGCGGGTGGTGCACAGAAAGCGCACCCAGGAGGTCAGCACGATCCAGGCATTGAGGGTCAGCGATTCGATCTGCACGGTGTCCATGGCCACGATGTCGGCCTCGACGAAACCTCGGTAGATGGCCTGGCCCTGCAGCAGGCAGCGCTGCGAAAAACGTCGGTAGCGCGCAGCCAGGGTCGGGTCGTGGCCGAGCAGGTGTTCGAGGTCGCGGTGCAGGAAGCGGTAGTTCCACATCGCCGACAGCAGCGCCTCGAGGTAGAAGCGCTTGTCCTCGACGGTGGCGGCGCGCCCCTGGGGCGGGCGCAGAAAGCCTTCCACCAGCGCCTCGTACTGGGTGAACAGCACGGCGATGATCGCCTGCTTGTTGGCGAAGTGGTAATAGAGGTTGCCAGGCGAGATTTCCATGTGCGCAGCAATGTGGTTGGTGCTGACACTGCGTTCACCCTGCTGGTTGAACAGCTCGAGGCTGTTCTGCACGATGAGCTCGCGGGTCTTGATGCGCGGTGCCATGGTCAGCTCCAAAGGCATGAGCTTGAAGGAATAGGCTTATCTTACGGCGTATCCGCCACGGGATGTACCACCTGCACAACCGGCGTATATGCTCCAGGCACACTTGCCCTGCCACGGAGCCCGCATGCCCCTCCAGACCCTGTTCGAACAGCAGCGCCGGGCCTTTGCCGGGCTGCCCATGGCGCCGGCGGCGCAGCGCCTGCAGTGGCTTGCCAGCCTGCGCCGGCTGCTGCTGGCGAACCAGTCGGCCCTGGTCGCGGCGATCGACCGCGACTTTGCCGGGCGCAGCGCCGACGAGACCCTGCTGGCCGAACTGATGCCCAGCGTGCAGGGCATTCGCCACGCCGAGCGCCACCTCAAGGGCTGGATGAAGCCGGTGCGGCGCACGGTGGGCCTGGCGTTCCAGCCGGCCAGCGCGCGGGTGCTGTACCAGCCGCTGGGCGTGGTGGGCATCATCGTGCCATGGAACTACCCGCTGTTTCTGGCCATCGGCCCGCTCACCGCGGCGCTGGCAGCGGGCAACCGGGTGATGCTCAAGCTCAGCGAAGCCACCCCGGCCACCGCGGCGCTGCTTCAGCGCCTGCTGGGCGAAGTGTTTCCCGACGACCTGGTCAGCGTGGTGCTGGGCGATGCTGGCGTGGGCGAGGCCTTCTCGCGCCTGCCGTTCGATCACCTGCTGTTCACCGGCGCCACCAGCATCGGCCGCCAGGTGATGGCGGCGGCAGCCACCAACCTGACCCCGGTGACCCTGGAGCTGGGCGGCAAGTCGCCAGCCATCGTGTCGGCCAGTGTACCGCTGGCCCAGGCTGCCGAGCGCATCGCCTTCGGCAAGACCCTCAACGCCGGGCAGACCTGCGTTGCCCCGGACTACGCGCTGGTCCCGCGCGAGCGCCTGGAGGGCTTCGTGCAGGCCTATCGCGAGGCAGTGCTGCGGTTTTATCCACAGGTGCGAAACAACCCGGACTACAGCGCGATCATCAATGTGCGCCACCTGGCGCGCCTGGAAGGCTATTTGCGCGATGCCCGCGACAAGGGCGCCAGCGTGCTCGACCTGTACCCCGGCGAAGCCCGCGAAGGTCGGCGCCTGCCGCCGCAGGTGCTGCTGCAGGTCGATGACAGCATGCAGTTGATGCAGGACGAGATCTTCGGCCCGCTGCTGCCGGTGGTGCCCTATGACAGCCTGGCCGAGGCGCTGGCCTATGTGAACCAGCGCCCGCGCCCGCTGGCGCTGTACTACTTCGGCCACGACCGTGCCGAGCAGCGGCGGGTGCTGGAGCAGACCCATTCCGGCGGCGTGTGCCTGAACGACACCCTGCTGCACGTGGCCCAGGACGACCTGCCGTTTGGCGGGGTCGGGCCGTCGGGGATGGGCAACTACCATGGGCACGAGGGCTTCAAGACCTTCAGTCATGCCCGGGCGGTGTTCGCCAAGTCGCGGGTGAATGCGGCGCGGCTGATCTATCCGCCGTATGGGAAGGCGCTGCAGCGGTGGGTCTATCGTCTGTTCATTCGCTGACGTTGCAGCGACTCCATCGCGGGTCAGGCCCGCTCCCACAAAGAGATGCATAGCCTGGGGGAGCGGGCCTGACCCGCGATGGGGTCGATACTTTCAAGGCACCAGACACTCGGCCTGCAGCGGGTGACAAGCATTATCACGCCTGTCTATAGTGCCTTGAGCCGGCGATGGCGACTTGGCCGACCGCAGCTGCTGCGATACCATCCGACTCCCAAACGCACTCCTGCCAGGACGACGCGATGAACCGAGTGTTGTACCCAGGTACATTCGACCCTATTACCAAAGGCCATGGCGATCTGGTCGAGCGGGCCTCCCGGCTGTTCGACGAGGTGATCATCGCGGTCGCCGCCAGCCCCAAGAAGAACCCGCTGTTCCCCCTGGAACAACGGGTAGAGCTGGCGCGTGAGGTCACCAAGCACCTGCCCAACGTGCAGGTCATCGGCTTCTCCACGCTGCTGGCGCATTTCGCCAAGGAGCAGCAGGCCAATGTATTCCTGCGCGGCCTGCGCGCGGTTTCGGACTTCGAGTACGAGTTCCAGCTGGCGAACATGAACCGGCAACTGGCGCCCGACGTCGAAAGCCTGTTCCTGACGCCGTCCGAGCGCTATTCGTTCATATCCTCGACCCTGGTGCGCGAAATCGCGGCGCTGGGCGGCGATATCACCAAGTTCGTGCACCCGGTAGTGGCTGACGCCCTCACCGAGCGCTTCAAGAAGTAGCCGCGCCCGCATCGAAAACCGCGCCCGCGTGCACTGCGGGCGTTAATGCGGCACAATTGTGCCCATTGGTTTTCATATGCCCGGGCCTGACGCCCCGGCCGGAGTCCCCATGTCCCTGATCATCACCGACGATTGCATCAATTGCGACGTCTGCGAACCCGAGTGCCCGAACGCCGCCATCTCCCAGGGCGAAGAGATCTACGTGATCGACCCCAACCTGTGCACCCAGTGCGTTGGCCATTACGACGAACCGCAGTGCCAGCAGGTCTGCCCGGTCGACTGCATCCCGCTGGATGAAGCGCACCCGGAAACCGAAGACGAGCTGATGGCCAAGTACCGCAGGATCACCGGCAAGGCCTGATACAGGCCGCTAGGTCTGGCAGCGCGGGCAGAACACGCTGGCGCGCTGGCCCAGGGTCACGTTGCGCAGCACCGTGCCGCACACCTTGCACGGTTCTTCCCCGCGCCCGTACACGAACAGTTCCTGCTGGAAGTAGCCCGGCTGGCCGTCGCCGCCGATGAAGTCGCGCAGGGTGGTGCCGCCACGCTCGATGGCGGCGGCCAGGATGCGCTTGATCTCGATGGCCAGGCGCAGGTAGCGCGCCCGCGAACTGCCCCCGGCCGGGCGCCGCGGGTCGATGCCCGCCGCGAACAGCGCCTCGGTCGCATAGATGTTGCCCACCCCCACCACCACCGCGTTGTCCATGATGAACGGCTTGACCGCCATCGAGCGCCCGCGCGACAGCTGGAACAGCCGCTCGCCATCGAACAGGTCGGTCAGCGGCTCCGGGCCCAGGCGCAGCAGCAGCTCGTGCTGCAACGGGTCGGGGGCCCAGAGCATCGCGCCAAACCGGCGCGGGTCGGTGTAGCGCAGCGCCAGCCCCGACTCCAGCTCGATGTCCACATGCTCGTGCTTGGCCGCCGGCAGGCCGATCTCCACCAGCCGCAGGTTGCCCGACATGCCCAGGTGGCTGATCAGCGTGCCCACCTCGGCGTTGAGCAGCAGGTACTTGGCACGCCGTTCCACCGACACGAAGCGCTGCCCCGACAGGCGTACGTCGAGGTCTTCGGGTATCGGCCAGCGCAGGCGCCGTTCACGCACCACCACACGGCTGACACGCTGCCCTTCAAGGTACGGCGCAATGCCGCGGCGGGTGGTCTCGACTTCAGGTAGCTCGGGCATGGGTCAGTGCGCACCCATTTCGCGGATGGTCTGCTTGAGGTTCTCGAAGTCGTACTCCGACAGGCCCACGTAGTCGAGCACCAGGTGCCCGACGGTGTTCCATTCGTGGTCCACGCTCTGGTTGCCCAGCACCCGGTACGAGCTGCAGATGTGCTCGGCCATCTTCAGAATGGCCAGCAGGTTCTTGAGCTGGGTGTTGCGCGCCGAGTCGTCGCTGAACACCGCCAGGGCATTGTGGTGGTTGGCGATGGCGGCACTCACGTGCTCGGGCAGGCGCCACGACTTGGCCGTGTAGTAGCCGACCACGGCGTGGTTGGTGTTGAACGTGCGGTTCTCGGTGTCGACCACGCGCTTGTCGGGGCCGGCCTCGGCGTAGGCCTGCTCCAGGGTATGCATGTAGTCGGGGAAGCGCTTGTGCATCAGCGGCACGCCGCAATCGTGGAACAGCCCCAGGGCATAGGCTTCGTCCACCGCCTGCGAGCCGATGCGCTTGGCCAGGGTCAGGCAGGTCATGGCCACGTCCTGGGCGGTATCCCAGAAGCGGTTGAGGGTGACGATGGTGTCGTCGCTCATCTCGCCCTTGATCGACTGCGCGTTGATCAGGTTGATGATCGAGCGGCTGCCCAGCAGGTTCACCGCGCGCTGGATCGAGGCGATCTTGTTGGTCAGCCCGTAGTACGGCGAATTGACCAGCTTGAGCAGTGCGCCGGAAAGGCCCGGGTCCTGGGAGATCAGCTTGGCGATGGTCTCCAGGTCCGGGTCGGGCATGTACTGCTCGAACTGCAGGTCGACCATGATCTGCGGCTGGGGCGGTACGCTGATGCCCTGCAGGGCTTGCTGGATCTGTTCGGCGGTAAGTTCCTGGGACATAGATACACACTCGGGGCTGAAGGGCGATTCTAACCCTGCAGGCGGGCCGGGAAACACCCGTTGATGGATTCAGAAGGAACTTTGCCTGCCCCAGGGCTGCCTGCTTACTACAGGTTCAACTCAACAGGAGCACGCAGATGACGACCCAACTGAACGGCAAGCGCGTGGCCATGCTGGTCACCGACGGCTTCGAGCAGGTAGAACTCACCGGGCCCAAGCAGGCCCTCGAGCAAAGCGGCGTGCGCGTCGACATCCTCTCGGCCAAACCGGGCACGGTCAAGGGCTGGAACCATGACAAACCCGCCGACGACTTCACTGTGGACAACACCTTCGACAAGGCCGACGTCGCGGTCTACGACGCCATCGTGCTGCCCGGCGGCGTGCAGAACTCCGACACCATACGCATCGACCCCGGCGCCCAGAAGCTGGTCAAGGCCCACGACGCCAGCGGCAAGCCCCTGGCGGTGATCTGCCATGGCGCCTGGCTGCTGGTGTCGAGCCAGTTGGTCAAGGGCCGCAAGATGACCAGCTACAAGACCGTGCGCGACGACATCACCAATGCCGGCGGGCAGTGGCAGGATCAGGCCGTGGTCATCGACCGCAACCTGATCAGCAGCCGCCAGCCCGACGATATTCCCGCCTTCAACACCCAGCTGCTGCGCGCTTTGGGCGCCTGATCGGCTATTTGTCGCCGGCCGAGCCGCGTGCCCGGCCGACGCGCTATACTCCCGCTCTTTTTTCCGGAGCGACGTCATGTCCCTGCCCAGCCTTCGCCTCAAAGCCAACGCCGACCGCCGCCTGCGCGCCGGCCATCTGTGGGTGTACAGCAACGAAATCGACGTCGCCGCGACCCCGCTGCATGGCTTCAAGGCCGGCGACCAGGCGGTGCTCGAAGGTGCCGGCGGCAAGCCGCTGGGCATCGTCGCCATGAGCCCCAACAACCTGATCTGCGCGCGCCTGCTGTCGCGCGACGCCAAGCTGGCCCTGGACAAGTCGCTGCTGGTGCACCGCATCAACGTGGCCCTGTCGCTGCGCGAGCGCCTGTTCGACAAGCCGTTCTACCGCCTGGTGTACGGCGACTCGGACCTGCTGCCGGGCCTTGTGGTCGACCGTTTCGGCGACATCCTGGTGGTACAGCTGGCCTCGGCCACCATGGAACAGCACAAGGACGACGTGATCGCCGCCCTGGTGCAGGTGCTCAAACCCACCGGCATCCTGTTCAAGAACGACTCGGCGGCGCGTGATGCCGAAGGCCTGAACCGCTACGTCGAAACCGTGTTCGGCCTGGTGCCGGAGTGGGTGGCGCTGGAAGAGAACGGCGTGAAATTCGAAGCGCCGGTGATGGAAGGCCAGAAGACCGGCTGGTTCTACGACCACCGCATGAACCGCGCACGCCTGGCACCCTACGTCAAAGGCAAGCGCGTGCTCGACCTGTTCAGCTACATCGGTGGCTGGGGCGTGCAGGCCGGTGCGTTCGGCGCCAGCGAAGTGTTCTGTGTGGATGCCTCGGGCTTTGCCCTGGATGGCGTGGAGCGCAATGCGGCGCTCAACGGCATTGCCGAGAAGGTCACCTGCGTGGAAGGCGATGTGTTCGAGGCGCTGCGCGAGCTCAAGGCCGCTGAAGAGCGTTTCGACGTGATCGTGGCCGACCCGCCCGCGTTCATCAAGCGCAAGAAGGACCTGAAGAACGGCGAAGGCGCCTACCGCCGCCTGAACGAGCAGGCCATGCGCCTGCTGAGCAAGGACGGCATTCTGGTCAGCGCCTCGTGCTCGATGCACCTACCCGAAGACGACCTGCAGAACATCCTGCTGACCAGCGCCCGCCACCTGGACCGCAACATGCAGCTGCTCGAACGCGGCGGCCAGGGCCCGGACCACCCGGTGCACCCGGCGATCCCGGAAACGCGCTACATCAAGAGCATCACCTGCCGGCTGCTGCCCAACAGCTGATCGCGCTGAATGAAAATCCCGGCTAGGTGCCGGGATTTTTTTTGCCTGTAACGGCCTTTCGCCGGCAAGGCCGGCTCCTGCAGGCAGGTGCACTCAATCGCGCTGCGGGTAAGGCATCATTCCCAGTTCTCGCCCGTCGATCACCAGGGTCTTGTAGCGCGGTTTCGCCAGCTTGAGCGCGCCCGCCCGAATCTGCTCGATCAGTGCGCGCCCCGTGCCGATCCCGTCCACCCGCGCATAATCACGCCAGAAGCCCTCGTGACGCGCATATACGAACGCCGACGTCGAGTACTCGTGCTTGGGCACCACCAGCACTTCGTTGACCCCATCGTCATCCAGGTCCACCTGCCAGGCAGCACACCCCGAACTGCCGCATTGGCTCTCGATCAGGGTCAGGTTGAGCATCTGCGCACTGTCCTCCGGCGCAGGCCCGATCCATTCCAGCTTGGGTCCGTACTCACGCGGCGACATGCTCACCGGTTCGGCCTCCAGCAGTCGATCGGCCAGCAGCTCGCGGCTTGGCGCATCCAGGATCTGCCCCTCCTTGACCAGGCGCGACAACCGCTCGAACTGCTCGATCCCCGGCTTGCCGAGCCGGTAGCGCAATGCGCGCGCATCGAACGCATCCGCCGAGGTGCGCCCGCTCAACAGCCGCTCCATCTGGTTGGCGGCGCTGTAGGTCAACGGGTTGAGCACCGGCGTGAACACCAGCATCAGCACCACGAAACTCAGCAGCGCGATCAACGGGTTGCTGCGCCGCAAGCTGCCCAGCCACACCGCCTGGCGCGGCCGAATGGCCCACAGCGCGGCCAGGCTGTGCACCAGCGCGATGCCGATCAGCAGCATCGCCAGAAAGCGCTGCGGGGTCAGGCCGTACTGGTCGATGCGCAGCCAGCTCGAGTAGCACGCCAGCGCCATCAGCAGCGGCAGGCACACAAGGCTGGCGTTCACCAGCAGCTTCAGGGGCCTGGCATAACCGGCATCGTGCTCGCCGTCCTGGAACACGCCGTTGAGCAGAAACAGCGTACTGCCCACCAGGCACAGCAGGATGCTGGTGGAGTAACCGGTGTTGAAGATCGGCGCGACCCCGGTTACCGCCAGCGCCAGAGTGAACACCACCGCAATCAGCGAACACAGCGGCAGCAGGTAGCGGCACACGGTGAGCAGCACATTGCGCAGCAGGCCGATGGCCTTGTCGTTCTGGCGCCCCATGCGGATGCCCAGCGAGAAGAAGATCGGCAGGCACACGCAGATGAATTCGAGCGAGGCGAAGATATCGCTGAGCACCGGCGCGCCCAGAATCGTGAACAGCCGCCCGCACAGCCACAGCAGCATCCAGAACGCCAGGGTCACCAGCAGCGCCAGCAGCACGATGAAGGCATTGTTCCAGGCGTGCTGGTACAGGTCCTGATAGCGCAGGCGATTGCCGTCGCGGGTCGGCCAACTGAGGATGAACGCCGCGCCGATATAGGCCAGCACCAGCGAGGCCGGCATCCAGCGCATCCATAGCCAGCCGTCGGCCGATTGCGCATACAGCCAGGCTGACACGCTGGCCATCAGCAACGCCAGGCCGGCCACCAGCAGCCAGGTGCCGCGCTGGCGCACCGCGCCGCCCAGCAGTTGCAGATTGATGCCGCCCACCAGGGCCAGCGTGGCGCAGAACACCGCGAGCACAGGGTTGCGGTAATGGATGAAGGTGAGCAGCAGCGCCCCCTGTACCAGGGCGATGGCGAGGTAATACAGCACGGAGCGGTTGAGCACGGGCATTCCAAGTCCTTTTGCGAGGGGTGATGCACAAGGCGCGCAGTCTAGGGCCAGGCGACCCCGCACGGCTAGAGCACGTCGACTTCATTGCAGCGCCGCACAGGCCCCATGCAGCCATGCACATATATCGATAAAAATCCAGGCCAATAATCCATAAGGGCAAATTTTTCATTGATCCAGGCGACATAAGCAGATAAAAATCGACTCAATCAAAATAAAAACAATGCAGGTTCGACCCATGTCCTCTATCGACCGCTCTCATCCTGGCACTTCAGATACCGCTCGACTGCGCCGCGTGCTGGGGCTGCCCGCCCTGGTGTTCTTCGGCCTGGTGTACATGGTGCCGCTGACCATCTTCACCACCTACGGCATCGTCACCGAACTCACCGGTGGCCGCACCGCAGGCGCCTACCTGGTGACCCTGCTGGCCATGCTGTTCACCGCGACGTCCTACAGCTTCATGGTCAAACGCTTCCCGGTGGCGGGCTCGGCCTACTCCTATACCCACCTGGCGTTCGGCCCCAACATCGGCTTTCTGGCCGGTTGGTCGCTGCTGCTCGACTACCTGTTCATCCCGATGATCAACTACCTGCTGATCGGGCTGTTCCTCAACATCGCCTTCCCGGCCCTGCCGGTGTGGGGCATCATCGTCGCCGCCATCGCCCTGGTGACCGTGCTCAACGTGATCGGCATCCATTCGGTGGCCAAGGCCAGCAACCTGATCGTGGGCGCGCAGATCATCTTCATCGGCGTGTTCGCCGCACTGTCGATCAAGAGCCTGCACGGCGCGCCCATCGACCTGCTGTCGCCCCTGCTCGGTGACGGCACCCGGCCCGGGTTCAGCCACCTGATGACCGGGGCAGCGGTACTGTGCCTGTCCTTCCTGGGCTTCGACGCGGTATCGACCCTTGCCGAGGAAACCCGCGACCCGCAACGCGATGTGCCGCGCGCCATCCTGCTCACCACCCTGGGCGCCGGGCTGCTGTTCACCGTGCTGGCCTACATCAGCCAGCTGGTACTGCCGGGCAGCCACTTCGCCAACGTCGATGCGGCAGCCAATGAAGTGATGTTCAAGGCCGGCGGGCAGTTCCTCGCCAACTTCTTCACCGCGGCCTTCGTGGCCGGCAGCCTGGGTTCGGCACTGGCCTCACAGGCTGCGGTGTCGCGCATCCTGTACACCATGGGCCGCGACCAGGTGCTGCCACGGCGCTGGTTCGGGCGCCTTTCGCCACGCTTCGGCACCCCGGTGTTCGCCACCCTGGTGGTATCGGTGTTCTCCCTGCTGGCACTGGTGATCGACCTGACCACCCTGGCCTCGCTGATCAGCTTTGGCGCGCTGGTGGCGTTCTCGGCGGTGAACCTGGCGGTGGTGCGCACGCACCTGGTCGATCAAGCCTGCCACCGCAACCTCTCGGGGCTGCTGCGTTACGGCGTGGTGCCGCTGGTGGGCATGAGCCTCACACTGTGGCTGTGGACCAGCCTGTCGGCACTGACCCTGACCATCGGCATGACCTGGTTCACCCTCGGCCTGGTGTACCTGGGCGTGCTGACCGGCGGCTTTCGCAAGCGCGTGAAGCTGGTGCACTTCTCCGAGGCCGGCTGAACGCCATGGCGGTTGGGCGGCCCGCGCGCAGCGAAAACGCCCAACCGCCCAATGCGCCATTCCTTCCCGCCGCCAGCGGTGTAGAATCGGCCTATTCATCGCCAGTCATCCCCGGCGGGTTTATGAGCTCTGGTCGAGCCCTCGGCGATCCCGTGGTGTTTTCGGCCTCATCCGTACCAGCGGCCACCTGCCTTCGGTGCAAAGGACAAGAGAAGCTCACTCCCCTTTTTGTTACCTGATTAGCCGCCAGGAGTGCTTCATGCCTGATTACCGCTCGAAAACGTCCACCCACGGTCGCAACATGGCCGGCGCACGCGCCCTGTGGCGCGCCACCGGCATGAAAGATGCCGACTTCAAGAAGCCGATCATCGCCATCGCCAACTCCTTCACCCAGTTCGTCCCGGGCCACGTGCACCTGAAGGACCTGGGCCAGCTAGTGGCCCGCGAGATCGAGCGCGCCGGTGGCGTGGCCAAGGAATTCAACACCATCGCCGTGGATGACGGCATCGCCATGGGCCACGACGGCATGCTGTACTCGCTGCCCAGTCGCGAGATCATCGCCGACTCGGTCGAGTACATGGTCAACGCCCACTGCGCCGACGCCATCGTGTGCATCTCCAACTGCGACAAGATCACCCCCGGCATGCTGATGGCCGCCCTGCGCCTGAACATCCCGGTGATCTTCGTGTCCGGCGGCCCGATGGAAGCCGGCAAGACCAAGCTGGCCAGCCACGGCCTGGACCTGGTCGACGCCATGGTGATCGCCGCCGACAGCTCGGCCAGTGACGAAAAGGTCGCCGAATACGAGCGCAGTGCCTGCCCTACCTGCGGTTCGTGCTCCGGCATGTTCACCGCCAACTCCATGAACTGCCTGACCGAAGCCCTGGGCCTGGCCCTGCCGGGCAACGGTTCGACCCTGGCCACCCACAGCGACCGCGAAGAGCTGTTCCTCAAGGCCGGCCGCACCATCGTCGAACTGTGCCAGCGCTACTACGGCGACAACGACGAGTCGGTACTGCCGCGCAACATCGCCAACTTCAAGGCGTTCGAGAACGCCATGATGCTCGACATCGCCATGGGCGGCTCGACCAACACCATCCTGCACCTGCTGGCCGCCGCCCAGGAAGCCGAGATCGACTTCGACCTGCGCGACATCGACCGGTTGTCGCGCAGCGTGCCGCAGCTGTGCAAGGTGGCGCCGAACATCCAGAAGTACCACATGGAAGACGTCCACCGCGCCGGCGGCATCTTCAGCATCCTCGGTTCGCTGGCCCGTGGCGGCCTGCTGCACACCGACCTGCCGACCGTGCACAGCCGCAGCATGGAAGAAGCCATCGCCAAGTGGGACATCACCCAGACCGACGACGAAGCGGTGCACCACTTCTTCAAGGCCGGCCCGGCCGGCATCCCGACCCAGACCGCGTTCAGCCAGTCGACCCGTTGGGAAACCCTGGATGACGACCGCGAGAACGGCTGCATCCGCAGCTTCGAGCACGCCTACTCCAAGGAAGGCGGCCTGGCCGTGCTGTACGGCAACATCGCGCTGGATGGCTGCGTGGTGAAGACCGCAGGCGTCGACGAGTCGATCCACGTGTTCGAAGGCAACGCCAAGATCTTCGAAAGCCAGGACAGCGCGGTACGCGGCATTCTGGCCGACGAAGTGCAGGCCGGCGACATCGTGATCATCCGCTACGAGGGGCCAAAAGGCGGCCCGGGCATGCAGGAGATGCTGTACCCGACCTCTTACCTGAAGTCCAAGGGCCTGGGCAAAGCCTGTGCGCTGCTGACCGATGGGCGCTTCTCGGGCGGCACCTCGGGCCTGTCCATCGGCCATGCTTCGCCGGAAGCGGCAGCAGGCGGCGCGATTGGCCTGGTGCGCGACGGCGACAAGGTGCTGATCGACATTCCCAACCGTTCGATCAACCTGCTGGTCAGCGATGAAGAGCTGGCGGCGCGGCGTGTCGAGCAGGACAAGAAGGGCTGGAAGCCGGTCGAGCAGCGTCCACGCAAGGTGACCACCGCGCTCAAGGCCTACGCCCTGCTCGCCACCAGTGCCGACAAAGGCGCGGTGCGCAACAAGGCCATGCTGGACGGGCTGTAAGGTCTGGCGACAATAAAGAACCGGCGCCCAGGCGCCGGTTTTTTTTGCCTGCGGTGCGGTGTTCGCCGGCAACGCCGGCTCCTACAGACGCCGTGGCCCCGTAGGAGCCGGCGTTGCCGGCGAAGAGGCCGGTACAGAGGGCGGCAACATCTGCCCCTTACACCCCAGCCCCGCATCTGTTTTCGTCCGTCTTTGCTTGCCGAGGAATATGGTTATTCCAAAACCATCTATCTAAATTCCATTTAGATCTAATTTCGTTGTTTTTCAGGCTGTTAGCATTTCTGTTCGCAATCGCGCACAGACGCGACGCCCCGCCCTTTGTCTGGAGCTTCAATGAACCTGCCGCTGTTTCTCAACCTGCTGGTGTTCGCAGCCTTGCTGCTGGGCCTGGCGCAAACCAGCAAGACCTCCTGGAGCCTGGCCAAGAAAGTGCTGGTCGGCCTGATCGTCGGCGTGCTGTTCGGCAGTGCCCTGCATGCCATCTACGGTGCCGGCAGCCCGGTCCTGAAAAGCACCATCAGTTGGCTCGACCTGGTCGGCAACGGCTATGTGGGCCTGCTGCAGATGATCGTCATGCCGTTGATCTTCGTCTCGATCCTCAGCGCCGTGGCACGCCTGCACAACGCCTCGTCGCTGGGCAAGATCAGTTTCCTGACCATCGGCACCCTGCTGTTCACCACGGCCATCGCCGCGTTGATCGGCATCGGCCTGACCAACCTGTTCGGCCTCAGCGCCGAAGGCCTGGTGGCCGGCGTGCAGGAAACCGCGCGCATGCAGACCATCCAGAGTGACTACGCGGGCAAGGTCGCCGACCTCAACATCCCGCAACTGCTGCTGTCGTTCATCCCCACCAACCCGGTGGGCGACCTGGCCCGGGCCAAGCCGACCTCGATCATCAGCGTGGTGATCTTCGCCGCGTTCCTCGGTGTGGCCGCCTTGCAACTGCTCAAGGACGACGCCGACAAGGGCAACCGTGCGCTGGTGGCCATCGACACCCTGCAGGCCTGGGTGATGCGCCTGGTACGCCTGGTGATGAAGCTCACCCCGTATGGCGTGCTGGCGCTGATGACCAAGGTGGTGGCCAGCTCCAACCTGGACGACATTCTCAAGCTGGGCAGTTTCGTGGTGGTGTCGTACATCGGCCTGGGCCTGATGTTCGTGGTGCACGGTGTGCTGCTGGGCCTGGGCGGGGTCAACCCGCTGCGGTTTTTCCGCAAGGTATGGCCGGTGCTGACCTTTGCCTTCACCAGCCGCTCCAGTGCGGCGAGCATTCCGCTGAGCATCGAGGCGCAGACCCGTCGCCTGGGCATCCCTCAGGCGATTGCCAGCTTTGCCGCCTCGTTCGGCGCGACCATCGGCCAGAACGGTTGCGCAGGCCTGTACCCGGCGATGCTGGCGGTGATGGTGGCCCCGGCGGTGGGCATCGACCCGCTCGACCCGCTGTGGATCGCCACGCTGGTGGCCATCGTGACCCTGAGTTCGGCCGGGGTGGCCGGGGTGGGCGGCGGTGCGACCTTCGCCGCGCTGATCGTGCTGCCGGCGATGGGCCTGCCGGTGGAGCTGGTGGCGCTGCTGATCTCGGTCGAGCCGCTGATCGACATGGGCCGCACGGCACTGAACGTGAGTGGTGCGATGGTGGCCGGTACCCTGACCAGCCAGGCCATGGGGCAGACCGACAAGGTGCTGCTGGAGGCCGATGAGCATGCGCAGTTGACGCATAGCTGAAGACCCCTTCGCCAGCAAGGCCGGCTCCTACAGCAATCGTGTAGGAGCCGGCCTTGCCGGCGAATGCATCAACGCCGCTCCCACACCTCGAAGTGATAAGCCGGCTTGTCCCCTTCAGCCGCATTGGCCTGGGTCGATTTCATCGCCCACTGCTGCGCATCCACCTCGGGGAACCACGCATCCCCCACCGGGCTGAGCTCGACCCGCGTCAGGTACAGCCGATCCGCCAGCCCGCGTTCCAGCGCCTGCCCGTACAGCTGCGCACCGCCGATCAGCATCAGCTCGCTCACACCGTGCTCCAGCGCCCACTGCTCGGCCCGCACGATGGCCTCATCCAGCGAACCGAACACCTCGGCGCCCTCCAGCACCAGGCCCGGCTGACGGCTGACCACCAGGTTCAGACGCCCCGGCAAGGGGCGCCCCAGCGAATCCCAGGTCTTGCGACCCATGATGATCGGCTTGCCCAACGTGGTGGCCTTGAAATACTTGAAATCCCCCGGCAAATGCCAGGGCATGCTGTTGTCGATGCCGATGACGCGGTTCTCGGCGAGGGCCGCGATCAGGCTGAGAGGCAGTGATGTTTTCATGCCCGCGAGGATAGCAAAGCCCGCTGGCCGATGCGTGGGTTATGCTTTGGGCAGTTTTGATCAATGGAAGCTGGGTGTGACTGGACTGACTGACCTGGACAAACGCTGGCTCACCGAAGCCGTGCGCCTGCGTGAAGAACATGCCGGCGCGCTGGAAGACCAGGAAGCCAACCGCCGTGCGCGCCAGCAAGGCGGCGACCTGGCTGCACGCATCGAACACCGCGCCCTGTGGCTGGCCGAACGCGACGGCCTGCGCGCCGCGCTGGGGCGCTGGAAAGCCGGGGCGCGCCTGGCGCTGCTGGCCCTGCTGCTGCTCGCCGTGCTCAGCGGCGCCGGCCTGGCCTTCGCCGGGCTGGGCGACGGCCAGCGCCCGGTCAACGTGTTCTGGGCGCTGGGCAGCCTGCTGGGGCTTAACCTGCTGATGCTGCTGAGCTGGGCTCTGGGCTTTGCCCTGGCCGGCGACCATGGCGCCAGCCTGGGGCGGCTGTGGCTATGGCTGAGCGAAAAGTTCGCCCGCGATGCCAAGGCCGCGCATCTGGCCCCAGCCCTGCTGGTACTGCTGCAACGCCAGCGCCTCAACCGCTGGCTGCTCGGCCTGCTGGTGCACGGCCTGTGGCTGCTGGCGCTGGCCAGCGCCCTGGTGGTGATGCTGATGCTGCTGGCCACCCGGCGTTATGGCTTTGTGTGGGAAACCACCATCCTCGACCCCGACACCTTTGTCGGCCTGACCCAGGCCCTCGGCACCCTGCCCGCGCTGCTGGGCTTCAGCGTGCCGGACGCGGCCATGATCCGCGCCAGCGGCGCCAGCCAACCGGCGCTGGAGCTGGCACGCCAGTCGTGGGCCGGCTGGATGCTCGGCGTGCTGGTGGTGTACGGCCTGCTGCCGCGGCTGGTGCTCGCGGCCCTGTGCCTGTGGCGCTGGCACAGCGGGCGCCGGCGCCTGGGCCTGGACCTCAACCTGCCCGGCTACAGCGCCCTGCGCGACGTGCTGATGCCCAGCAGCGAACGCCTGGGGGCCAACGACCCTGCCCCGCAGGCCTTGCCCGAAATCACCCGCAGCGAAGGCGACGCACCGGCCGAGGGCGCCTTGCTGGTGGGCCTGGAGCTCGACGACCAGCACCCCTGGCCGCCCGCTCTGCCAGCCTCGGTGACCAACGCCGGTATCCTCGACAGCCGCGAATCACGCAACAGGCTGCTCGAACAGCTGAGCCGCTTCCCGCCCGCGCGCCTGGCCATCGCCTGCGACCCGCGCCGCTCGCCCGACCGGGGCAGCCTGGCGCTGCTGGCCGAGCTTGCGCGCAGCGCCGGGGCCACGCGCATCTGGCTGTTGCAGGCACCACCCGGCCAGGCACTGGACGCCGACCGCCTGGGCGACTGGCACCAGGCGCTGGAGCAACTGGGCCTGGCGTACGCCGACAGTGCCCCCCTCAACTGGCTGGAGCATGGCCATGACTAAGCCGTTGAAACTGGCCGTGGTCGGCCACACCAACGTCGGCAAGACCTCGCTGCTGCGCACGCTCACCCGCGACGTGGGTTTCGGCGAAGTCTCGCACCGCCCCAGCACCACCCGGCATGTGGAAGGCGCACGGCTGTCGGTGGAGGGCGAGCCGCTGCTGGAGCTGTACGACACCCCGGGCCTGGAGGATGCCATCGCGCTGCTCGATTACCTGGAGCGTCTCGATCGGCCTGGTGAGCGGCTGGACGGCCCGGCGCGGGTCGAGCGTTTTCTGCAAGGCAACGAGGCGCGCCAGCGCTTCGAGCAGGAGGCCAAGGTGCTGCGCCAGTTGCTGGCCAGTGATGCCGGGCTGTACGTGATCGACGCCCGCGAGCCGGTGCTGGCCAAGTACCGCGATGAACTGGAAGTGCTGGCCGGTTGCGGCAAACCGCTGCTGCCGGTGCTCAACTTCGTGGCCAGCAACGAGCATCGCGAGCCGGACTGGCGCGAGGCCCTGGCACGCCTGGGGCTGCACGCACTGGTGCGCTTCGACAGCGTGGCCCCGCCGCAGGATGGCGAGCAGCGCCTGTACGAAAGCCTGGCCTTGCTGCTGGAGAATGCGCGCCCGGCCTTGCAGCGCCTTATCGATGACCAGCAGGCCCAGCGTGTGGCACGCCAGCACAGCGCCAAGCGCCTGATTGCCGAACTGCTGCTCGATTGCGCGGCGTGCCGGCGTAGCGTGATCGCCAGGCCGGAGGCCGAGGCAGCGGCGATCAGCGAGCTGCATCAGGTGATTCGCCAGCGTGAACAACGCTGCGTCGAGGCGCTGCTCAAGCTGTATGCGTTTCGCAAGGACGACGCCCACACCGGCGAGCTACCGCTGCTGGACGGGCGCTGGGGCGATGACCTGTTCAACCCCGAGACCCTGAAATTGCTGGGCGTGCGCCTGGGCAGCGGGGTTGCCGCGGGCGCCGCGGCCGGTGCCGGGGTCGACCTGCTGGTCGGCGGCATTACCCTGGGGGCGGCCGCACTGGCCGGGGCGATTGCCGGGGGTGCGCTGCAGACGGCACGCAGTTACGGTTCGCGGCTGATGGGCAAGCTGAAGGGCCAGCATGAACTGACGGTGGACGACGGGGTGCTGCGCTTGCTGGCGTTGCGTCAGCGTCAGTTGCTGGCAGCGCTGGAGGGGCGCGGGCATGCGGCGACAGCTCGCATCAAGCTGACGTTGCCCAGCGACAAGGGCTGGCGCGAGGGCAAGTTGCCGGAGGCGCTGAGCAAGGCGCGGGCGCACCCGCAGTGGTCGTCGATGAACCCAGGGGCCAAACTCGGGCAGGCGGAGCGGCAGGAGCAGATCGACAGTCTTGTGCAGGAGCTTTAAGGCCAATCGCGGGTCAAGCCCGCTCCCACAGAGAGTGTGCGATCCCTGTGGGAGCGGGCTTGACCCGCGATGGCGGTCTTAGATCAGACGTGCAATATGCCCCTCCGCCAACGCCGGCCCCACGCTCATCCCCACCCCGCTGTGCATCAGCGCCGCACTCACCCCCGGCGCTACCGCCAGCAGCGAAAACGGCCCCGGCCCACCCGAGCCGTACACCCCCTGCCAGCGCTCCAGCACCTCGATGCGCCCACCCAGCGTCTGCTCGGCCAGCTCGATCATCCAGTTGTCCACCTGCTCGGCATTGAACGGCGATGCATCGCTGCCATAGGCATGCGAATCGCCGATGATCAGCTCGCCATGGGGCGTCGGGCTGATCAACAGGTGAATGCCGTTTTCCAGCAGGTGCGGGCTGCCGGCCTGCACCTCGGCGCGCAGGGCCTGCGCCTGCGGCAGGTCGGCATACGCCCCGTAATGCAGGCAGCTCAACCCGGTCAGCAGCGAATGCTGCAGGTCCAGGCCGAAGCATGGCCGGGCGCGCAGCATCTGCAGGCGACATACCTGCGGCTGCAACTGCGCCATCGGCTCGGCGAGCAGCGTCTGGTAGTCGTGCCCGCTGCACACCACGATGTGCTCGCCGCTGAAGCGACCGGCGGTGGTGGTCAGAAACCCCGGCTCCACCTCGCGCACCAGCGTGGAAAAGTGGAACTCGACGCCCAGTTGCTCGCGCAGGTAGTTGACCAGCGCAGGTATGGCCTCGCGCGAGTACACCTGCTGATCGTCCAGCCCACGCAGGGCGGCGCGATGATGGCGGAACTGGCCGTCATACAGCGCATCGAGCGCGGCGCCCTGCAGCAGTTCGACCGGGTAGCCGTGCTCGAGTGCACGCCCGTTGCAGAAGGCTTCGAGCAGGTCTTGCTCCAGCGCGGTGCGGGCCAGCAGCAGCGAGCCGTTGCGCTTGAGCGCAAAGCCGGCGTGCTCGGCCCAGTGGGCCCAGATGCCGCGGCTGGCCTTGGCCAGTTCGAGCATCTGGCCGGGCGGCTGGCCGCTGACCAGGGCCTGGCCGAAGTTGCGAATGGAGGCGCCCAGCGGGGTGGCGCTGCGTTCGAACACCTTGACCCGCAGGCCGCGCCGGGCTGCGGCGTAGGCGTGGGACAGACCGAGGATGCCGGCGCCGACGATGAGAAAATCTGACATGGGGTTCCCTTCAGGATTGTGGTGCGGCCATCGCGGGTCAAGCCCGCTCCCACAAGGACGGCGATGATCCCTGTGGGAGCGGGCTTGACCCGCGATGAATGCGAAGCGGATTTACTGCTGCGCCACCTTCTCCGACTTGCCGTCATAGCGCTTGCGCCACTCGGCCAGAATGCTGTCGCGGTTCTTCGATGCCCAGCCGAAGTCGTTCTTGATCAGACGCTGCTCGTAATCGGCCGGCAACTCGGTCTGCGGCTTGGCAATGCCCGGCTGCGCCAGCACCGCGAAGTTCTCCTTGTACAGCTCCATCGCCGCCGGGCTCGCCGAGAAGTCGGCCAGGCGCTTGGCCGCGGCTTCATGCTGACTGCCCTTGATCAGCGCAGTGGCCTCGATCTCCCAGCCCAGGCCTTCCTTGGGCAGCACGATATCCAGCGGCGCGCCCTGGCGCTTGAGCTGCACCGCCGGGTACTCGAACGAGATGCCGATCGGGAACTCTCCCGCCGCCGCGAGCTTGCACGGCTTGGAACCGGAGTGAACGTACTGGCCGATGTTCTGGTGCAGCTCGTCCATGTACTGCCAGCCCTGCTTCTCGCCGAAGGTCTGCAGCCATGCGCTCACATCCAGAAAACCGGTGCCGGACGAGGCCGGGTTGGGCATCACGATCTTGCCCTTGTACTCGGGCTTGGTCAGGTCCTGCCAGCTCACCGGCTTGCTCAGCCCCTGCTTCTCGGCCTCGATGGTGTTGAAGCAGATGGTCGCCGCCCACACGTCCATGCCCACCCACGCCGGCGGGTTGGCCGCATCGCGGTAGTTGGCGCCGATCTTGTCCAGGTCCTTGGGGGCATAGGTCTGCAGCATGCCCTGCTGGTCGAGGATCGCCAGGCTCGACGCCGCCAGGCCCCACACCGCGTCGGCCTGCGGGCGATCCTTCTCGGCCAGCAGCTTGGCGGTGATGATGCCGGTGGAGTCACGCACCCACTTGATCTCGATATCCGGGTTGGCCTTCTCGAAGGCCTGCTTGTAGGTCTTGAGCTGTTCGGCCTCCAGCGCGGTGTACACGGTGAGCTGGGTGTCGGCGGCCTGGGCCTGCACGGTCACGGCAGCGAGCACGGCAGCGGCAAGAGCAAGTGGCTTGAACATGGTGCGGTTCCTTTGAGCAGTACAGGGTTGGAAGAGCAATCAGTGGCCCGGCGCGCGCTGGCGCCAGGCCTGGGAGCGTTTGAGCAGGCCACGCGAGGCCCACGCCAGCAGCAGTGACACGCCGGCGCTGGTCAACAGGATCAGGGTGGACATGGCGGCGGCGCCGCCGACGTTGCCGGCATCGTCCATGTTCAGTACCGCTACCGCGGCCAGGATGGTGTCGGGGCTGTAGAGGAAGATGGCTGCCGACACGGTGGTCATCGCCGAGACGAACAGGTAGCGGATGATGTCCAGCAGCGCTGGCAGGCAGATCGGCACGGTGACCCGCGCAAAGTGGCGGTACAGCGGGGCCTTGAGCGACAGCGCGGCGGCCTCGAACTCGCTGTCGAGCTGGCGCAGTGCAGTGGTGGCGGTCATCTGCGCGGTGGTCAGGTAGTGCGCGATGGTGCACACCACCAGCAGCGTCATGCTGCCGTAGAACACATGCAGCGGGTTGCCCGGCAGGTTGAAGAAGAACACGTAGCCCAGCCCCAGCACCAACCCCGGCACGGCCATCGGCACGAAGCTGAGCAGGCGCAGCAGCAGGTTGAGACGGCCTCTGGTCTTCTCCATCAGGTAGGCGCCGCTGAAGATCACCGCGCTGCCGATCAGGGCGGTGCCCAGCGCCATGGTGATGCTGTTGCGGTAGGCCAGCCAGCCGCCGCCGGCGGTGTCGTCGAACTGGTAGTGCTTGAGCGACAGCGACAGGTTGTAGGGCCAGAACTTGACCAGCGAGGAGTACACCGCCATGCCCACCACCAGCAGCAGAATGGCGCACACCAGCAGCACGATGGCCAGGAAGCACGCATCACGCCGGCGGCTGGGGGCCGGCTCAAACACCTGGGCGCGACCGCTCATGGCATCGCCCTGGCGCCGGCGCAGCCAGGCATCCACCGCAAAGCTGAGCAGCGCCGGCACCAGCAGCACCATGCCGATCAGTGCACCACGGCCGAACTGCTGCTGGCCCACCACCGCCTTGTAGGCTTCCAGCGCCAGCACCTGGTAGTCGCCACCCACCACCACCGGCACGCCGAAGTCGGTGATGGTGAGGGTGAACACCAGGCAGAACGCGGCGAACACGGCCTGGCGCGTGGCCGGCCAGGTGATGCTGGTGAACGCGCGGCGTGGCCCGGCGCCCATGCTGGAGGCCGCATCGAACAACCGTGCGTCGGCCAGCGACAGTGCCGAGAGCAGGATCATCAGCGCATGCGGGAAGGTGTAGATGGCCTCGCCCAGCACGATGCCCCAGAAGCCATAGATATTGTCGCTGAGCAGCCCGCGCAGCAGGCCCTGGTTACCGAACAGGTACACCAGCGCGATGGCCGGCAGCATCGAAGGCGCCAGCAGCGGCAGCAGCGAGATCCCGCGCCATATGCGCTTGCCCGGAATCAGCGTGCGTTGCAGCGCATAGGCGAACAGGTAGGCGGTGGGCACCACGATGGCCGCCACGCTCAGCGCGACGGTGAGGCTGTTGCCCAGCAGCCAGTGGAAGTTGGCGCTGGCGAACAGTTCGCGGGCCGCGACCAGCCCGCCGCCCTGCCCGGCATCGCTGCTGAAGCCGCGCCAGAAGATCGCCAGCAACGGCAGCAGCACCGCGACGGTCAGCAGCACCAGCAACAGCCATTTGCCGCAGGTCACGAACAGGCGATCACCCAGCGCGACGCCGCCGGTGGTCTTGGCCTTCGCAGGTGCGATCGGCAGGCTCATCGGCGCGCCCATGTCAGGCAAACACCTGCAGGCTGCGCGGCGGCAAGGCCACCCAGATATCCTGCGAGCCCAGGCGCGGCATCGACTCGGGCGCCACCTCGGCGGTGAGTGCGTGGCCGGGCAGTTGGTTGAACTCGAAACTCATGCGGCAGCGATTGCCGAGAAAGGTGATTTCACGCACTCGGGCCGGGAACAGGTTTTCTTCATGCACCGGCGGGTTGACGCTGATCGCCTCGGGGCGGCAGAACAACCGGCCACTGTTGGCCGCGCCCGCACCGGGGGCCAGGCGCAGGTTCATGTCACCTACCTGGGCATGGCTGTCGCTACGCTGCTGGAATGGCAGCCAGTTGCCCTGGCCGACGAACTCGGCCACGAACGGCGTGGCCGGCTTGTCGTAGATGGCCTGCGGGGTGTCGTACTGCTCGACCTGGCCGTTGTTCATCACCGCGATGCGGTCGGCCATGAGCATGGCCTCGTCCTGGTTGTGGGTGACCATCAGGGTGGTGATGCCAAGTTGGCGTTGCAACTGACGCAGCTCGCTGCACAGGTGGTCGCGCACGCGGGCATCGAGGGCCGACATGGGTTCGTCGAGCAGCAGCAAGGAGGGTGCCGGGGCGAGTGCGCGGGCCAGGGCCACACGTTGTTGCTGGCCGCCGGAGAGCTGGCCGGGGTACTTCTTCTCGCTGCCGCGCAGGCCGACCAGGTCGAGCATGTCGGCCACGCGCTGACGAGATTCGTCGCGGCTGCTGGCGGTCAGGCCGTAGGCGATGTTGGCTTCGACGGTGAGGTTGGGGAACAGCGCGTAGGACTGGAACAGAATGCCGTAGTCGCGGGCCTGGGGCGGCAGCTCGGAAATGTCGCGGTCACCGATGTAGAGGGTGCCGCGGTCCTGGCGTTCGAGCCCGGCGATGCAGCGCAGCAGGGTGGTCTTGCCGCAGCCGGAGGGGCCGAGCAGGCACACCAGTTCGCCGGCGACGATGTCCAGGGACACGTCGTGCAGCGCGGTGAAGGCGCCGAAGCGTTTGTGGATGCCGCGCACTTTCATCTGTGCGCCGGGGGTTGCGAGTGCGTTGTTCATGCCGGGACCTCACTGAACGAGTGAGGGCCATGCTAGGCGGGCAATGCGAAGGTTCTGTGGCGGTGGGGCAAAAGCGGGTGATAGTGGTATAGGCAGATTTTTGTAGGAGCCGGCCTTGCCGGCGAAGGGGGCACTGCGCAATCCCACAGGCCGCAGCGCGACATTCGCCAGCAAGGCTGGCTCCTACAGGGTCAGCGCCGAGACTTCCTGGGCCAGGCCGAGAAAGGCAGCAGGCAACCGCGCCTGGCGCCGTTCCTTGAGGCAGTACAGGTACTCATGCATCACCGGCGCACCCTCCAGCGCCAGCACCTTAAGCTCCGGGTTATGCGGCACCTCGTGGCGGGCGATGATGCTGATGCCGATGTTGCGCAGCACTGCCTCGCGGATCGATTCGCGGCTACCGATCTCCAGCAGCGAGCCCACCTTCACCCCCGCCTCGTCGAGCATCTGCTCGGTGAGCCGGCGCGTGGTCGAGCCCTGTTCGCGCATCAGCAGGCAATGCCCGCCCAGCGCACTCAGCGGCACCGCCTCACGCGAGGCCAAGGGATGGTTGCGGTGCACTGCCACCACCAGCGGGTCGACGCCCAGTACCCGCCGCACCAGCCGCGCATCCTCCACCAGCTGTGACGAGGCGGCCATGTCCACGCGGTAATCCTCCAGCCACTCCAGCACCTGCTGCGAGTTGCCGATCTCCACCGACAGCTCCACCTGCGGCAGGCGCTCGCGGAAGATCTTCACCAAGTCGAGAATGTAGTACGGCGCGGTGGCCGCAATGCGCAGGCCGCCCTGCCCCTGGCCGCTGTTGCGCAGGAAGAACTCGATATCCGACTCCTGCTGCATCAGCGCCTTGACCATCGGCATCAGCCGCGTGCCGTCGTCGCTCAGGGTCAGGCGGCGACCGCCGCGAAAGAACAGCTCGACCCCGTACTGGGCCTCCAGGTTGCGGATCTGCGTGGTCACCGTCGGCTGGCTGAGCCCGAGTTTCTTCGCCGCCAGGGTAATGCTGCCCAGGCGGGCCACCATGTAGAACGCCTTCAACTCGGAACTCAACATACCGCCTCTTACTTTCTGAGCAGGCGCAAGCCGTTGAATACCACCAGCAAGCTCACGCCCATGTCGGCGAACACCGCCATCCACAAGGTCGCCATGCCGGTGAAGGTGATCGCCAGGAAGATCGCCTTGATGCCCAGGGCCAGAACGATGTTCTGCACCAGGATCGCCGCGCTTTGCCGCGAGAGCCTGACGAACGCCGGGATTTTGCGCAAGTCGTCATCCATCAGTGCCACGTCTGCGGTTTCGATGGCGGTGTCGGTACCGGCCGCCGCCATGGCAAACCCGATCTCGGCCCGCGCCAGCGCCGGGGCATCGTTGATGCCGTCGCCGACCATGCCGACCCGATGGCCCTGGGCGTACAGGTCTTCGATGGCCTTGAGCTTGTCGGCCGGCAGCAGGTTGCCGCGAGCCTCATCGATGCCCACCTGCGCGGCGATGGCCTCGGCGGTGTGCGGATTGTCGCCGGTGAGCATGACGGTCTTGATACCCAGTGCATGCAACTGCGCAATCGCCTCGCGGCTGCTTTCCTTGACCGTATCGGCCACGGCGAACAGCGCCAGCGGGCCGGAGGCGTCGAGCAGCAGCACCACGGTCTTGCCCTGGCGCTCCAGCTCATCGAGCTGGGCTTCCAGTTCGGGCGAGCACAGGCCCAGTTCCTCGACCAGGCGATGGTTGCCCAGGTGGTACAGCACGCCGTCGATCCTGCCGCCCACGCCACGGCCCATCAGGGCCTGAAACTCGCTGACCTCGGCCAGCGGCTGATCGGCGTACTGCTGTGCGATGGCCATCGACACCGGGTGATCGGAACGAGCGCCCAGGCTCGCGGCGATGTGCTGGGCGCGGTCTTCGAAGCGCGCATCGAGCACGCGGTAGTCGGTTTGCACCGGTTTGCCGTGGGTGATGGTGCCGGTCTTGTCCAGCGCCAGGAAGCTGAGCTTGCGCCCGCCCTCCAGGTACACGCCGCCCTTGATCAGGATGCCCTTGCGCGCTGCGGCGGCCAGGCCGCTGACGATGGTCACCGGGGTCGAGATCACCAGCGCGCACGGGCACGCCACCACCAGCAGCACCAGCGCACGGTAGATCCAGTCGAACCACAGGCCGCCGAAGAACAGCGGTGCCACCACGGCCACCGCCAGTGCCAGCACGAACACCACCGGGGTGTAGATGCGCGAGAACTGGTCGACGAAGCGCTGGGTCGGGGCGCGGGCGCCCTGGGCTTGCTCCACGGCCTTGATGATGCGGGCCAGGGTCGACTGGCCGGCGGCGGCGGTCACGCGGTACTCCAGCGCACCGGACTGGTTGATGGTGCCGGCGAACACCTTGTTGCCGGGGCCCTTCTCCACCGGCAGGCTTTCGCCGGTGATCGGCGCCTGGTCGATGCTGGACTGGCCTTGCAGCACTTCGCCGTCCAGGCCGATACGTTCGCCTGGGCGCACGCGCACGGTGGCGCCAAGGGCCACCTGGCGCACGTCGACCTCCTGCCATTGGCCGTCGGCCTGGCGCACGGTGGCCAGGTCCGGGGCCAGTTGCATCAGGCCGCCGATGGCGTTGCGTGCACGGTCCAGCGAGCGCGCCTCGATCAGTTCGGCCAGGGTGAACAGCACCATCACCATGGCCGCTTCCGGCCACTGGCCGATCAGCACGGCGCCGGTCACGGCGATGCTCATCAGTGCGTTGATGTTCAGGTTGCGGTTCTTCAGGGCAATCCAGCCCTTCTTGTAGGTGCCCAGGCCGCAGCCGAGAATGGCCGCCAGCGCCAGCAGGGCCACGGCCCATTCCGGGGCGGCATTGGTGAAGTGGACGATCTCGGCGGCGAGTGCGGCGACACCGGACAGCGCCAGCGGCCACCAGGCTTTCTTCGGCGCAGCCCCTGCACCGCTGCCGGCCTCGCCCGCATCGTCGAGCGGTTCGGCGTGCATGCCCAGCGAGGTGATCGCCTGCTCGATGCCGCGGGTGTCGGGGTGGGTATGCGTGACGCCGAGGATACGGTTGATCAGGTTGAATTCCAGCTGCTCGACGCCGTCGAGCTTGCCCAGCTTGTTCTGGATCAGGGTCTGCTCGGTCGGGCAGTCCATGGCCTCGATCCGGAAGCGGCTCAGCCGCGCATCGCTGCTGGTGGTTTCACGCAGCTGCACCAGGGCCGGTGCGGCGGCGCCGGAGCAGCAGCTGCCGTGGGCAGGCGCGGGGCTGGCGTGGTCGTGGTCCGCGTGGTCGTGGGCATGATCGTGGCTATGTTCATGCTTGTGATCATGCGCGTGGCCGACGTGGTCGGGGCTGACAGGCTGGTTCATGTGGTTCATCCCTAAAGGTCCTGTTGCCAAGTGAACACCCTGTAGCCACTATAGGGTCAAGCAACCAACCGAGGTATTTTGCAGATGAAGATCGGAGAGCTGGCCAGGGCCACCGACTGCCCGGTGGAAACCATTCGCTACTACGAGCGTGAAAGCCTCTTGCCAGAGCCTGCGCGCAGCGAGGGCAACTACCGGCTGTATACCCAGGCGCACGTGGAGCGGCTGACCTTCATCCGCAACTGCCGCACGTTGGACATGACCCTGGAAGAGATCCGCAGCCTGCTGCGCCTGCGCGACAGCCCGGAGGACCAGTGCGAAAGCGTGAATGCGCTGATCGACGAGCATATCCAGCACGTGAAGGCGCGCATCGACGGGTTGGTGGCATTGCAGGGGCAGTTGCTGGAGTTGCGCCAGCATTGCCGGGCGCAGGAAACGCAGTGCTCGATCCTGCAGCATCTGGAGGTGAACGGTGCGGTGACAGCCCCGGAGGCGGAGCATTCGCATGTGGGGCGCAGCCATGGACACTGACTGAGGGCCCTTTCGCCAGCAAGGCTGGCCCCTACAGGGGATCGCGGTGATCCTTGTAGGAGCCAGCCTTGCTGGCGAAGCGGTTTGGCGCGCTTAGACCGCCATCGGCGCCGTCATCGGCGCATGGTGCTCGTAGCCTTCCAGGCTGAAGTCGCTCGGCTCGATCTTCTCCAGCCACTCCGGCTCGTACACACCCGTCTTGGCATACTCCGGCACGCGGTCGGAGATCACCAGCTTCGGCGCCGCCAGCGGCTCGCGCTTGAGCTGTTCGGTGAGCATGTCCAGGTGGTTCTCGTACACGTGCGCATCACCGATGAAGTAGGTGAACCAGCGCGGCGTGTAGCCGGTCAGGCGGCCCACCAGCGACAGCAGCGCGGCGCCTTCGGTGAGGTTGAACGGTGTGCCCAGGCCCAGGTCGTTGGAGCGGATGTAGAGGGTCAGGGAAATCTCCTTGGTCTCCACGTTCGGGTGAAACTGATAAAGCAGGTGGCACGGCGGCAACGCCATCTCGTCCAGCTGCGCACAGTTCCAGCCATGGAACAGGATGCGGCGGCTGCCCGGGTCGTTGTGGATGGTGTCGATGCACTGGCGAATCTGGTCGATGGCCTTGTACAGCACCACGAACGCCTCGCCCTCTTCTTCTGCCTCGGCAATCTTCACGAAGCCATTGCTCTGCGCCAGCTCGATGGCCGCGGGGTTGCTCAGCGGGATGCGCTTGTAGGCCGGCCACTGACGCCATTGCACGCCGTAGATCTCGCCCAGGTCGTCATGCCCCTGGCGGAACGGGTTGGCCAGCCACTGGGCGTTCTCGTTGGCGTTCTGGTCCCAGACCTTGCAGCCCAGTTCACGGAATTCGCCGGCGTTCTTCACGCCACGCAGAAAGCCCACCATTTCGCCGATCGCCGACTTGAACGCCAGACGGCGGGTGGTGATGGCCGGGAAACCCTTCTGCAGGTCGAAACGCAGCATGGCGCCCGGCAGGCTGATGGTGCGCACGCCGGTACGGTTGCCCTGCAGGGTGCCGTTCTCGATCACATCACGCACCAGCTCTAGATATTGCTTCATGTCTTACCTGTCTCGATACCGGAAGGGGCCAGGCCCCTGCCGGGAAAATTAAAGCGCGGCGCCCTTGGCACTCGGCGCGCGGCGGTAGGCCAGCCAGATCAGCGCGATACCGGCGAAGATCATCGGCACGCACAGCACCTGACCCATGGTCAGCCAGCCGAAGGCCAGGTAACCCAGCTGCGCATCCGGCACCCGCACGAACTCGACGATGAAGCGGAAGATGCCGTAGAACAGCGCGAACATCCCGGAAACCGCCATGGTCGGGCGCGGTTTACGCGAGTACAGCCACAGAATCAGGAATAGTGCCACACCTTCCAGGGCGAACTGGTACAGCTGCGACGGGTGACGCGGCAATTGCGCCGGGTCGCTGAACGGCGGGAACACCATGGCCCACGGCACGTCGGTGGCCTTGCCCCACAGCTCGGCGTTGATGAAGTTGCCAATGCGCCCGGCACCCAGGCCGATCGGCACCAGCGGCGCAACGAAGTCCATCAGCTCGAAGAACGACTTGTTGTTGCGCTTGCCGAACCACAGCGCCGCCAGCATCACGCCGATGAAGCCGCCATGGAACGACATGCCGCCCTTCCACACCTCGAAGATCAGCGTCGGGTTGGCCAGGTACGCGCTCAGGTCATAGAACAGCACGTAGCCCAGGCGCCCGCCGACGATCACGCCCATGGACAGCCAGAACACCAGGTCGGAGAGTTTCTCGCGGCTCCAGGTGGGGTCGAAGCGGTGCAGCCGGCGCGACGCCAGCAGCCACGCGCCGCCGATGCCGATCAGGTACATCAGGCCGTACCAGTGGATTTTCAGCGGCCCGATGGCCAGTGCCACGGGATCGATCTGCGGGTAAGGCAGCATGGTGACTCCTCTCGTTAAAGCAAAAAGCTCAGGCCTACACAGAACAGCAGTGCGGCGAACAGCCGCTTGAGCAGGCGTGGCGACAGTTTATGCGCCAGGCGCGCACCGAAACGGGCAAAGAACATGCTGGTCAGGGCAATCCCGAGCAGCGCCGGCAAATACACGAAGCCCAGGCTGTTGGGCGGCAGGTGCGCCTCGTCCCAGCCCAGCACGATGAAACTCAGGGCACTGGCCACCGCAATCGGAAAACCACAGGCCGAGGACGTGGCCACCGCCTGCTGCATGGGCAGGCTGCGCCAGGTCAGGAAGGGCACGGTGAGCGAGCCGCCGCCGATGCCGAAGATCGCCGAGGCCCAGCCCACCACGCCGCCGGCGGCGGTCAGGCCAAGCTTGCCGGGTACGCCGCGGCTGGCCTTGGGCTTGAGGTCCAGGGCCATCTGCACGGCCACCAGCAGGGCGAACACGCCGATGATCTTCTGCAGGTGCGGGCCCTGGATCAGCGAGGCGGTCTTGGCCCCTACCCCGGCGCCGAGCAGGATGCCCACGGTCATCCACACGAAGATCGGCCACTGCACCGCACCACGGCGGTGGTGCTCGAGGATGGCGTTGACCGAGGTGAAGACAATGGTCGCCAGCGACGTGCCGACTGCCAGGTGGGTCAGCACCGAGGCGTCGAAGCCCTGCAGGGTGAAGCTCAGCACCAGCACCGGCACGATGATGATGCCGCCGCCCACGCCGAACAGCCCGGCCAGTCCACCTGCACAGGCGCCCAGCACCAGATAGATCACAAATTCCATTGTCGACCCCCAAAATCAGTTCGGCATGGTAACGGAAGGTGGGCCTGTGGCTCTAGTGAAGACACGTTTAGTCGATGGATAGCGAACGCCAGTGTGGGTAGAGTGGCTGAAAACACTGGGAGCGAACCTATGTGTCTGATTGCTTTTGCATGGCGCCCGGGGCATGCCCGGCCGCTGATCGTCGCGGCCAACCGTGACGAGTTCTATGCCCGCCCCAGCCAGGCGCTGGGGGCGTGGGAGGATGCGCCGGGGGTGTATGCCGGACGTGACCTCGAGGCTGGCGGCAGCTGGCTGGGGGTCGGACCGGGCGGGCGCTTTGCGGCGCTGACCAATATTCGGGACCCGCAGCAGGCGCAGGGTGCGCGCTCGCGCGGCGAGCTGGTGGCGGGGTTTCTGCGCGGCGAGCTGGGGGTGGAGGCTTACCTGGACCATGTGGCCAGCCGCAGCAGCCAGTATTCGGGATTCAACCTGCTGGTAGGGGACGCCGGGCAGCTGGGGTACCTGAATGCGCAGGAGGCGGCGCCGGTGCTGCTGGGCGAGGGGGTGTACGGCTTGTCGAATGCCGGGCTGGATACGCCGTGGCCGAAACTGCTGAAGATGCGGGCTGCGCTCGAAGACCAGCTGCAGGACCCGCGACCACAGCGGCTGCTGGCGTTGCTGGGGGATGAGCAGCAGGCCGAAGAGGCCGAGCTGCCGCAGACCGGTGTGGGGCTGGCGACCGAGCGGTTACTGTCGAGCGTGTTCATTGCCAGCCAGAACTACGGGACGCGGGCGAGTACGGTGTTGATTGTCGAGGCGGATGGCAGCAGGTTGATGGTGGAGCGCAGCTTCGGGCCGTTTGGGGGGCAGTTGGGCGAGGTCACCCTGCAGGTTTGACGCTTTCGCCGGCAAGGCCGGCTCCTACATCGACCTCCTGTAGGAGCCGGCCTTGCCGGCGAAGGGCCGCGAAGCGGCCCTGGCTTCACAGGGTCTTGGAAGCCCCAGGATTGATCATCCGCGACAGCCCCAGGTTCTTCAGCGCCAGTTGCAGCGAGCTGTGGATAACCTGCGGGTTATCGATACCCATCGCCTGCTCCAGCAATTCCCTGGATTTGCTCATGCTGATCTGACGCAGCATCCATTTCACTTTCGGCAGGTTGGTGGCGTTCATCGACAGGCTGTCGAAGCCCATGGCCATCAGCAGCACCGCCGCTGCCGGGTCGCCAGCCATCTCGCCACAGATGCTCACCGGCTTGCCCTCGGCATGCGCCGCGGTCACCACGTGCTGCAAGGCCTGCAGCACCGCAGGGTGCAGGTAGTCATAGAGGTCGGCCACCCGCGGGTTGTTGCGGTCGACCGCCAGCAGGTACTGGGTCAGGTCGTTGGACCCCACCGACAGGAAGTCGACCATGCGCGCCAGCTCGCGGGTCTGGTAGACCGCCGCCGGAATCTCGATCATGACCCCCACAGGCGGCATCGGCACGTCGGTGCCTTCGTCGCGCACCTCGCCCCAGGCGCGGTGGATCAGGTGCAATGCCTCTTCCAGTTCGTGTATCCCGGAGATCATCGGCAGCAGAATGCGCAGGTTGTTCAGGCCTTCGCTGGCCTTGAGCATGGCGCGGGTCTGCACCAGGAAGATCTCCGGGTGGTCCAGCGTCACGCGGATACCGCGCCAACCCAGGAACGGGTTGTCCTCCTTGATCGGGAAGTACGACAGCGCCTTGTCACCCCCGATGTCCAGGCTGCGCATGGTCACCGGCAACGGGTGGAAGGCCGCCAGTTGCTCGCGATAGATCGCCAGCTGCTCCTTTTCGCTGGGGAAGCGCTGGTTGATCATGAACGGCACTTCGGTACGGTACAGCCCCACCCCTTCGGCGCCGCGCTGCTGCGCCCGCGCCACGTCGGCCAGCAGCCCGGTGTTGACCCACAGCGGCATGCGGTAGCCATCGAGCGTCTCGCACGGCAGTTCGCGCAGGGCGTCCAGGCCCTGGGCCAGCTGGCGCTCCTCCTCGACCACTTCGGTGTAGTGCTTGCGCAGCACTTCGCTGGGGTTGGTGTAGACGTCGCCCTTGTAGCCGTCGACGATCATCTGGATGCCGTCGACCTTCGAATACGGCAGATCGACCAGGCCCATCACCGTGGGGATGCCCATGGCACGCGCCAGGATCGCGACGTGGGAGTTGCCCGAGCCGAGAACCGACACCAGCCCCACCAGCTTGCCTTCGGGTACTTCACCGAGCATGGCCGGGGTCAGTTCTTCGCTGATCAGGATGGTGTTGTCGGGGTACACCAGGGTCAGCTGGCGGGCTTCCTGCAGGTAGGCCAGCAGGCGCCGGCCCAGGTCTTTGACATCGGAGGCGCGCTCGCGCAGGTAGGCGTCGTCCATCAGCTCGAAGCGGTTGACGTGCTCGCCCACCACCTGGCGCAAGGCGCCCTGGGCCCACTGGCCGGTCTTGATGACCTCCACCACCTCGCCGCCCAGGGCGACGTCTTCGAGCATCATCAGGTACACGTCGAACAGCGCACGCTCTTCGGGGCGCAGCTGGGTGGCGAGCTTGGCCGAGAGGTTGCGCATGTCGCTGCGCACGCCTTCGAGGGCGTTGTTGAATAGTTTGAGTTCGGCGTCGATGTCGGTGACGGTCTTGTCCGGCACCACGTCCAGGTCGGCCGGCGGCAGCATCACCACCGCCGTACCCACCGCCGCCCCCGGCGAGCCCGGCACGCCGACGAACTTGGCTTCCTGGATACCCTTGCCCTGGCGCCCCAGGCCGCGAATCGAGCCGGTGGCCTCGGCATGGGCGATAACCCCGGCCAGCTGCGCACTCATGGTGACCAGGAAAGCTTCTTCGCCCTCGTCGAACTGGCGACGTTCCTTCTGCTGGATGACCAGCACGCCCACCACGCGTCGGTGGTGGATGATGGGTGCACCGAGGAAGGAGGCAAAGCGCTCTTCGCCGGTTTCGGCAAAGTAGCGATAACGCGGGTGATCGGCGGCGTTTTCCAGGTTCAGCGGTTCTTCGCGGGTACCCACCAGGCCCACCAGGCCTTCGTTGGGGGCCATGCTGACCTTGCCGATGGAGCGCTTGTTCAGGCCCTCGGTGGCCATCAGCACGAAGCGGTTGCTCTCCGGGTCGAGCAGGTAGACGGAACACACCTGGCTGCCCATGGCTTCTTTGACGCGTAACACAATGATCCCCAACGCCGTCTTGAGATCCTTGGCGGAGTTAACTTCCTGGACGATCTTGCGCAGCGTATTGAGCATGGCTCGGGGTCGAACTCCGTCGTCAGTCGCGCGCCAGCAGGCGCGGGGCAAGCTCTTTGAGAGCGCGGCGGTAAACCTCGCGCTTGAATGTCACCACCTGGCCCAACGGATACCAATAGCTGACCCAGCGCCACCCATCGAATTCCGGTTTACCGGTCAAATCCATCCGCACCCGCTGCTCGTTGGACACCAGGCGCAGGAGGAACCATTTCTGTTTCTGGCCGATGCACAGCGGTTGGCTGTGGGTACGCACCAGGCGTTGGGGTAAACGATAACGCAACCAGCCACGGGTGCAGGCAAGAATTTCAACATCCTGCCGCTCCAGGCCCACTTCTTCATTCAGCTCGCGGTACAGGGCGTCTTCCGGCGTTTCCTCGGGGTTGATCCCGCCTTGTGGAAACTGCCAGGCATCCTGGTTGATCCGTCGAGCCCATAGCACCTGCCCGAGATCATTGGTCAGAATGATCCCGACATTGGGGCGAAAACCATCGGGGTCGATCACGGCAGCAACCTCGCAAACGCATGTCGCCGCATTGTTCCACAAAGCTTGCAACGCCAGCAACGCGCCGCTCCACCTTATGTGCATAGCAGATAAAAGTCCGTATTCTGTGGGCCTTTTCAGATGTTATGCGAGTGACTTCGATGCGCCTGGCTTTATTCGATCTGGACAACACGCTTCTGGGTGGCGACAGCGACCACGCCTGGGGCGATTACCTGTGCGAACGCGGGATTCTCGACCCCATCGCCTACAAGAACCGCAACGATGCGTTCTACCAGGACTACCTGGCCGGCAAGCTGGACCAGGGCGCCTACCTTGAATTCACCCTGGAGATCCTGGCCAGGACCGAAATGGCGCAACTCGACGAATGGCACCGCGACTTCATGCGCGACTGCGTCGAGCCGATCATCCTGCCCCAGGCCCTGGCGCTGCTGCAAAAGCACCGTGACGCGGGCGACAAGCTGGTGATCATCACCGCCACCAACCGCTTCATCACCGGCCCGATTGCCCAGCGCCTGGGCGTTGAGACCTTGCTGGCCACCGAGTGCGAGATGGTCGATGGTCGCTACAGCGGGCGCAGCATCGACGTGCCGTGCTTCCGTGAAGGCAAGGTGACGCGCCTGAACCGCTGGCTCGAAGAGAATGGCTTGAACCTGGACGACAGCTACTTCTATAGCGACTCGATCAACGACCTGCCGCTGCTGGAGCAGGTGGCCAACCCGGTGGCGGTGAACCCGGACCCTACCCTGCGTGCCGAAGCCGAGAAACGCGGCTGGCCGGTGATCAGCCTGCGCGATTGAGGTGTGACCATTCGCCGGCAAGGCCGGCTCCTACAGCGCAACGGGTGTAGGAGCCGGCCTGGCCGGCGAAGGCATCAGACGGGTTTTGCACCCATCAGCCCGGCAATCGCGATGAAGCACACGGCGCAGAACACCGCCAGGCCCAGCGTCACCTTCGGGTTGCCTGCGCCCGGCGCCGTGCGCAGCCGGTTAAGGCGCACACTCAGCCAGAACCAGCTGAACGCCCCCACCGTATAGATCAGGCTGGAGCCCAGCACCCAGGTCTGCCCCAATGGCCAGCCGATCAGGTGCACCAGCCACCAGCCACTGAACGGCATGCTCACCAGGCATACGCCCATCAGCAACCATACGAACAGCAAAGGCCGCTGCAACAGGCGCGTGTGCGCAGTCACGTCACCCTTGCGTCGTGCCAGCCAGACCCACAGCGCCAGGCCCAGGGCACTGCCCAGCAGCACGACCGTGGCCAGTACGTGGGCGATTTTCAGGCTTGTCAGCAATTCCATGTCTTCTTATTCCTCAGGCGTTGCCCAACAGCGTAGCCGTTCAGCCCAGAAACAGCCGGTACGCCGGGTTGTCGGTTTCATCCCAGTACGGGTAGCCGATCTTGGCCAGTGCCGCCGGCACCAGGTGGCGCTCATCATCCGGCACCTGCAGCCCGGCCACCACGCGACCATCGGCCGCGCCATGGTTGCGGTAGTGGAACATCGAGATGTTCCAGCGCCCACCCAGCTTGTTGAGGAAGTTGAACAGCGCCCCCGGCCGCTCAGGGAACTCGAAGCGCAGCACCAGCTCGTCGCTGACCCGCGCCGCGTGCCCGCCCACCATGTGGCGGATGTGCAGCTTGGCCAGCTCGTTGTCGGTCAGGTCCAGCACCGGAAAACCCTGCGCGGTCAGGCTGTGCAGCAGGGCACTGCGCGGGTCGGTGTCGGGGTGGGTCTGCACCCCGACAAAGATGTGCGCCTCGCCGTCGGCGTGGTAGCGGTAGTTGAATTCGGTGATCTGGCGCTTGCCGATGGCCTCGCAGAACGCCTTGAAGCTGCCCGGCTGTTCGGGGATGGTCACTGCGATGATCGCCTCGCGGCCCTCGCCCAGTTCGGCGCGCTCGGCCACATGGCGCAGGCGGTCGAAGTTCACGTTGGCACCGGAGTCGATGGCCACCAGGGTCTGCCCGGTCACACCTCGCAGCTCAACGTACTTCTTGATGCCGGCAACGCCCAGCGCGCCGGCAGGTTCGGTGATCGAGCGGGTATCGTCGTAGATGTCCTTGATGGCCGCGCAGATCTCGTCGGTGCTGACGGTGATCACCTCGTCCACATGATCCTTGCAGATGTCGAAGGTGTGCTGGCCGATCTGCGCCACCGCCACGCCATCGGCGAACAGGCCCACCTGCGGAAGCACCACGCGCTCGCCGGCGGCCATGGCGGCCTGCAGGCAGTTGGAGTCGTCCGGCTCGACACCGATCACCTTGATCTCGGGGCGCAGGTATTTGACGTAGGCGGCAATGCCGGCGATCAGGCCGCCGCCGCCCACCGGCACGAAGATCGCGCCCAGCGGCCCGGGGTGCTGGCGCAGGATCTCCATGGCCACGGTGCCCTGCCCGGCGATGGTGTGCGGGTCGTCATAGGGGTGGATATAGACGAAGCCCTTTTCGTCCACCAGCTTGAGCGAGTAGGCCAGCGCCTCGGGGAACGAATCGCCATGCAGCACCACCTTGGCGCCCCGCGAGCGCACGCCTTCGACCTTGATCTCGGGGGTGGTCTTGGGCATCACGATGGTGGCCTTGATCCCCAGTTCACGGGCGGCCAGCGCCAGGCCCTGGGCATGGTTGCCGGCCGAGGCGGTGACCACGCCCCGCGCCAGTTCCTCGGCGCTCAACTGCGCCAGCTTGTTGTAGGCGCCGCGGATCTTGAACGAGAACACCGGCTGCAGGTCTTCGCGCTTGAGCAGCACGTGGTTGCCCAGGCGCTTGCTGAGCTGGCCGGCCGGTTGCAGCGGGGTTTCGACGGCGACGTCATAGACGCGCGAGGTGAGGATCTTCTTGACGTACTGTTCGAGCATCGGGAACGCATCACTGGGCAGCTGGGCGGGGCCTCGGAGTCTACCGCAGCGCCCGGTCGGGCGACCACAGCCAGTCTGTGGTTTTAGCCGCTATACTACGCGCCCTCACGATACCCCTGCCCGCTCCGGAGCCCGCATGACCCAGGACCAACTCAAACAGGCTGTCGCCCAGGCCGCTGTCGATTTCATTCTGCCCAAGCTCGATGACAAGAGCATCGTCGGCGTCGGCACCGGTTCGACCGCCAACTGCTTCATCGACGCCCTGGCGCTGCACAAGGGTGCGTTCGATGGTGCGGTCGCCAGCTCCGAGGCCACGGCTGCACGCCTGAAGGGCCACGGCATTCCGGTGTACGAGCTGAACACGGTCAGCGACCTGGAGTTCTATGTGGACGGTGCCGACGAGAGCGACGAGCGCCTGAACCTGATCAAGGGCGGTGGCGCAGCCCTGACCCGCGAGAAGATCGTCGCGGCCGTGGCCAAGACCTTCATCTGCATTGCCGACGCGAGCAAGCTGGTGCCGGTACTGGGCGCCTTCCCGCTGCCGGTCGAGGTGATCCCGATGGCGCGCAGCCATGTGGCACGTCAGCTGGTGAAACTGGGCGGCGACCCGGTGTACCGCGAAGGCGTGGTGACCGACAACGGCAACATCATCCTGGACGTGTTCAACCTGCAGATCACCAACCCGGTGGAGCTGGAAACCCAGATCAACGCGATCGTGGGCGTGGTGACCAACGGCCTGTTCGCGGCGCGCCCGGCGGACCTGCTGCTGCTGGGGACCGCGGACGGCGTGAAGACCCTGACCAAGTAAGCTTGCGGGGCGGCCTCATCGCGGGCCAAGCCCGCTCCCACAGGTTCGGTGTGATCTTGTGGGAGCGGGCTTGACCCGCGATACAGCCTACTCGGTCTTCTTGAATACGTAGAACAGGTTCGGCTCGCTCACCACATACAGCGTCCCGGCATCGTCCAGCGCAATCCCCTCGGCCTGCGGCACGCTCGCCTTCAACCCGGCAGACCCCTTGCGCAGCGACAGGCTGCTGATCGGCTTGCCCTTCACGTCCAGCTCCAGCACCAGTTGCGATTCGTCCGACAGGGCCAGCAGATGCCCGCTGCGCTCGTCGAACTGCAAGCTCGACAGGTCTCTCACGAACAACCGCGAATCACGCTTGCGGTCCTGCACCACGTGCACCGCAAAGGGCTGCTCCGGATTGTCATGGGGAAACCCGTGCACCTCGTAGATCAGCATCGGGTCGCGCTCCTTGGCCACGAACAGGCGCTTGCCGCCCGAGTCGTAGGCCAGCCCCTCGAAACCCTTGTTGCCGTTCAGGCCGATGCCCAGGGTAAGCTGCTCGGCATCCTTGGCATCCAGGAACGCGGTATCGGGCGCCACATGCACCCGGATCAGGCGCTGCTCGCGCTCGTCGGTGATCACGAAACTGCCCGGCCCCACATACTCCACCGCCTCGGGGTCGCCGAAACCGGTCAGGGGGATGCGCCGCACGATGCGCCCCTCCAGCGACAGCTCGATCAGTTCGGGGTTCTTGTTGGTGACCGTGTACAGGCTGTTGCGGTCCGGGTCGAAGGTCAGCGCCGAAATATCCGCCTGCAGCCCCTCGACCGGGCGTGCCTCGACCACCACCTGGTAGCGGCTCAGCCCCATGCCCTGCTCGGCCGGCTGCCACCAGGCCTTGAGGTCGAACCAGGCACGCTCGAACACGCGGTGCTGCTGCCCCGCCACGCCCAGGGCGGCAAGGGCCAGCAGACTGAAAACAAGAAAGACCAGGGGCAGGTAACGACGCATTCGGGAAGACTCGGCAGGGTTCGGGCGTCATCTAACCATAGCCAACTGAATCGAAGCTTAATGCCACTATGCGGGAGTCACTGCTTGCGAAAGCGGTAGAACAGGTTCGGCTCACTGACGATGTACAGGGTGCCCTGGTCGTCCATGGCCACGCCCTCGGCGCGAGGGATGCGCTTTTTCAGGCCGTTGAAACCGCCGAGCAGGGTCATGAAGCTGACCTGCTCGCCCCGCTCGTCCAGCTCCAGCAGCATGTTCGAGTCGGCCGACAGCACCAGCATGTGCCCGGTACGCGGGTCGACCCCCAGCGCCGAGAGGTTGCGCAGGTCCAGCTCGTCACTGGGCAGCGGCTGCTTGTCGCCGGTCAGCGGCGAACGGCCGTCGGTGCGCCAGGTGAACAGCCGCGGCGGACGCTCCTCGCCCAGCACGAGGCGCTGGTTGCGCGGGTCCCAGGCAATCGCCTCGAAGGCCTTGTTCTGATTGGCCGAAGGGCCCAGGTCGTATTGCGTGAAATCCTTGATGTTCAGTGCCTGGGTGCTGTCGTCCAGGCTGACGATGGTCATGGTGTGATCACGCTCGTCGACAATGGCCAACCGCCCGTCCGCCAGCACCGCAACCCCCTCGGGGTTGCTCCAGCCGTGAAGTGGCAGCTTGCGCAACACATCGCCGTCCAGGGTCAGCTCGACCAGGAACGGGTTCTTGCCCATGACGGCGAACAGGGTCTTGCGCTGGGGGTTGTAGGCCAGGTCGGAGGCCTCGTCGTCCTCCATGCCCGGCAGCACCTTGGCGTCGATATCGACCGTATAGCCCGGCAGCCAGATACTGGCCTGCTGTTCGCTCACCGACTCGAAACGCTCCTGCAGCCACAGCAGGCCACGGTCGTCCCAGTGCATGGCGATGGCCACGCCATAGCCGATCACCGCAGCCGTCACCAGCCAGGTAGACCAGCGCAACAGGAGACGACGCTTGCGCACAGGAGGGAGCGAACCGCTGGAAGGATAAGGTGTGGCCATCAGGTATTCCCGTTGTTTTTTTAGCCTGGCACGCAACACGCAGGCACGTTCACAAGGTTGATTCGCGGGGATTATCCGGATCATTTGTGAAAAAAACGGCAACGCCCGATCAAAGGCCGGGGAAAAGGTGGCAGTCGGCTATCGACTGCCACCCGGGGCAGGTCAGCGAACGCTGCCCTCGAAACGGCTCACACCGGGCAGTTCCAGCACCAGCTCATCGCCAGCGCTCAGCGGCCCGACGCCGGCCGGCGTACCGGTGAGGATCACGTCACCCGCCTGCAGCGCGAACTGCGAGGCCATGTGCTGGATCATCGGCACGATCGGGTTGAGCATCAGCGCGCTGTTGCCGTCCTGGCGCACCTCGCCGTTGATGCTCAGGCGAATGCCGATATCGGCCAGGTCCTCGAATGTGCTGCCAACCACGAAGGGCGTCAGCACGCAGGCGCCGTCGAAGCACTTGGCGCGCTCCCAGGGCAGGCCCTTTTCCTTGAGCTGCGCCTGCAGGTCACGCAGGGTCAGGTCCAGTGCCGGGGCGAAGCCGGAGATGGCGTCGAGCACTTCTTCTTCGGTAGGCGCCGGCGACAGCGACTTGCCCAGCAGCACCGCGATTTCCGCCTCGTAGTGCACCGAACCACGCTCGGCCGGGATCTTGAACCCGCCTTCCAGCGATACCACGCAACTGCCCGGCTTGATGAACAGCAGCGGCTCGGTCGGAATCGGGTTGTCGAGCTCTTTGGCGTGCTCGGCGTAGTTGCGACCGATGCACACCACCTTGCCCACCGGCAGATGAGTACGCGTGCCGTCTACATACTGGTGCTGATAGTTCATTGCCGACTCCTGGAACGATGTTATTGGCGCTGCTGGGTTCACTCGACGGCGAAGATCTTGCCCGGGTTCATGATCCCGTTGGGGTCGAACACCGCCTTCACTGCCTTCATGTACTCGATCTCGACCGGCGAACGGCTGTAGGTCAGGTAGTCACGCTTGGTCATGCCCACGCCGTGTTCGGCCGAAATCGAGCCGTTGTACTTCTCTACCGTCTCGAACACCTGCTTGTTGACCACCGCGCAACGGGAGAAGAACTCGTCCTTGCTCATGTCGTCGGGCTTGAGGATGTTCAGGTGCAGGTTGCCGTCGCCGATGTGGCCGTACCACACCACCTCGAAGTCGGGGTAGCGTTCGGCGACGATCGCGTCGATATCCTTGAGGAACGCCGGCACCTTCGACACGGTTACCGAAATGTCGTTCTTGTACGGGGTCCAGTGCGAGATGGTCTCGGAGATGTACTCGCGCAGCTTCCACAGGTTCTGCAGTTGCTGCTGGCTCTGGCTCATCACGCCGTCCAGTACCCAGCCCTGCTCGACGCAGTGCTCGAAGGTGGCCAGGGCTTCGTTGGCCACTTCCTCGGTGCTGGCTTCGAATTCCAGCAGCGCGTAGAACGGGCAATCGGTCTCGAACGGCGCAGGCACGTCACCGCGGCCCAGGACCTTGGCCAGGGCCTTGTCGGAAAGAAATTCGAAGGCGGTCAGGTCGAGCTTGCCACGGAAGGCGTGCAGCACCGGCATGATGGAGTCGAAATCAGGCGTGCCCAGCACCATCGCGGTGAGGTTGTTGGGTGCCCGGTCCAGGCGCATGGTGGCCTCGACCACGAAGCCCAGGGTACCTTCGGCGCCGATGAACAGCTGGCGCAGGTCGTAGCCGGTGGCGTTCTTGATCAGATCCTTGTTCAGCTCGAGCAGGTCGCCCTTGCCGGTCACGACCTTGAGGCCAGCTACCCAGTTGCGGGTCATGCCGTAGCGAATCACCTTGATACCGCCGGCATTGGTGCCGATATTGCCGCCAATCTGGCTGGAACCTGCCGACGCGAAGTCGACCGGGTAGTACAGGCCCTTGTCCTCGGCAAAATTCTGCAGCTGCTCGGTGATCACGCCAGGCTGGCACACCACGCTGCGGTCGAATTCGTTGAAGTCGAGAATCTGGTTCATGTAGTCGAACGCCACCACCACTTCGCCATTGGCGGCTACTGCGGCAGCCGACAGGCCGGTGCGCCCGCCCGACGGCACCAGGGCGACCTGGCGCTGGTTGGCCCAGCGCACGATGGCCTGAACCTGTTCGGTGCTCTTGGGGAACACGATGGCCAGAGGGGCTGGAGCAAAATGCTTGGTCCAGTCCTTGCCGTACGCATCAAGTGAAGCAGCGTCGGTCAGGACCTTTCCAGGCTCAACCAGGGTCATCAGCTCATCCAACAGCGCACGATCGGTCATCTACAGAACTCTCGAACAATTCATGGTCACCCTGAGCACGTTTCACGTGCCAGGGATGGGCGTAAACAGGGGTGCCTATGCTAGCATACGCACCCCCGCAGATCGTGCCGAAAGCCGATGCTGCGAGCGCTTCTTTCCCTGCCATTTTTCTCCGGGACACAGGTTTACGCAGATGAGCAAGACTTCTCTCGATAAGAGCAAGATCAAGTTCCTTCTCCTCGAAGGCGTCCACCAATCCGCCGTGGACGTCCTCAAGGCCGCCGGGTACAGCAACATCGAATACCTCACCGGCTCCCTGCCGGATGCGCAACTGAAGGAAAAGATCGCCGATGCCCACTTCATCGGCATTCGCTCTCGCACCCAGCTGACCGAAGAGGTCTTCGACTGCGCCAAGAAACTGGTCGCTGTCGGCTGTTTCTGCATCGGCACCAACCAGGTCGACCTGGACGCCGCTCGCGAGCGCGGCATCGCCGTGTTCAACGCGCCTTACTCCAACACCCGTTCGGTTGCCGAGCTGGTACTGGCCGAAGCGATCCTGCTGCTGCGCGGCATCCCCGAGAAGAACGCTTCCTGCCACCGTGGCGGCTGGATCAAGAGCGCGGCCAACTCCTTCGAGATCCGTGGCAAGAAGCTGGGCATCGTCGGCTACGGCTCGATCGGCACCCAACTGTCGGTACTGGCCGAAAGCCTGGGCATGCAGGTGTTCTTCTTCGACCCGCTGACCAAGCTGCCGCTGGGCAACGCGACCCAGGTCGCCAGCCTGCACGAGCTGCTGGGCCTGGCCGACATCGTCTCGCTGCACGTTCCTGAGCTGCCATCCACCCAGTGGATGATCGGCGAGAAGGAAATCCGCGCGATGAAAAAGGGCGCGATCCTGATCAACGCCGCCCGTGGCACCGTGGTCGAACTGGACCACCTGGCCGCCGCGATCAAGGACAAGCACCTGATCGGCGCCGCCATCGACGTGTTCCCGGTAGAGCCGCGCTCCAACGACGAGCAGTTCGAAAGCCCGCTGCGTGGCCTGGACAACGTGATCCTGACCCCGCACATCGGTGGTTCCACCGCCGAGGCCCAGGCCAACATCGGCCTGGAAGTGGCCGAGAAGCTGGTCAAGTACAGCGACAACGGTACCTCCGTGTCGTCGGTCAACTTCCCTGAAGTGGCCCTGCCGGCGCACCCGGGCAAGCACCGCCTGCTGCACATCCACCAGAACATTCCGGGCGTGCTCAGCGAGATCAACAAGGTGTTCGCGGAAAACTCGATCAACATCTCCGGTCAGTTCCTGCAGACCAACGAGAAGGTCGGCTACGTGGTGATCGACGTCGATGCCGAGTACTCGGACCTGGCGCAAGAGAAGCTGCAGCACATCAACGGCACCATCCGTTCGCGCGTGCTGTTCTAAACGCTTCGCCGGCAACACCGATACAAATGAAAAAGGCGACCCTCGGGTCGCCTTTTTTCATGCCCGCGTTTTACTTCACGGTCACGGTGATCTTCTTCGATTCCACGCTTGGCTTGAACGGCACGTGGAACTTGTCGCCCAGCACCAGTTGCAGGGTGTGCTTGCCAGGGGTCAGGGTCAGCTGGGTTTCGGTCTGCGCCTTGCCAAAGTGCAGTACCTGCGGGCCGGCGGGCAGCGGCTGGCCGTTTTCCGGCATCAGGCTGGTGGGCAGCACCTGGTCGGCAGCCGGCGCCTTGTCGACGTCCACCAGCAGGTGATGATGGCCGCTATGCGGGGTGGCGTCGCCGGCCGGCTTGAGTTCCATGCCTTCGATGCCAAACTTGACGGTGAAGGTCTTGTCGACGGTGGCGCCATCGGCCGGGGAAACGATGAATACCTTGGCATCCTTGGGTGGTGCCTGGCTCACCAGGCCTTCGGCGGCGGCCAGCGCGGACACGCCCATCAACAAACCAGCGACGGCAGCACGCGAAAATAGGCTTTTCATTCACTTCTCCTGTGATTTACTTCGGTAACCCTTACCCCTGAATACCAGGGCAACGGTTCATTACGATAGATCAATTGCGCCAAGGCAAGCTTTAAAAAACGCCACGGAAAAATCTTCCCTGGCATCTAACATCCTCGGCCAAGTGCGGTCCTAGACACTGTTCGACCGCGACACACACAAAAAGTCGCGGCGACCGGACTCACTGCCAAAGACCAGGAAAGGGGCTTAGATGCGTTTGACTATTGGGGTACTGCTCACGGCCCTGCTGACCCCGTTGGCCCATGCCGAGCTGATCGACGAGGTCAACGATCGAAATGAACTGCGTATCGCGATCAGCGCCGATTCCTCGACCAATATCCGCAAGCAAGGCCAGTGGACCGGCTTCGAGATCGGGCTGGGCCAGGCGCTGGCCAAGGAGCTGGATGTAGGGGTGGAGTTCGTGCCCGTCGACCATGACGAGTTGCTGGACGGTGTGGAAAGCGGCCGTTACGACATCGCCCTGGACCAGATCACCGCCAGCCCCGAGCTCAAGCAGCGCCTGGGTCTCAGCGAACCCTATACCGACGGCGACGACGACAAACGCTATGTGATGCCCTTCCAGAAGGACAACCCAGCCTTCGAGAAAGCCTTGAACGCCGCCCTGCAGCGCATCAAGGACAACGGGCGCATGACCGAGCTGGCGCAGCAGGCGGCGCGGCCCGCTGTCGAGCCCCAGGCCCAGACCCACACCGAGGCGGCGGATGCTGCCGTGGACACCGACGCACCTTAGGCGTCGAGGGCATCCAGGGCCTGCACGGCCGCGTCCAGCTCCAGTTCGCTGAACACCTGCACCCCGGCCCGGCGCAACAGCGCCGTGGTCACGCCCTCACCTTCCACCCTGGTGCCGCTGAACGTACCGTCATAGGTCAGCCGGTTGCCACAGGACGGGCTGCCCGACTTGAGCACGGCCACCCTTATGGCGTGGCGCCGCACCAGTGCCAGCGCCAGGTGCGCGCCCTGCACGAACGGCGCGGTCACGTCCTCGCCGGCTACCGTCACCACCCGGGCCTGGCCTTCCAGCACCGCACTGCCCTGCCCACCGGGAATTTCCGCAGGTGGCCGCGGGGTCGGCAGACCGCCGGCGACCTCGGGGCACAACGGCACCACGCGACCCTCCCGCTGCCAGCCCTGGAGCACATCCGGATGCCCGCTGGCGCGACCGTCATAGCGCACCGGCTGCCCCAGCAGGCAGGCGCTGACCAGAACCTTATGCATGCTAGAAGGGCTCGTTGCCGCGCCGACGGAACCAGCCGGTGAGCGACAACCGCTCGCGGTTGGCCGGCAGCACTTCGTGGGGGATCTCGCCGGAGAGGAACACCACCAGGCAACCGCCGGTCGGCTGCACATCGTGTTCCACATTGTCCTTGAGGGTCATGCGCAACTGCCCGCCATGTTCGGGCAGCCAGTCTTCGTTGAGGTAGATCACCGCCGAGACCATGCGCCGGTCGTCGTCGCGAAAGCGGTCCAGGTGCTTGCGGTAGAAGCCGCCGGGCGGGTACAGGGCGAAGTGGCACTCGAAGTCTTCCAGGCCCAGGAACAGGCCGCGGTTCATCGCTTCGCGCAGGCCGTCCATCAACCCCAGGTACTGGTCGCAGGCGTCCGAGTCACCGGGTTCGAGCCACTGGATATGGTCGTTGCGAATACCTTCGCGCACTTCCTGCGCGGGCCCTCGCCCGACCCCCGCAGGGGCCAGTTCGCCCTCGGCGGCGCGGCGGCGGCACTCGGCCGCCAGTGCCCGCGTCAGCGGGGCCGGCAGGAACAGGTCGTGCTGCGACCAGCCACGGGTGGCCAGGTCGTCGACGATGCGCGACAGCAAGGGGTGATCAAGGGATATCTGCATGCCGCGCATAGTATCGAGCCGCCAGCAAAACCGACAGCGCCACTTGGCCGAGAGTGTGCATTGGCGTCTCGACAAAGCCCCGCCGGGCCACGGACAATAGCGGCCTGCCGACAGGAGTCCTGAATGCGCCGTTTGTTTTTTCTGCTGTTGATGATCTGCACCACGCCTGTCCTGGCAGATACCCACGACCAACTGTACAAGGTTGCCGGGTGGCCGGAGCAGCGCGCCCACTTCACCGATGCCCTCGATGCCGCCCAGCAGCGCTATCGCAGCAGCCTGCCGCCTGCAGTCTTCCAGGCCCTGGTGAACAACAGCAACCAGCGTTTCGAACCCACCGCCGTCGACCGCCGCGCCGAAGCCCAGTTGCGCGCCAACCTCAGCGACCCCAAGCCTGCGCTGGCGTTTTTTCAATCCCCCCTGGGGCGCAAGATCGTGGCGGCCGAGCTGCTGGCCACCCGCCGTGACCAGTTGGCCAAGAATGCCAAGGGCCTGCCCAAGATCGAGGCCAGCGACAGCCGCCTGCTGATCATCGGCCACCTGGCCCAGGCCCTGCCGGCCCGCGAGGCCGGTGCCGAGGTCAGCCTGGCGATTGCCGGGGTGGCGGCCGACAGCCTGAGCCAGATGATCCCCGGCCTGCTCGGTGGCAGCCAGGCCCAGGGCCTGCTCGACGGGCAGCGCCAGCGCCTGATGCAGCAGATCGAGGCCGACCTGAACAACACCCTGCTGTATGTGTATCGCGGGCTGTCGGATGCCGAACTCGATGCCTTTGCAAGCTTTGCCGAATCGCCCGAAGGCAAGGCGTACTATGCCGCCGCCCTGGCCGCAATCCGGGCTGGCCTGGCGGTCGGTCAGAGCACCTCGGACCTGCAGTGATCAGCCCAGGCGCTGGCCGATGAAGGCAAAGTAGTCTCGGCGTATTGCCGGCAGTTCGTTGACCAGGTGGTGGCGGGCTTCGGGCATCAGCAGAATCTGCGGTTCGGCGAACTTGGCCTTGAGCACCTCAAGGTTGTACGGCCAGTCCACAGTCATGTCGGCCTGCCCCTGCACGATCAGCGGCTGGCGCGGGCTGCATGGCGCCACCTCGATACGTTTGACCCACGCCATCAGCGCCCCGACCCAGGCGGTGGGCAGGCGCCGCGGCTGCAGCGGGTCGGCCTGCAGGAACGGCAAAAAGGTCGGGTCGTTGCTGTTCTCGCTGAAGCGTCGCTCGATGCCGGTGACGAAGTGGCGCAGCACCTGATAGCTGAATTTCGACCAGCGCCACGCACGCGGGCGTACCAGCGGCGCCAGCAGGATCACCTGGCCCTGGGCCGGGCTGTGCGCGCCGTGGTGCAGCAGGTGGTCGACCAGGATGGCGCCGCCGGTGCTCTGCCCGCACAGGTGCCAGGGTTGCGGCAGGTTCAGCGCCTGGCCCTGCTCGAACAGCGCCTGCAGCACGTCCTGATACACCGCAAAGTCATCGATGCTGGCGCGCTCGCCGCTGGACAGCCCATGACCCGGCAGGTCGCAGGCGATGACCGCGAACTGCCGGGCCAGGGCCCATTCGATGGCGTGGCGGTAGAGGCCCATGTGGTCGTAGAAACCGTGCAGCAATACCAGCGTCGCCACAGGCGCGGCGGGCAGCCAGACCTGGGCGACCAGCTCGAAGCCTGCGGTGTCGAAGCGCCCCAGCCAGCTGTCGACGCCGGGAATGTCCAGGCTGTAGAAATGCCGGTACGCCTGCGCCTGGGTCGACAACGGCTGACGCGCGGCCAGCGGTTGCAGGCTGGCACGCAGGGAGTCGGGCTGGAATGACGCGGGCATGGAAGTTACCAACAACGGGGCAAAGGATTGACCTGTGATATTCATCTGTTGCGAACGGCGTGGCAAGCTGGGGGACTTTTTTGTTGCCTGTGCCGCCCCCTCGCCCGTAGGCGCCGGCCTTGCCGGCGAAAAGATACACCCCTTTCCAGAATTGGTACCCCCGATGCCCCGCCACCTGCTCACCGGCCTCACCCTGCTCCTCTGCGCCGCCGGCCTGTGGTGGGCCTACGACAGCTTCCAGGGCCGCTACCTGCGCCCCTTCGACAACCACACCGCACTGTTCGCCGGCGACACTCTGCGCCTGCCGGAAGACATCGCCGGCCCCGGCCCCGTCCGCCTGGTGCACTTCTGGGACCCGGCCTGCCCCTGCAACGTCGGCAACCAGCAGCACCTGGCCGAGCTGACCGAGCACTTCGCCGCCCAGGGCGTGGAGTTCTACGTGGTGCAAAAGCCCGGCACCCACGGCCAACTGCCCGCCACCCTCGGCGCGCTCAAGCCACTGGCCGATCTGCCCGGCGCCGAGCACCTGCCGGCAAGCCCTGCGGTTGCGATCTGGGACCGCAACGGCCAGCTCGCCTACTTCGGCCCCTACAGCGAGGGTGCCACGTGCAATTCGAGCAACAGCTTCATCGAGCCCATTCTGCTGGCCCTCACCCAGGGCCGCAGCGTGAACGCCACCCACACCCTGGCGGTGGGCTGCTATTGCCCCTGGGCCGGCTAGCGTACCCGTGCCGGGTTGCCCATCGCTGTCGCCCCCGCCGGCAAATCGCGGGTCACCACTGCGCCCGCGCCGATGATCGCATCATCACCAATGCTCACCCCTGGCAGAATCAGCGCACCGGCACCGATCCACACGTTGCTGCCGATGTTCACCGGGCGCCCGCTCTCCAGCCCCGAACGGCGGATGGCCGGATCGCGCGGATGGTCGGCGGTGAGGATCTGCACACCGGGGCCGATCTGGCAGTCATCGCCGATGTGCACCTGCACCACGTCGAGGATCACGCAGTTGAAGTTGACGAACACGTTGGCGCCCAGCGTGATGTTGTAGCCGTAGTCGCAATGAAACGGCGGCCGGATCACCGCGCCTGCCCCCACCCTGGCGAAGTGCTCGACCAGCAGGGCATGACGCTGCTCGTTGAGCAGTTCGGGGGAATGGTTGTAGCGGTACATCCAGTGCTTGTTGGCGATCTGCTCGGCCTGCAGCTCGGGACAGCCGGCATGATAGAGCTGGCCGGCGAGCATTTTCTGCTTTTCACTGGGGTTCATCGGACCGTGGCTTCCTGGGATGGGTTAAGTTGCAGGGTCTATCCTGTGCCGAACATCTGACCGGCCAGGGCAAGGAACGATCCTCGCACAAGGAGCCCCGATGAAACGCAGCCTTACCCTTCTTGCGGTGCTCATCGCCGCCGTCGCCGGCGGTGGCTACTGGTATGCCCACAGCAAGTTGCCGCAACGCACCGGCGAAGTCACCGTGGCCGGCCTGCAGGCGCCGGTAAGCGTGCGCTACGACCAGCGCGGCGTACCGCACATCCAGGCGCAGAACGAAACCGACCTGTACCGCGCACTGGGCTACGTGCACGCCCAGGACCGCCTGTTCCAGATGGAAATCACCCGGCGCCTGGCCAATGGCGAACTGGCCGAGGTACTGGGCCCCAAGCTGGTGGAGACCGACACCCTGTTCCGCAGCCTGCGCATTGCCGAGCAGGCGCGCAGCATGGTCGCCCGCCAGGACAGGCAATCCCCGGCCTGGCTGGCCCTGCAAGCCTACCTGGAGGGCGTGAACGCCTGGCAGGACTCGCACCCCAGGCCCGTGGAGTTCGATGTGCTGGGCATCACACCGCGCCCGTTCACCGCCGAGGACACCCTGAGCATCGCAGGGTTCATGGCCTACAGCTTCGCCGCCGCGTTTCGTACCGAGCCGCTGCTGACCTACGTGCGCGATCACCTGGGCAAGTACTACCTCAGCGACTTCGACCTGGGTTGGGACCCCGAAGGCGCGGTGCAGACCCCGCCACACCTGGCTGCCGCCGACTGGCGCAGGCTGGGCCGCATCGCCCAGGTCAGCCACCAGGCGCTGGGCGATGCGGGCCTGCCGCAATTCGAGGGCAGCAACGCCTGGGCCGTCAGCGGCAGGCTCACCGCCAGTGGCAAGCCGCTGCTGGCGGGCGACCCGCATATTCGCTTCTCGGTGCCGTCGGTGTGGTACGAGGCCGAACTGTCGGCGCCGGGCTTTCACCTGTACGGCTACCACCAGGCGCTGAATCCGTTCGCCTCGCTGGGACACAACCGCGAGTTCGGCTGGAGCCTGACCATGTTCCAGAACGACGACCTCGACCTGATCGCCGAGCAGGTCAACCCGGACAATCCCGAACAGGTGAAGATCCACGGCCAGTGGCACGACCTCACCTCCACCCAGCAGCAGGTCCGGATCAAGGGGGAAGACCCGCTCACCCTCACCCTGCGCCGCTCGCAGCACGGGCCGATCATCAACCCCGCCGTCAGTGGGCATGAAAACGGCACGCCGATCGCGATGTGGTGGGCATTCCTGGAAACCGAGAACCCGATCCTGGAGGCCTTCTACGACATCAACCGCGCCAACACCCTGGACAGGATGCGTGCGGCCGCCGCCAAGATACACGCCCCCGGCCTCAACCTGGTATGGGCCAACGCACAGGGCGACATCGGCTGGTGGGCGGCAGCGCAGTTGCCGATCCGCCCGGCCGGGGTGAACCCGGCGTTCATTCTCGACGGCAGCACGGCCCAGGCCGACAAGCTCGGCTTCTACCCGTTCAGCGCCAACCCGCAGCAGGAGAACCCCGCCGCGGGCTACATCGTCTCGGCCAACTTCCAGCCGGTGTCGCCCACCGGCATGGTCATCCCCGGCTACTACAACCCGCCGGACCGCGGCCGCCAGCTCAACAACAACCTGGCCTCGCCCGGCGTGAAGTGGGACCTGCACAACAGCCAGGCATTGCAGCTGGACACGGCCACCGCCTATGGCCCGCACATGCTCACACCGCTGCTGTCGGTACTGCGCCAGGTGGTCACCGACGTACACGAGCGCGAGCTGGTCGAGCAACTGGCCGCGTGGCGCGGCGACTACCCGGTGGAATCGACCAGCGCCACGCTGTTCAACCAGCTGCTGTACGAATTCGCCCGCGCCGCCACCCATGACGAGCTCGGTGACGAATGGTTCGAGACGCTGCTGTCGACGCGCATGGTGGATACCTTGCTGCCGCGCCTGGCCGCAGACGTGGATTCGCAGTGGTGGGCGCGCAAGGGCAGCAACGCGCACAGTGACCGCGAAACGGTGGTCAAGCTGGCCTGGGACAACACCCTGGCGCACCTGCGCACCACCCTGGGCAAGGACCCGGCGAACTGGCAGTGGGGCAAGGCGCACACCTTGACCCACGGGCACCCGCTGGGTGCGCAGAAGCCGCTGAACCTGCTGTTCAACGTGGGGCCATTCGCGGCGCCGGGCGCGCATGAGGTACCGAACAACCTGTCATCCAGAATCGGCCCGACACCGTGGCCGGTGACCTACGGGCCATCGACGCGGCGCGTGATCGATTTCGCCGATGCGGGGACGGCGCTGAGCATCAACCCGCTCGGGCAGAGCGGCGTGGTGTTCGACAGGCACTATGCCGATCAGGCGCAGGACTATATCGACGGCAGGTATCAGCGGGCGCTGATGGGGTTGGCGGGGGAGACCGAGGGGACGTTGCGGCTGGTGCCCTAGGGCTGCTGTGCAGCCCATCGCGGGTCACGCCCGCTCCCACAGGGGTCTGCGGTGTTCGCAAAACCTGTGGGGGCGGGCGTGACCCGTGATGGCTTTTTCAGATCAGGCCGAGACCTGCGCCGCAGTGGCGCGGCGCACGTCCGGCTGCTTCCACGAGTCCGCGGCGCTTTCTTCGATGGCTTGCTGGATCGCGCGCTTGCGGCGCTCTTCGGCACGGCGGCTGAAGTACCAGACCATGAAGGTCACCAGCGACACGCTGAGCAGGATCAGGCTGGCCACCGCGTTGATCTCAGGCTTCACGCCAAGGCGCACCGCCGAGAACACTTCCATCGGCAAGGTGGTCGAACCCGGCCCGGACACGAAGCTGGCCAGCACCAGGTCGTCCAGCGACAGTGCGAACGACATCATGCCGCCCGCCGCCAGCGACGGCGCGATCATCGGGATGGTGATCAGGAAGAACACCTTCCACGGCCGCGCGCCCAGGTCCATGGCCGCCTCTTCGATGGACAGGTCCAGCTCGCGCAGGCGGGCCGACACCACCACCGCCACATAGGCGGCGCAGAACGTGGTGTGAGCGATCCAGATGGTGACGATGCCGCGCTCCTGCGGCCAGCCGATCATCTGCGCCATGGCCACGAACAGCAGCAACAGCGACAGACCGGTGATCACCTCAGGCATTACCAGCGGTGCGGTGACCAGGCCTCCGAACAGCGTGCGCCCCTTGAAGCGGGTCACACGGGTCAGTACGAACGCCGCCAGGGTACCCAGCGCCACCGCGGCCACCGCGGTGTAGCAGGCGATCTCCAGCGAGCGCATCACCGAGCCCATCAGCTGGGTGTTGTCGAGCAGGCCCACGTACCACTTCACCGACCAGCCCCCCCACACCGTCACCAGCTTGGAGGCGTTGAACGAGTAGATCACCAGGATCAGCATGGGCAGGTAGATGAACAGCAGGCCTACCACCAACATCAGTTTGGAGAAACTGAAACGCTTCATGCCCTGCCCTCCATCTCTTTGGCCTGGCTGCGGTTGAACAGCAGGATGGGCACGATCAGGATTGCCAGCATCACCACCGCCAGGGCGGATGCCACCGGCCAGTCACGGTTGTTGAAGAATTCCTGCCACAGCACCTTGCCGATCATCAGGGTTTCCGGGCCGCCCAGCAGCTCGGGGATCACGAACTCGCCCACCACCGGGATGAACACCAGCATGCAGCCGGCCACGATGCCGTTCTTGGACAGCGGCACGGTGATTTTCCAGAAGCTGTTGAAGGTGCTCGAACCCAGGTCGGACGCCGCTTCCAGCAGGCTCTGGTCGTGTTTGACCAGGTTGGCGTAGAGCGGCAGGATCATGAACGGCAGGTACGAATAGACCACGCCGATATACACCGCCAGGTTGGTGTTGAGGATCTGCAGCGGCTGATCGATCAGCCCCAGCCACATCAGGAAGGCATTGAGCAGCCCGTTGTTGCTGAGGATGCCCATCCACGCATACACGCGGATCAGGATCGCCGTCCAGGTCGGCATCATGATCAGCAGCAGCAACACGGTCTGCATTTCCTTGCGCGCGTTGGCGATGGCGTAGGCCATCGGGTAGCCGATCGCCAGGCACAGGATCGTGCTGATCAGGGCCATCTTCAACGAGCCCAGGTAGGCCGCGATGTACAGCTCGTCCTCGGTCAACAGGCCATAGTTGGCCAGGTTGAGTACCAGCTGAACCTTGTCTTCGAGGTAGGTGAAGATCTCGGTGTACGGCGGGATCGCCACGTCGGCTTCGGCAAAGCTGATCTTCAGCACGATGAAGAACGGCAGCATGAAGAACAGGAACAGCCACAGGAACGGCACCCCGATCACCAGGTGACGCCCTTCGGGTATCAATCGCTGAAACGCTCGCTTGAGCTTGCGCGCTGTCATGACCGCAGGACCACGCCGCTGTCGTCTTCCCACCACACGTAGACCTGGTCATCCCAGGTCGGCCGGGTGCCCTGGCGCTCGGCGTTGGCGACGAACGACTGCACGATCTTGCCGCCTGGCAGCTCCACGTAGAACACCGAATGGCCACCCAGGTAGGCGATGTCGTGCACCTTGCCGTGGGACCAGTTGAACTCGAAGCTCGGCTGCTCGGTGGTCACCAGCAGTTTTTCCGGACGCAGCGCATAGGTGATGCGCTTGTCTTCGACCGAGGTGGTCACACCGTGGCCCACGTAGATCTTGCGCTCGAGCTCGGGGCTGGCGATCAGCGCGTGGCCCTCGGCGTCCTCGACCACTTCGCCTTCGAACAGGTTGACGTTGCCGATGAACTCGCACACCAGGCGGCTGGTGGGGGTTTCGTAGATATCGATGGGGCTGCCGATCTGGGCAATCCAGCCCAGGTGCATGATCGCGATGCGCTGGGCCATGGTCATGGCCTCTTCCTGGTCGTGGGTCACCATCACGCAGGTCACGCCCACGCGCTCGATGATCTCCACCAGTTCCAGCTGCATCTGCGAACGCAGTTTCTTGTCCAGCGCGCCCATCGGCTCATCGAGCAGCAGCAGCTTGGGCCGCTTGGCCAGCGAACGGGCCAGGGCCACACGCTGGCGCTGGCCACCGGAGAGCTGGTGCGGCTTGCGCTTGGCGTACTGGGTCATGTGCACCAGCTTGAGCATCTCGGCCACCCGCGCCTCGATCTCGTCCTTGCTCATGCGGTCCTGCTTGAGGCCGAAGGCGATGTTGCCGGCCACGCTCATGTGCGGGAACAGCGCGTAGGACTGGAACATCATGTTGATCGGCCGCTCGTAGGGCGGCATATCGGTGATGTCCACGCCATCGAGGAAGATCCGCCCTTCGGTCGGGCGCTCGAACCCTGCCAGCATGCGCAGCAAGGTGGACTTGCCCGAACCGGAGCCACCGAGCAGCGCGAAGATCTCGCCCTTCTTGATCTCCAGGGACACATCGTCCACCGCTACGGTTTCGTCGAACTTCTTTGTAACCCGGTCGATCTTGACCAGCACCTGTTTAGGTTGCTGATCGCCTTCTAGGGCTTTCTTATAGGCACCGGAGGCAACTGCCATGTGTGAAACTCCCAACAAGATTTTGGTGCCCGCCCCTGCCGTGACGGGCCCTGGATAGTTACTTGCCCGACTTGATCTTGGTCCAGCTTCGGGTCATCAAACGTTGCACTTTGGGGGGTAACTCTGAGTTGACGTACAGCTTGTCCAGCACCTCTTGCGGTGGGTAAACCGCTGCGTCGGTTCGCACGCTCTGGTCCATGAGTTCGCCAGCCTTGGGGTTCGGGTTGGCGTAACCGACGTAATCGCTGACCTGGGCGATGACCTCAGGCTTGAGCAGATAGTTGATGAAGGCGTGGGCCTCTTTGACGTTCTTGGCGTCCTTGGGAATCGCCAGCATGTCGAACCAGAGGTTGCCGCCTTCCTTGGGGATCGCGTAGGCGATTTCCACGCCCTTGCCCGCCTCTTCGGCGCGGGACTTGGCCTGGAACACGTCGCCGGAGAAGCCGGCGGCCACGCAGATGTCGCCGTTGGCCAGGTCCGAGATGTACTTGGACGAGTGGAAGTAGGTCACGTAGGGACGTATGGCCAGCAGCTTCTTCTCGGCGTCGGCGTAGTCCTTGGGGTTGGTGCTGTTGGGGTCGCGGCCCATGTAGTTGAGCACCGCCGGCAGCATCTCGTCGGCCGAGTCGAGGAACGCCACGCCGCACTTGGAGAGTTTCTTGATGTTTTCCGGCTCGAACAGCACGGCCCATGAATCGATGGTGTCGGTTCCCAGCGCGGCCTTGACCTTCTCGACGTTGTAGCCGATGCCATTGGTGCCCCACAGGTAGGGGACCGCGTACTGGTTGCCCGGGTCGTTCTTCTCCAGGCGCTTCATCAGGGCCGGGTCGAGATTGGAATAGTTGGGCAGCAGCGTCTTGTCGAGCTTCTGGAACGCGCCCGCCTTGATCTGCTTGCCGAGGAAATGGTTGGACGGCACCACCACGTCATAGCCGGTGCGACCGGCCAGCAGCTTGCCTTCCAGGGTTTCGTTGGAATCGAAGACGTCCTGCACCGGCTTGATGCCGGTCTCCTTTTCGAAGTCCGCAAGGGTGGTCTGGCCGATGTAGTCCGACCAGTTGTAGATATGCACCGTGGGCGCCGCCTGGACACTGATCGCCAGCGTCAGGCTCGCTGTGGCCAGGACGGCCTTGCGAAAATGTGAAGTAGACAAGTGGGAGGTCCTCTACAAAAGTGCCCGAGTCGTTTGGCAGATACGCCTGCGGTACCGGCAAACCGGCGCGCAACTTACCTTCGATACACCCATCGAGCAAAAAGAATTTGCCCTCGAGCCCCGTTCAGGCACTGTTTTTCAGTGCCTGACGGGAAAAACCGGATTTATTTGCCCGATTTGATCTTGGTCCAGCTGCGGGTGATCAGGCGCAGGGTGCCTGCATCCAGGTCGCTGATCGCGTACAGGTGCTTCTTCACTTCATCCGACGGGTAGATGCTCGGGTCGCCGGAGATGTCCTTGTCCACCAGAGCGGTGGCTGCCTTGTTGCCGTTCGGGAAGCGCACGGCGTTGGTGATCTCGGCCATGACTTCCGGCTGCATCAGGAAGTCCATGAACTTGTAGGCTGCTTCGACATTGGTGGCGTCCTTGGGAATCGCGACCATGTCATAGAAGGTGCCGGCGCCTTCTTTCGGAATGCTGTAGGCCAGCTTGACCTTGTCGCCCGCTTCGTGGGCACGGGCCTTGGACTGCTCCAGGTCACCCGAGTAACCCACGGCCACGCAGATGTTGCCGTTGGCCAGGTCCGAGATGTACTTGGAGGAATGGAAGTACGCCACCGATGGGCGAATGCTCAGGAACAGGTCTTCGGCGGCCTTCAGGTCTGCCTTGTCCTTGCTGTTGGTCGGCTTGCCCAGGTAATGCAGGGCCGCCGGGATCATTTCGGTCGGTGCGTCGAGGAAACTCACGCCGCAGCTCTTGAGCTTGGCGATGTTTTCCGGCTTGAACACCACGTCCCACGAGTCGATCTTGTCGACGCCCAGCGCGGCCTTGACCTTCTCGGGGTTGTAGCCGATGCCGATGCTGCCCCACATGTACGGGAAGGCATGCTTGTTGCCCTGGTCACTGGCATCGCCCACGGCCTTGAGCAGGTCTTCGTCGAGGTTCTTCCAGTTCGGCAGCTTGGACTTGTCCAGCTCCTGGTACACACCGGCCTTGATCTGCTTGGCCAGGAAGTTGTTGGACGGTACCACCACGTCGTAGCCCGACTTGCCGGCCAGCAGCTTGGCTTCCAGGGTTTCGTTGCTGTCGAACACGTCGTAGACCACCTTGATGCCCGACTGCTTCTCGAACTTGGCGATGGTGTCCGGCGCAATGTAGTCGGACCAGTTGTAGACGTGCAGCACCTTGTCGTCCGCCTGAACAGCACCGGCCATCAACCCCGCGAGGGTAGCGGCCAACAGCGTCTTGCCCATTTTCTTCATGCGTAATGCTCCAGAATTTTTTATAGAAACCATCTGTTCAGCGACCGACTCGTTCGGCGCAAGCGCTGGGCGACTGAAACAGTCGCTAGTCTGGCAAGATCCACGGCGCGGTTTCAACCAGAGTGCGCCGCAGATCGCCATTCAACCCAAGGCTGAGCCTAGCACCTGCTCACTTCAACGCTTCGAGCGTCAGGTCCAGGCATTTGCGTGCCTTTTCCACCAGCTCGTCGATCTCCTCGCAGGTGATGACCAGCGGCGGCGCGATGATCATGGTGTCGCCCACGGCGCGCATGATCAGCCCGTTGTCGAAGCAGAACTGGCGGCAGATCATGCCCACGCCCTTGCCCTCGTAACGGGTGCGGGTCGCCTTGTCCTTGACCAGCTCGATCGCGCCGAGCATGCCCAGGCCACGGACCTCGCCCACCAGCGGATGATCGTTCAGCTCACGCAGACGTTTCTGCAAATACGGTGCCGTTTCTGCCTGAACGCGCTCGATGATTTTCTCGTCGCGCAGGATCCGCAGGTTTTCCAGGGCCACCGCTGCCGCCACCGGGTGGCCGCTGTAGGTGAAGCCGTGGTTGAAGTCGCCGCCCTCGCTGAGCACGGCCGCCACTTCGTCACGCACGATCACGCCGCCCATGGGGATGTAGCCCGAAGTCAGGCCCTTAGCGATGGTCATCAGGTCGGGCTTGAGGCCGTAGTAGTCGGTACCGAACCACTGGCCGGTACGACCGAAACCGCAGATCACCTCATCGGCAATGAACAGGATTTCGTACTTGGCGAGGATTTCCTTGATCTTCGGCCAGTAGGTTTCTGGTGGGATGATCACCCCGCCAGCACCCTGGATCGGCTCGGCGATAAAGGCGGCCACGTTGTCTTCGCCGACCTCGAGGATCTTCTTCTCCAGTTGCTCGGCGGCCCATACGCCGAACGCGTCCGGGGTCATGTCGCCGCCTTCGCCGAACCAGTACGGCTGCGCAATATGCACGATGCCCGGCAGCGTACCGCCCTGCTCGTGCATGCCGCTCATGCCGCCCAGGGCAGCGCCGGCCACGGTGGAGCCGTGATAGCCGTTGACCCGACCGATGATCACCTGCTTCTGCGGCTTGCCCTTGAGCGCCCAGTAATGGCGGACCATGCGCAGGTTGGTGTCGTTGCCTTCGGAGCCGGAGCCGGTGAAGAACACATGGCTCATGCCCGCAGGGGCCACCTCGGTGATCGCCCGGGCCAGCTCCAGCGCCGGCGGGTGGGCGGTCTGGAAGAACAGGTTGTAGTACGGCAGCTCGCGCATCTGGCTGGCTGCCGCCTCGGCCAGTTCTTCACGGCCGTAGCCGACGGCCACGCACCACAGCCCGGCCATGCCGTCGAGGATCTTGTTGCCCTCGCTGTCCCACAGGTGCACGCCCTTGGCCTTGGTGATGATCCGCGGGCCTTTTTCCTTCAGCTGCTTGTAGTCGCTGAACGGCGCCAGGTGATGATCACGACTCAGGTCTTGCCACTCGCGGGTTTGCGGGTTCTTGACGCTCATGTGCTTCTCCGATGACTGACGGCCGCGCTCCTGCGGCCCCGGGGTTTATCAGACCGCGAACAGCAGGAACTCGCGTTCCCAGGAGCTGATCACGCGTTTGAAATTTTCATGCTCGGCGCGTTTGGTGGCGACGTAGCCTGCGATGAATTTCTTGCCCAGGTACGGCTCCAGCGCGCTGCAGTTCTCCATGCGTTCAAGGGCGTCCTCGATGGTCAGCGGCAGGCGCAGGTTGCGCCGCTCGTAACCGCGGCCCTTGACCGGCGCGCTGGGGTTGATGCCTTCGACCATGCCGATGTAGCCGCACAACAGGCTGGCGGCAATCGCCAGGTAAGGGTTGGCGTCGGCGCCGGGCAGGCGGTTTTCCACACGCCGGTTCTGCGGGCCGGCATCCGGCACGCGCAGGCCCACGGTGCGGTTCTCCTCGCCCCACTCCACGTTGACCGGCGCCGAGGTGTCGGGCAGGAAGCGGCGGAACGAGTTGACGTTGGGGGCAAACAGCGGCAGCACCGACGGGATGAACTTCTGCAGGCCACCGACGTGGTGCAGGAACAGCTGGCTCATGCTGCCGTCTTCGTTGGAGAAGATGTTCTTGCCGGTGTTCACGTCGATGATGCTCTGGTGCAGGTGCATCGCACTGCCCGGCTCGCCGGTCATGGGCTTGGCCATGAAGGTGGCGGCGACGTTGTGCTTGAGCGCGGCCTCACGCATGGTGCGCTTGAACACCAGGATCTGGTCGGCCAGCGACAGCGCGTTGCCGTGACGGAAGTTGATTTCCATCTGCGCGGTGCCGTCCTCGTGGATCAGCGTGTCCAGGTCCAGGTGCTGCAGTTCGCACCAGTCGTAGACGTCCTCGAACAGCGGGTCGAATTCGTTGGCGGCCTCGATGGAGAACGACTGGCGACCGGTCTCGGGGCGGCCGGAGCGGCCGATGGGCGGCTGCAGCGGGAAGTCCGGGTCCTCGCAGCGCTTGGTCAGGTAGAACTCCATCTCCGGCGCCACAATCGGCTGCCAGCCTTTGTCGGCGTAGAGCTTCAAGACCTTCTTGAGCACGTTGCGCGGCGACAGCTCGACCGGGTTGCCCTGCTTGTCGTAGGTGTCGTGGATCACCTGCGCGGTGGGCTCGATGGCCCATGGCACCAGGAATACCGCGTTCTCGTCGGGGCGACAGATCATGTCGATGTCGGCCGGATCGAGCAGCTCGTAATAGATGTCATCGTCGACGTAGTCGCCGGTCACCGTCTGCAACAGCACACTTTCGGGCAGGCGCATGCCCTTTTCGGCAATGAACTTGTTGGTGGGGGAGATCTTGCCGCGCGTGATACCGGTGAGGTCGCTGATCAGACACTCGACTTCGGTGATCTTGTGCTCTTTCAACCAATCGGTGAGCTGGTCGAGGTTGTTACTCATAAATACCTCAGGAGGTAAATGTCTGGACTGACGTCAGGACGCCCAGGCTGGGCCGTCCTGCTCATTCTGGATGCCGCACGACGCTAAAGCAAAGCACCTGCCACGGGGCGAACGCGCAGGGCAATACCCGCTGGGCCGCCTGGCCGGCTATAGTGGTGGCAGTCGATTACAGAAGAGGGTGCGATACCGGGCATGCAGCCCAGGCCGTCAATTATTGCGGCCAGGTGGCGGCGCACGGCCACGCGGTATCTGCCGTGGGTGCGGCGGGCGTGCAGACCGATCCGCGCGGTGCGGCCGGTGACGCCGATTGTCGGCTGGCGAGACATGTAACCCCCGGTATTATTGCTGTTATGGGTTGCAACCGAGCTTAGCCTTGTTCATTTTTTTACACAACACCCCTGTAAAAAATAGAATACGGCCCGCTCAAAGTCGCTGTCTCGCTACCAAAGCAGGCCTTGTCGACGCCCTCATTTGCAGCAAAAATGCCGCTTCAGCGCCGTTTTAGGGCATGATGGGGCTGGCTTGACTTCAGCAGGGCTTTCGCGTTGACTGAACCTGCAAGCCCCCATTGATTGATATTTTTAACAACAAAGGTGTTGCATCATGTCGGTACCCCCGCGTGCCGTTCAGCTTAACGAAGCGAACGCGTTCCTTAAGGAACATCCTGAGGTTCTCTACGTTGACCTTCTGATTGCAGATATGAATGGTGTGGTGCGTGGCAAGCGCATCGAACGCACGAGCCTGCACAAGGTTTACGAGAAAGGCATCAACCTGCCGGCCTCCCTCTTCGCCCTGGACATCAACGGTTCCACCGTCGAAAGCACCGGCCTGGGCCTGGACATCGGCGATGCCGACCGTATCTGCTATCCCATCCCCGGTACCCTCTCCAACGAGCCCTGGCAGAAGCGCCCTACCGCGCAGCTGCTGATGACCATGCACGAGCTCGAGGGCGAGCCGTTCTTCGCCGACCCGCGTGAAGTGCTGCGCCAGGTGGTGAGCAAGTTCGACGACCTGGGCCTGACCATCTGCGCCGCGTTCGAGCTGGAGTTCTACCTGATCGACCAGGAGAACGTGAACGGCCGTCCACAGCCGCCGCGCTCGCCGATCTCGGGCAAGCGTCCGATCTCCACCCAGGTGTACCTGATCGACGACCTCGACGAGTACGTCGACTGCCTGCAGGACATTCTGGAAGGTGCCAAGGAACAAGGCATCCCGGCTGATGCCATCGTCAAGGAAAGTGCCCCGGCGCAGTTCGAAGTGAACCTGCACCACGTGGCCGACCCGATCAAGGCCTGCGACTACGCCGTACTGCTCAAGCGTCTGATCAAGAACATCGCCTACGACCATGAGATGGACACCACCTTCATGGCCAAGCCGTACCCTGGCCAGGCGGGCAATGGTCTGCACGTGCATATCTCGGTGCTGGACAAGGATGGCAAGAACATCTTTACCAGCGAGGATCCCGAGCAGAACGCCGCATTGCGTCACGCGATCGGCGGTGTGCTCGAGACCCTGCCGGCGTCGATGGCGTTCCTGTGCCCGAACGTCAACTCGTACCGCCGTTTTGGTGCCCAGTTCTACGTGCCCAACTCCCCGACCTGGGGCCTGGACAACCGTACCGTGGCCTTGCGCGTACCGACCGGCACGCCGGACGCCGTGCGCCTGGAGCACCGTGTGGCCGGTGCCGACGCCAACCCGTACCTGCTGATGGCAGCCGTACTGGCGGGCGTGCACCACGGTCTGACCAACAAGGTCGAACCGGGCCCGGCGATGGTGGGCAACTCCTACGAGCAGAACGAGCAGAGCCTGCCGAACAACCTGCGTGATGCACTGCGCGAGCTGGACGACAGCGAGATCATGGCCAAGTACATCGATCCGAAGTACATCGATATCTTCGTGGCCTGCAAGGAAAGCGAGCTGGAGGAGTTCGAACACTCCATCTCCGACCTTGAGTACAACTGGTACCTGCACACCGTGTAAGGTCCATTCGCCGGCAAGGCCGGCTCCTACAGGGTCGATGTGACCGTGTAGGAGCCGGCCTTGCCGGCGAAGCCCTTAAAGCGCCTTCTCGAAGATCTTCGAATTGCGCTGGTAGTTGTACAGCGAAGCCCGCGCCGCAGGCAGCCGCTCCACCTCGCTGGGCACGAAGCCGCGTTCGCGGAACCAGTGCGCCGTGCGCGTCGTCAGCACGAACAAGTTCTTCAAGCCCATCTCCCGCGCCCGTGTCTCGATGCGCTCCAGCAACTCGTCGCCACGCCCGCCATGCCGGTATTCCGGGTTCACCGCCAGGCACGCCAACTCGCCCGCCTCCGAATCGGCGATCGGGTACAGCGCCGCGCAGGCAATGATCATCCCCTCGCGCTCCACCACACTGAACTGCTCGATCTCGCGCTCCAGCACCTCGCGCGAACGCCGCACCAGGATGCCCTGCTCTTCCAGCGGGCTGATCAGGTCCAGCAGGCCGCCGACATCCTCGATGGCCGCCTCGCGCACCTTCTCGAACTGTTCCTGAGCCACCAACGTGCCGCCACCGTCACGGGTGAACAGCTCGGTGAGCAGCGCACCGTCCTCGGCATAGCTGACGATGTGGCTGCGCGCCACACCGCCACGGCAGGCTTCGGCGGCCGCGTCCAGCAACTCGCCCTGATAGTCCGAGCCCAGGCGCTGCAGATGCGCCGGCACCTGCTGCGGGCGCAGCTCACGCACCAGCCTGCCGCTCTCATCCATCAGCCCGCGCTCGGCGCCGAACAGCAGCAGCTTGTCGGCCCCCAGCTCGATGGCCGCACGGGTGGCGACGTCTTCGCAGGCCAGGTTGAAGATCTCGCCGGTGGGCGAATAGCCCAGCGGCGACAGCAGCACGATGGAGCGCTCGTCGAGCAGGCGATTGATGCCCTTGCGATCGACCCGGCGCACTTCGCCGGTGTGGTGATAATCGACGCCTTCGAGCACGCCGATGGGGCGCGCCGTGACCAGGTTGCCGGCGGCCACGCGCAGGCGCGAACCCTGCATCGGCGACGCGGCCATGTCCATCGACAGGCGCGCCTCGATGGCGATGCGCAGGTGGCCGACCGCGTCGATCACGCATTCCAGGGTGGCCGCATCGGTGATGCGCAGGCCGTGATGGTAGTGCGCGCTAAGGCCGCGGGCGGCCAGGCGGCTTTCGATCTGCGGGCGCGAACCGTGCACCAGCACCAGGCGCACGCCCAGGCTGTGCAGCAGCACCAGGTCGTGGACGATATTGCCGAAGTTGGGGTGCTCGACCCCGTCACCGGGCAGCATGACCACGAAGGTGCAGTCGCGGTGGGCATTGATGTAAGGCGAAGCATGACGCAGCCAATTGACGTATTCGGGCATAACCAGAGCCTGTAGAAACCTGTGGAAAAAGGACAAGAACGGAAAAGCACACAGCGCTCGAAGGGTTATCGTCGCAACAGGTCTGGCGTCACGCGCATTCTCCTTGGGTAAAAACGGTTGAAATCAGCGGGCAATTACCGGGTTGAGGCAATAATGCCCGATCAACTCACGCAATAGACGCACGGTAGGCTCCAGGCGTGACATTTCGAGGTACTCGCCCGGCTGGTGGGCACAGCTGATGTCGCCGGGGCCCAGCACCAGGGTTTCACAGCCCAGACGTTGAAGATAAGGCGCCTCGGTACCAAAGGCCACCGCCTCGGCCGTATGCCCGGTAAGACGCTCGGCCACGCGCACCAGTTCGGCGTCGGCGGCCTGCTCGAACGGCGGCACCTCGGGAAACAGCGGCGCGTAGTCGATCTTCACCTGGTGCTGTTCGGCCAGCGGCGCCAGCTTACTGCGGATCGCAGCACGCAGCACTTCGGGGTCCATGCCCGGCAGCGGACGCAGGTCGAACTCCAGGGCGCACTGCCCGCAGATACGGTTGGGGTTGTCGCCACCGTGGATGCAGCCGAAGTTCATGGTCGGCTGCGGCACGCTGAACTGGGCGTTGCTGTACTGCTGCTGCCATTGCCGGCGCAGGCCCATCAGCTCGCCCATCACCGCATGCATCGCCTCCGAGGCGCTGTGGCCCAGGCTCGGGTCGGACGAATGACCGCTGCGCCCGAGGATATCGATGCGCTCCATCATCACCCCCTTGTGCAGGCGGATCGGGCGCAGCCCGGTCGGCTCGCCGATCACCGCAGCACGGCCCAGCGGGCGGCCGGCGTCGGCCAGGGCGCGGGCGCCGGACATCGAACTTTCCTCGTCGCAGGTGGCCAGAATCAGCAGCGGCTGCCTGAACGGCTGCTCGAGCAGCGGGCGTACCGCCTCGATCACCAGGGCGAAGAAGCCCTTCATGTCGCAACTGCCAAGGCCCACCCAGCGCCCGTCAACCTCGGTCAGCTTGAGCGGATCGGTCTGCCACAGCTGCGGGTCATAGGGCACCGTGTCGCTGTGCCCGGCCAGCACCAGGCCACCGGGGCCGCTGCCGTAGCTGGCCAGCAGGTTGAACTTGCCCGGCGTCACCTCCTGCAGCTCGCAGGCAAAACCCAGGTCACCCAGCCAGGTGGCCAGCAGGTCGATCACCGCGCGGTTGGACTGGTCCAGGCTCGGCTGGGTGCAACTGACCGACGGCGTGGCGATCAGGGCGGCGAACTGGTCTTTGAGCGGCGGCAAAGGCATGCGCATTCTCCTCGGTACGAGGCCCATCATAGGGCTATCGGGCACCTGGAATAAACCGTCAGCGGCCGACTCCTGTACACTGCACGGCCAAGACGCACCCAGTCATCGAGCCTGCCAGCAATGAACAAAGAAACCGAACTCAAACTGCGGGTCAGCCGCGAGACCCTCGCTGCCCTGCGCGAACACCCGTTGCTGAAGAAGCGCAACAAGTCCGGCTGGCAGCAGCGCGAGCTGCTCAATCAATATTTCGATACCCCAGAACGCGACCTGGCCGCGGCCAAGGTGGCCCTGCGCCTGCGCCGTGACGGCGACGTGGTGATCCAGACCCTCAAGGCCCGTGGCCACAGCACCGCCGGACTGTCGGTACGCAACGAGCACGAATGGCAACTGCCCAAGGCCAAGCTCGACCTCAAGAAGCTCGACGAGCAGGTATGGCCGGCCGAGCTGGCCGACCTGGACAAGAAAACCATCAAGCCGCTGTTCAGCACCGACTTCACCCGCGAATACGCCGAAATCGCCTGGGGTCGCGGCAAGGCCAAGGTGGTCATCGAGGCTGCGCTGGACCTGGGCCATGTAGTGGCCGGCAAGCAGAAGGAAGCCATCTGCGAGCTGGAGCTGGAACTGCGTGAAGGCGAGCCGGCCGCACTGCTGGAACTGGCCGCCGAGCTGGCCGCCAGCCTGCCGCTGATGCCGTGCGACATCAGCAAGGCCGAACGCGGCTACCGCCTGCTCGACCCCTCGAGCTTCGCCGTGAGCCTGCCGCCTGCTGAACTGAACGCCGAGATGCCGCTGGACGATGCCTTCGCGGCACTGGCCTGGCACCTGCTGGGCAGCAGCCAGCGCCTGGCCGAGCAGTACCTGTTCAACGGACACTGGCGCCTGCTGCAGGACTGGGTCCAGAGCCTGGCCGAACTGCGCGCCCTGCTCGGCAGCCTGGGCCAGGCCGCGCCGCGCCCGACCACCAGCGCCCTGCGTGCCAGCCTCGACGCCCTGCTCGAGGACTGGCGCCCGCTGGTGCTGGCCGGCAACGACGACGAAGACGTGCGCCGCGCGGCGCCCGAGCAGTTCGCCGAAGAACTGCTCGACACCCGCTGGGGCCAGTTCTCGCTGGACACCTCGCGCTGGCTGCTGGCCCGTGGCTGGACCGTCGAGCGCAACAAACGTGGCGACCGCCAGGGCGCCGCGCAACTGGGCAACTGGCTCAAGGTGCTGCTGTCGGACGAAGCCAACGCGCTGCAACTGCCGCTGTACCACCGCCAGCCTGAAGACCTGGCCGAACAGCTGCCGCGCATCGAGCGCCTGCTGGCCTGGCTGCACCATGCCCGCCAGGTGCTGGAAAGCCCCGACCTGGACCGCCTGTTCGGCGAGCTGAACAAGCTGCACGAACTGGCCAACCTGCCAATCAGCGACGACGTGCTCGAAGCCCGTGTGCATCAGGCCATGGCGGTGTTCCAGAGCCGCGGCTGGAAGCACCTGCTGCGCAAGTGACGGCTACACCGGCAAGCTGGTCGTGGACTTGATTTCGGACAAGGCCACGATCGAGTTGACCTCCTGGATCCCCGGCACCATCGACAGCTTTTCGAAGAAGAATCGTTCGTAGGCTTCGATGTCCGGGGTGACGATGCGCAGCAGGAAGTCCACTGCGCCCATCAGCACATAGCATTCCAGCACCTCGGGAAACTCGCGGATCGCCTCGGTGAATTCGGCGAAGTTGGTCCGCCCGTGGGCGTTGAGTTTGACCTCGGCGAAAATCTGCGTGTTCAGGCCGATCTTCTTGCGATCGAGCAGGGTCACCTGCCCGCGAATCACCCCCTCCTCCTTGAGCCGCTGGATCCGCCGCCAGCACGGCGACTGCGACAGGCCGACCCGTTCGGCAATCTGTGCGCTGGACAGCGACGCATCCTCCTGCAGCAGAGCCAGGATACGTCGATCGTAGGCGTCCAGTTGGCTTTGCATGTTTTATCCCCTCAAGGCGCCATTAATGAATCGAACAATGCGCAGATTACGCAGATCGCTCGATCATAGAGAAAAAATACCCGGTTGAAGATGTAAAAATTCCTCCATCGAAACCGGAGATTTCCCATGAGCGCCCACGAACGGCTGGACAGCCCCGTCACCCCGCTGCGCAGCGATGTCTGGGCCGCCAATGCTGCGCACAGCAGCGTGCGCTACAGCCTGCAGGTGGAAGCCGAGCCGGACAGCCTGTGCCGCGTGCTCAACCTGTTTGCCCTGCAGTTCCTCACCCCGCACCAGGTACAGATGCAGCAGCAGGACGACCTGTTGAACCTGGAGATCGGCGTAGCCGGGCTGAGCTGGCACCGCGCCGAACTGATTGCACAGAAAATGCGCAACCTGATCTGTGTCGCCCAGGTCAGCGTCGAACCCCTGGCGGCCTCGCGCATGCCGTTGCAGCACGTACGCTGAACAGAAAAATCCGGCAACCCTTGCGACAGGCCCTGTGGGCCGCTGGCAGCTAGCCTTGGCTGGCCGCCCGACCTTCGCAAGGAAGCCCCATGCCTGCCACGCCGCCCGATCGCTGGCTCGACCTCGACACCCTGCTCGCCGAACTGCTCGCCCAGCAACGCATCCGCCCCGCCTGTGCCCACCCCTGGCCGCAGGCTGCCAATGAACCCACACATCCGCTGGAGCGCATCGCCCGACGCGGCCTGAACGACCTGCAACGCCCCGGCCATACCCTGGACCTCGATGCCCTGGGCGAATGGCTGGGCCGCCAGGCCGGCCAGCGCCATGTGCGCATCGACCCCCTGGCACTGCAGGCAGCCAGCCTCGGCGGGCTGATGTCGGCCGCATTCGCGCGGCGTCACCAGATTCTGGCCATCGCGGTGGATGCCCACACGGTGACCGTCGCCAGCGCCCAGCCCTACGTACGCAGCTGGGAGCGCGACCTTGGGCAGGTGCTGCAACGCAGGGTGCAGCGGGTGCTGGCCAGCCCGGTGCAGATCCGTGAGCTGAGCCAGGCGGTGTTTCGCCTGGCCCACTCGGTCAGTGGTGCCAGCCAGCAGGCCGTGCCCGGGCCCGAAGGCGCCAGCCTCGAGGCACTGCTTGACCTGGGCAACAGCGCAGGCGACGTCGATGCCAACGAGACGCACATCGTCGGCATCGTCGACTGGCTGTTGCAGTACGCCTTCGAGCAGCGCGCCAGCGATATCCACATCGAGCCGCGCCGCGACCAGGGCCACCTGCGCCTGCGCATCGACGGCCTGCTGCACCCGGCCTACCAGTTCCCGCCGGCAGTGACCCTGGCGGTGGTCAGCCGGCTCAAGAGCCTGGGGCGCATGAACGTCGCGGAAAAGCGCCGCCCGCAGGATGGCCGCATCAAGGCCCGCTCGGCCGCCGGCGCCGAGGTCGAGCTGCGCCTGGCCACCCTGCCCACCGCGTTCGGCGAGAAACTGGTACTGCGTATCTTCGACCCGCACCTGCTGCACCAGGACTTCACCCAGCTGGGCCTGGACGGCAAGGCGCTGCAGCACTGGCAGGCGATGCTGCGCCAGCCCCACGGCATCATCCTGGTGACCGGGCCGACCGGCTCGGGCAAGACCAGCACCCTGTACGCCACCCTCAAGCAACTGGCCACGCCACAGGTCAACCTGTGCACCCTCGAAGACCCGATCGAACAGCTCGAGCCGGCCTTCAACCAGATGCAGGTGCAGCCCGGCATCGACCTGGGCTTTGCCAACGGTGTGCGTGCGCTGCTGCGCCAGGACCCGGACATCATCATGATCGGCGAGATCCGCGATGCCGACACCGCGCAGGTGGCGATCCAGGCCGCGCTCACCGGCCACCTGGTGCTCTCGACCCTGCACACCAACGATGCCTGCGGCGCCGTCGGGCGCCTGCTGGAACTGGGCATCGCGCCGTACCTGATCCGTGCCACGCTGGTCGGCGTGCTGGCCCAGCGCCTGGTGCGCACGCTGTGCCCGGCGTGCAAGGTGGCGCAGCCGCTCGACATGGCGCACTGGCGCGAACTCGACCCGCAGGCGCCGCTGCCCACCGCTACCTGCCAGGCTGAAGGCTGCCGCGATTGCCGGTACACCGGCTACCGGGGCCGCACCGGCCTGTTCGAGCTGCTGCCTGTGAGCCCACGCCTGCGCGAGCAGCTGTCGGGCGACGTCGACCTGGCAAACCTGCGCCGCCAGGCCCGGGCCGAGGGGCTGGGCAGCCTGCGCACGAGCGGCGCGCAAAAAGTCGCCGCAGGGCTGACTACACTGACAGAAGTGATTCGCGTTACTGCATGAAATGAAATGATCCGGCGCTGGCCTGCACAGCTGACCACATGCCAAGCTTGCGCACTTTCAGTCCTGCTGACCAAGGAAACGTCATGCAAATCGGAATGGTAATGCTGTTGTTCGTGGGCCTGGCCCTGGCGCTGGTGTTCATGGGGTTCAAGGTGGTGCCGCAGGGTTTCCAGTGGACCGTGGAACGCTTTGGCCGCTACACCACCACCCTCAAGCCGGGCCTCAACATCATCGTGCCGGTGATGGACCGCATCGGGCGCAAGATCAACATGATGGAAAGCGTGCTGGACATCCCGCCGCAGGAAGTCATCACCGCCGACAACGCCACCGTGCAGATCGATGCGGTGTGCTTCTTCCAGGTGGTCAACACGGCGCAGGCCGCCTACGAGGTCAACAACCTCGAGCACGCCACCCGCAACCTGCTGCAGACCAACATCCGTACCGTGCTCGGCTCCATGGAACTGGACGCCATGCTCAGCCAGCGCGACGCCATCAACGAGCGCCTGCTGCGCACCGTGGATGAAGCCACCGCACCGTGGGGCATCAAGATCACCCGTATCGAGATCAAGGACATCAGCCCGCCGGCCGACCTGATGGCCGCCATGTCCGGGCAGATGAAAGCCGAGCGGGTCAAGCGTGCGCAGATCCTCGAAGCCGAGGGCCTGCGGGCGGCTGCCATCCTCACCGCCGAAGGCAAGAAACAGGCGCAGATCCTCGAGGCCGAGGGTGAGCGTCAGGCGGCCTTCCTGGAATCGGAGGCCCGCGAGCGCCAGGCCGAAGCCGAAGCCCGCGCCACCCAGGTGGTGTCCGAGGCCATCGCCAACGGCAATGTGCAGGCCATCAACTACTTCGTGGCGCAGAAATACGTCGACGCGCTGGGCAAGCTGGCCTCGGCCAACAACAGCAAGGTGGTGCTGATGCCGCTGGAAGCCAGCCAGGTGATCGGCGCCGTCGGCGGCATCGGCGAGATCGTGCGGGCCACCTTCGACGGCAAGAAGGGCTGAGCATGTGGGACTACCTGCAACACCTGTCGTTCTGGGACTGGCTGGCGCTCGGTACGCTGCTGCTGATCCTGGAGGTGTTCGGCGCCGGCGGCTACCTGCTGTGGATCGGGGTGGCGGCGGCGGGCGTGGGCGTGATTACCTTCGTCGTCCCGCAGCTGCCGTGGACCTTGCAGTTCCTGCTGTTCGGCCTGCTGTCGGTATTCACCGCAGTGTTCTGGTGGCACCGTCAGCGCAGCAATGCCAGCCCCAGCGATGCGCCGGGGCTGAACATGCGCGGCCAGGAACTGATCGGCCGGACCTTCGTGGTGCAGGAGGCCATCGTGGGCGGTCGCGGCAAGATCAAGGTCGGCGACGGGGTGTGGATGGTCCGCGGGCCGGACCTGCCGGTGGGCACCCCGGTGCAAGTGCTGTCGCAGGACGGCGCGATACTGCAGGTTGGCCCCGCACCGTAGGCCCTGGGGAACTTGCCTGGGGAAATCACGATCCAACGCACCATAATAGCCCCCACACTGGAGTAAGCCCCATGCGCGTCAAACTTGCGGTTGCCACCCTTGCCTTGTTGTCGCTGCCGGTTGGCTCGGCGATGGCTGATGGCTTCTGGCGTGATGTGATTTCGTCCGGTGCCACCACCGGCTCCACCTACCTGACCTTCAAGGACCACAAGCTGGTGGTGGCGGCGCAGGAAGATGCCAGCAGCTATGTGGCCAGCAACGGCCAGATCAGCGGGCCGTATCTTGAGGCTGCCATGCAGCGTGTGCGTGCCGAGCAGCCAGGGCTGCAGGTCAGCGACATGGAACTGGCCAATGCGATCCTGGCGCAGAATGCCGTGACCGAGTAATCACCTCGCCGGCAATGCCGGCTCCTACAGGAGCCAGCCTTGTCGGCCACGAGGCCCTGGCCTCAGCGATAATCCTCCACCGGCACACACGCACAGAACAGGTTGCGGTCCCCGTACACGTTGTCCACCCGGTTCACCGCCGGCCAGTACTTGTGCAGCCGCGCATGGTGGCTCGGCGCAACACCCTGTTCGATCGAGTAAGGTCGTTCCCACACCCCCAGCACATCCGCCAAGGTATGCGGCGCCCGCTTGAGCGGGTTGTCCTCGGCTGGCCAGTTGCCGTTCTGCACCTCTGCAATCTCGGCCCGAATCTTCAGCATCGCCTCCACGAAGCGGTCCAGCTCGGCCTTGGACTCGCTCTCGGTCGGCTCCACCATCAAGGTGCCCGGCACCGGGAACGACATGGTCGGCGCATGGAACCCGTAGTCCATCAGGCGCTTGGCCACATCCTCTTCGGTGATGGCGGTCAGCGTCTTCAAGGGCCGCAGGTCGAGGATGCACTCATGCGCCACCCGCCCATTGCGCCCGCGGTACAGCACCGGGAACGCCCCGCCCAACTGCTGGGCCAGATAGTTGGCCGACAGGATCGCCACCTCGCTGGCACCGGCCAGTTGCGGCCCCATCATGGCGATGTACATCCAGCTGATCGGCAGGATGCTCGCACTGCCCCAGGGCGCCGCACTGACCGCGGTGTTCTGCGGGTCGGGCCCGGGCACCGGCACCACCGGATGGCTGGCCACGAACGGTGCCAGGTGTGCACGCACGCCGATCGGGCCCATGCCCGGCCCGCCACCGCCATGGGGAATGCAGAAGGTCTTGTGCAGGTTCATGTGCGATACATCGGCACCGATGTCCGCCGGCCGCGCCAACCCGACCTGGGCATTGAGGTTGGCGCCATCCATGTACACCTGGCCACCGTGGCTGTGGATAACTTCGCAGATCTCACTGATGCCTTCCTCGTACACACCGTGGGTCGACGGGTAGGTGGCCATCAGGCAGGCCAGGCGCTCACCTGCCGCCTGGGCCTTGGCCTTGAGGTCGGCCAGGTCGACGTTGCCCGCCACATCGCATTCCACGATCACCACCTGCATGCCGGCCATCTGCGCAGACGCCGGGTTGGTGCCGTGCGCCGAGGCCGGGATCAGGCAGATATCGCGCTGACCCTGCTGGCGGCTGCGGTGGTACTTGCTGATCGCCAGCAGCCCCGCGTATTCACCCTGGGCACCGGAGTTGGGTTGCATGCAGATGGCATCGAAACCGGTGATCGCGCACAGCCAGCGCTCCAGCTCGTCGATCATCGCGGTATAGCCCTGGGCCTGGCTGAGCGGCGCGAACGGGTGCAGGTTGGCGAAGGCCGGCCAGGTGATGGGGATCATCTCGCTGCTGGCGTTGAGCTTCATGGTGCACGAGCCCAGCGGGATCATCGACTGGTTGAGGGCCAGGTCCTTGTTCTCCAGCTGCTTGAGGTAACGCAGCATCTCGGTTTCGCTGTGGTGCAGGTTGAACACCGGGTGCGTCAGAAACGCCGACTGGCGCTGCAAGGCGTCGGGGATGCCGCTGTGCTGCGCCTGGGCATCCAGCTCGGCCACGCACAACCCATGGTCGGCGCCCAGGAAGATGCCGAAAAGGCGCAGCACCGTGGCCTCGTCGCAGGTTTCATCCAGGCTTACGCCCAGGTGCCCGCGGCCCAGGATGCGCAGGTTGATCTGCGCGGCCTCGGCGCTCTGGATGATCGCGGTCTGGCTGCCGCCGACGTCCAGGGTCAGGGTGTCGAAGAAGTGCTCGTTCAAGCGCTTGAGCCCCTTGGCTTGCAGGCCGGCAGCCAGGATCACCGTGAGCCGGTGCACCCGCTGGGCGATGCGCCTGAGCCCTTCGGGCCCGTGGTACACGGCATAGAACCCGGCGATGTTGGCCAGCAGCACCTGCGCGGTGCAGATGTTGGAGTTGGCCTTCTCGCGGCGGATGTGCTGTTCGCGGGTCTGCAGGGCCATGCGCAGCGCCAGGTTGCCGCGCGCGTCCTTGGAAACGCCGATGATGCGCCCTGGCATGGCGCGCTTGAAGTCGTCGCGGCAGGCAAAGTAGGCCGCGTGCGGGCCGCCGTAGCCCATGGGCACGCCAAAGCGCTGGGTCGAGCCGAGCACCACGTCGGCGCCCTGCTCGCCCGGCGGGGTCAACAGCACCAGACTCAGCAGATCGGCGGCGACGCAGGCCAGCGCCTGCTGGGCATGCAGCTGCTCGATGGCCGGGCGCAGGTCGTGCACCCCGCCGTGGGTGTTGGGGTATTGCAGCAGCGCGCCGAACACCCGGTGCTTGTCCAGGTTGTCCAGCCCATCGACGATCAGCTCGAAGCCGAAGCCCTCGGCGCGGGTCTGCAATACGGACAGGGTCTGCGGGTGGCAATGTTCATCGACGAAGAACGCATTGCTGCGCGACTTGGCCATGCGCCGTGCCAGAGCCATGGCTTCGGCAGCGGCCGTCGCTTCGTCGAGCAGCGAGGCATTGGCCAGGTCCAGCCCGGTCAGGTCGATGACCATCTGCTGGTAATTGAGCAGCGCCTCCAGGCGACCCTGGGCGATCTCCGGCTGATACGGCGTATAGGCGGTGTACCAGCCGGGGTTCTCCAGCACGTTGCGCAGGATCACCGTGGGCGTCAGGGTAGCGTGGTACCCCATGCCGATCAGGCTGGTCCACACCTGGTTCTGCTCGGCGTAACCGCGCAGTTTTGCCAGGGCGGCCTGTTCATCAAGCGCCGGGGGCAGTTCCAGCGGGCGGTTCAGGCGAATGCCCGGCGGGACGGTCTGCTCGATCAGTTCACTGCGACTGCTCAGGCCCAGGGCCTGCAACATCGCCTGCTGCTCGGCCGCATCCGGGCCAAGATGACGACGCAGGAACGGGTTGGGATCGTGCAGTTGGCTCAGGGACGGCGACTGGGACATAGCGGCTCTCTCTTCCAAGACCAAGCCTCGAGGGGTCGAGGCTTATTGAGTCTAGGAAGGGATTGCCGTTCGTGCGGGAAAAACTACTCGCCGATGGCGGCCTTGTAGCCGGCGGCGTCCAGCAACTGCTCCAGCTCTGCCGGGTTGGACGGCTTGAGCTTGAAGATCCAGCTGGCGTAAGGATCGTTGTTCAGGTTCTCAGGGCTGTCGCTGAGGTCTTCGTTGACCGCGATCACTTCGCCGCTGACCGGCGCGTAGATATCCGAAGCGGCTTTCACCGACTCCACCACCCCGGCGGCGTCCTTGGCCGCGAACACCTTGCCGACCTCGGCCAGTTCGACGAATACCACGTCGCCCAGGGCTTCCTGGGCGTGGTCGCTGATGCCCACGGTGACGGTACCGTCGGCTTCCAGCCTGGCCCACTCGTGGCTCTCGGCAAAACGCAGGTCGGCGGGGATATTGCTCATAGTGTCTTTCCTCAACAGGTCAGCGGTCGGCCCGCCGGAATGAATTCAGATCAGGATCTTGCCCTGGCGCACGAAGGTCGGCTTGACCACCCGTACCGGGTACCACTTGCCGCGAATTTCCACCTCGGCGCGGTCGGCGGTAGCCACCGGCACGCGGGCCAGGGCAATCGCCTTGCTCAGCGTAGGAGAGAAACTACCACTGGTGATCTCCCCTTCGCCAATCTGTGCGATTCGCACCACCTGATGCGCACGCAGCACACCGCGTTCCTCGAGCACCAGGCCGACCAGTTTCAGCTGCACGCCTGCGGCCTGTTCGGCCTCCAGCGCACGGCGTCCGATGAAGTCGCGGTCGGCCGGTTCCAGGGCGATGTTGTGGGCCAGGTTGGAGGTCAGTGGCGAGTGTGCCTCGTCGATGTCCTGTCCGTACAGCGTCATGCCCGCTTCCAGGCGCAAGGTATCGCGCGCGCCCAGCCCGCTGGGGGCAATACCGGCGCCGACCAGGTCGTTGAAGAACGCCGGGGCCTGCTCTGCCGGCAGGGTGATCTCCAGGCCGTCTTCGCCGGTGTAGCCGGTACGCGAGATGAACCAGTCGCGACTGCTGCGGCCTTCGAAGGGGGCCAGTTCACGAATCAGCGCCGCACGGTCACTGCTCACCAGTTCGGCCAACTTGTCCCGCGCATGCGGGCCCTGCACAGCGAAGATCGACAGTTCGGGACGCTCGCGCACCTGCACGTCGTAGTCGCCGATATGGGCCTGCAGCCAGGCCAGGTCCTTGTCGCGGGTGGCGGCGTTGGCCACCAGGCGGTAGCCGTCGTCGGTGCGGTAGACCAGCAGGTCGTCGATCACACCGCCCTGTTCGTTGAGCAGGGTGCTGTACAGGGCCTTGCCGTGGGCATTCGGGCTGGCCACATCGTTGGCCAGCAACCAGCGCAGCCAGGGCGTGGCCTGGGCGCCGTGCACATCGATCACGGTGAGGTGCGAGACATCGAAGACCCCGCAGTCGCGGCGCACCTGGTGGTGCTCCTCGACTTGCGAGCCGTAATGCAGGGGCATGTCCCAACCGCCAAAATCGACCATCTTGGCGCCAAGCGCCAGGTGCAGGTCATAAAGAGGCGTACGCTGTCCCATGGGTTTCTCCTTCCGGGCGTGGCGAGGCTGCGGCTGAGGGCAGCGTTTCAGCTACCCGGTGCTGATCGGCCGCAGCGAATGCCGCGCATTGTAGCCGCAAGGGCGCAGCCTTACACCCTCAGTGACTCTGACCCGGGTGACGCGCCGAACGCCTTATCAAACCGATGACCGGCAGCAGCCCCACCAGCACCAGCGTCAACGCCGGCAGCGAGGCACGCGACCACTCGCCCTCGCTGGTCATCTCGAATACCCGCACCGCCAGGGTGTCCCAACCGAACGGGCGCATCAGCAGGGTGGCGGGCATCTCCTTGAGCACATCGACGAACACCAGCAGCGCTGCGCTCAGCGCACCCGGCACCAGCAGCGGGAGATACACCTTGAAAAACAATCGCGGGCCGCTGACCCCGAGGCTGCGCGAGGCCTCCGGCAGCGAGGGCCGAATGCGCCCCAGGCTGTTTTCCAAGGGGCCGTAGGCCACGGCAACGAAGCGCACCAGATAGGCCAGCAGCAGTGCCGCCAGGCTGCCCATCAGCAGCGGGCGGCCGGCACCGCCAAGCCAGCTCGAAAGCGGCACCACCAGCTGGTTGTCGAGGTAACTGAAGGCCAGCATGATCGACACCGCCAATACCGAGCCGGGCAAAGCGTAGCCCAGGTTGGCCAGGCTGACCCCGGCGCGCACCACGCGGGTGGGGGCCTGGCGTCGGGCAAACGCCAGCAGCAGTGCCACCGCCACGGTGATCAGCGCAGCCATGGCGCCCAGGTACAGGGTATGCAGGATGAGCGCGCCATAGCGCTCGTCGAGGTCGAAACGCCCGCGCTGCCAGAACCACACCAGCAACTGCAGCACCGGGATAACAAACGCGCAGGCGAACACCAGCAGGCACCAGCTGCTGGCAGCCAGCGCCTTGACCCCGCGCAGGTGGTACAGCGCCGCCACCCGGGGCCGCTCGTTGCTGCTGCGTACCGCACCGCGGGCCCGGCGCTCGCCGTACAGCACCAGCATGACGGCCAGCAGCAACAGGCTGGCGAGCTGGGCGGCGCTGGAGAGGCTGAAGAAGCCGTACCAGGTCTTGTAGATGGCGGTGGTGAAGGTGTCGAAGTTGAACACGGCCACCGCGCCGAAGTCGGCCAGGGTTTCCATCAGCGCCAGCGCCACGCCCGCGCCGATCGCCGGCCGCGCCATGGGCAGGGCCACGCGCCAGAAGGCTTGCAGCGGCGATTGCCCGAGCACCCGCGCCGCTTCCATCAGGCCCTTGCCCTGGGCCAGGAAGGCGGTACGTGCCAGCAGGTAGACATAGGGGTAGAACACCAGCACCAGCACGATGATCACCCCGCCGGTGGAGCGCACGCGCGGCAGGCGCATGGGGCCGAACCATTCGCGCAGCAGGGTTTGCACCGGGCCGGAGAAGTCCAGCAAACCGACGAAGACGAACGCCAGCACATAGGCGGGGATGGCGAAGGGCAGCATCAATGCCCAGTCGAGCCAGCGTCGGCCGGGGAATTCGCACAGGCTGGTGAGCCAGGCCAGGCTCACGCCCAGCACGGTGACGCCGACGCCCACGCCGAGGATCAAGGTCAGGGTGTTGCCCAACAGGCGGCTCATCTGGGTGTCGAGCAGGTGCGACCAGATCTGCAGGTCGATGCTCTGCCACGACAGCACCAGCACGCTCAGCGGCAGCAGCACCAGCGCGCAGACGGTGAAGACCAGGGGGTACCAGCGGCGTTGGGCGGGGTGGGCCAAGGGGGAGATCTCTAGCGAATGTGAGATTCGCCGGCAACGCCGGCTCCTACAGGGGTCGCGCATTACCTGTAGGAGCCGGCATTGCCGGCGAAGGGGCCCTGGAGGGCCCCGCAAGGATAAGGTCTTGCGCTCAGTTCCAGCCAGCCCGATCCATCAGGCGAATCGCTTCAGCCTGACGCTTGCCCGCCACTTCCACCGGCAGGCTGTCGGCCTTGAACTTGCCCCACGCCGCCACTTCTGCCGAAGGTTCGACCTTGGGGTTGGCCGGGAACTCCTGGTTCACATCGGCGAAGATCTTCTGCGCCTGCGGCCCGGTCATCCACTCCACCAGCTTGATCGCGGCCTCCTTGTGCGGCGCGTGCCGGGTCAAGCCGATGCCCGACAGGTTGACGTGCACGCCACGGTCGGCCTGGTTGGGCCAGAACAGCTTGATCGGCAGCTGCGGCTGCTCCTTGTGCAGGCGGCCATAGTAGTAGGTATTGACGATGCCCACGTCGCACTGCCCGGCCTCGATGGCCTTGAGCACTGCCACGTCATCCGAGAACACGTCGGTGGACAGGTTGTTCACCCAGCCCTTGAGGATCTCTTCGGTCTTCTCGGCGCCGTGGGTTTCGATCAGGGTCGCGGTCAGCGACTGGTTGTAGACCTTCTTGGCGGTACGCAGGCACAAGCGCCCTTCCCATTCCTTGCCGGCCAGCGCCTCGTAGGTGCTCAGCTCCTCGGGCTTGACCCGGTCGGTGGCGTAGGCAATGGTCCGCGCGCGCAGGCTCAGGCCGGTCCAGTCATGGGACGAAGCGCGATACTGCGGGGGAATGTTGGCGTCGATCACGGCCGACTTGATCGGCTGCAGGATACCCATCTGCTCGGCCTGCCAGAGGTTGCCGGCATCCACGGTCAGCAGCAGGTCGGCGGTGGCGTTGCTGCCCTCGGCCTTGATGCGCTGCATCAACGGCGCTTCCTTGTCGGTGATGAACTTGACCTTGACCCCGGTTTCCTTGGTGTAGGCATCGAATACCGGCTTGATCAGCTCGTCGATGCGCGAGGAATACACCACCACCTCGTCCGCCGCCTGTGCGGTACCGCCCAGCAGGGTGAGCGCCAGGGCGGCGAGTAGATGCTTGCGTGGCAACATGAAGGCGGTCCTCGGAATGCGGGAGAGGCGCAAATGGTAGTGAATGCCATTTGCCTTCTCAACCGAACTGCCAAGGGAGGAGTTACCAGATGTTGCGGTGCCGCCTCAGGCCCGTGCCAGCTCCGGCAGGTCGCCGCTCAGCCCCAGCGCCTGGCGCACGAACAGCGCCTTGGCCTCCGGCAGTTGCTCCACCCACTTCAGGCCACTGTTGCGCAGCCAGCGCAGCGGCAGCGGGTCGGCCTGGAACAGTCGCTCGAAGCCCTCCATTGCGGCCATCAAGGCCAGGTTGTGCGGCATGCGCCGTCGTTCGTAGCGGCTCAGCACGCGCACGTCGGCCAGGCGCTCGCCGCGCTCATGGGCATGCTGCAGCACTTCGGCCAGCACCGCCGCGTCCAGAAAGCCAAGGTTCACGCCCTGCCCGGCCAGCGGGTGAATGGTATGTGCCGCATCGCCGATCAACGCCAGGCCCTCGGCCACGTAGCGCTTGGCATGGCGCTGGCGCAGCGGTACGCACAGCCGTGGGTCGGCCGCCAGCACCGTGCCCAGGCGGCCCTCGAAGGCCCGCTCCAGCTCGGCGCAGAAGGCTTCGTCCGGCAGGGCCATGAGGCGCTCGGCCTGCGCAGGCGTGGTCGACCACACGATGGAGCACCAGTGCTGCTGGCCGTCGCGCAGCAGTGGCAGAAACGCCAGCGGGCCGTCATCAGTGAAGCGCTGCCAGGCTGTGGCCTGGTGCGGCTCGGCACAGTGCACGCTGGTCACGATGGCGTGGTGCAGGTAGTCCCACTCACGGGTTTGGCAGCCGGTCAGGCGGCGCACCGCCGAGTTGGCGCCGTCAGCCGCAATCACCAGCGGCGCGCGCAGGGTGCGGCCATCGGCCAGGGTCAGCAGCCAGTCGTCGCCACTGCGGCGCATCTGCTCCAGGCGGGCGTTGGCCAGCAGGCCGATCTCGCTGTCGTGCAGGCGCTGCAGCAGACCGTCCTGCACCACGCGGTTCTCGACGATGTGGCCGAGCACCTCGGCGTGCACGCTGGCGGCCGAAAAGTGGATCTGCCCGGTGCCGCTGCCGTCCCACACGTGCATGTCCGAATACGGGCTCAGGCGCCGCTCGCGGATGTGCTGCCAGGCGCCCACGCGCTCGAGGATGCGCTGGCTGGCCATCGACAGCGCGCTGACTCGCGGCCCGAAGGGCGCCTGTGCATCGAACGGCTTGACCGTCGGGGGGCTGCCGTCGAGCAGCAGGATGTCCAGGCCACTGTGCTGCAAAGCCAGGGCCAGGGCGCTACCGACCATTCCGGCACCGACAATCAACAGATCTGCGCGCATTTCCATGCTTTCAAGCCCGATAAAGAGAAGAAGGGGTCATTGGCCAGGCTGGTCCGGGCGTGTACCCAGGCCCATGGCCTGGCGGGCGAACCAGCGCTTGGCCGGGGGCAGCAGGTCCAGGCCCAGCAGGCCCAGGTTGCGCCCGGTGGCGAGCAACGGCTGGCCGCTGCCGAACAACCGCGTGACCTTGTCGGAGAAGCCCACGGTCATGTCCTGGTCCAGGCGCTGGCGCTCGCGGTAGGCCTGCAGGGTCGCCAGGTCGCCCGGTACTTCAGGCCCGGCCAGCAGACCGTCGGCCAGCGACTGCACGTCGCGCAGCGACAGGTTGAAACCCTGCCCGGCAATCGGATGCAGGCTGTGCGCGGCGTTGCCCAGCACCACCAGGTGCGAGCGCACCTGCTCCTGGGCCTCTACCAGCGACAGCGGGTAGAGGTGACGCGCGCCCACCTGGCGCAAGGTGCCCAGACGGTAGCCGAACACGCCTTGCAGCTCGGCCAGGAAGGCTCGCTCGTCTATCTCGGCCAGCCGTCTGGCATCCATTCCGGCACGGGTCCAGACCAGCGCGCAGCGGTTTTCCGGCAGCGGCAGCAAGGCCATCGGGCCGTCATCGGTGAAGCGTTCGAACGCCTGCCCGCAATGGGCCTCGCTCGGGGTGATGTTGGCGATCAGCGCACTCTGGTTGTACGGACGCTGGCTGACGTGGATGCCCAACTGCTCGCGCAGCCCGGAACGCCCGCCGTCGGCCAGTACCGCCAGGTCGCAGTCCACCGTGGTGTCGTCATCCAGTGTCAGGCGGTAGCCGTCGGCCAGCGGCTGCATCGCGCTGACCTGCGCCGGGCAGCGCCAAGTCACCACCTCGGCATCCAGCCCCTGCCACAGGCACTGGCCGAGCCAGGCGTTCTCGACCACGTAGCCGAGTGCCGGCACGCCTTCTTCCAGGGCGTCCAGGCGGGTGGCGCCAAAGCGGCCACGGTCGGACACCTGGATCTGGCGGATCGGTTCGGCGCGGCGGCTGATCGGCTGCCACAGGCCCAGACGCTCGTAGATCTGCCGGGTGCCGTAGGAAAGCGCCGAGGACCGTGCGTCGTAACTGGGCTGGAAGCTGTCGCCGGGGGCGAACGGCTCGATCAGCAGGATCTTCCAGCCACGCGCCCTGGCCCCGGCCTGCAGGGCCAGCGCCAGGCTGGCACCGACCAGGCCGCCACCGATGATGGCAAGGTTGACCCGGCTCATGCGGCGTGGCTGCGTGCAGCCGCCATCAATGCTTCGATTTCGGCCACCGTGCGCGGTACGCCGGAGGTCAGGATTTCACAGCCCTGCTTGGTCACCACTACGTCGTCCTCGATTCGTACGCCGATACCGCGCCACTTCTTCGCGACGCTCTGGTTGTCGGCAGCAATGTAGATGCCCGGCTCCACCGTCAGGGCCATGCCCGGCTCCAGCACGCGCCACTGGTCGGCGACCTTGTACTCGCCGACGTCGTGCACATCCAGCCCCAGCCAGTGACCGGCGCGGTGCATGTAGAAGGCGCGATGGGCCTCGGCCTCGATCAGCGCCGGCACGTCGCCCTTGAGCAGCCCCAGCTCCACCAGCCCTTCGGTGATCACCTGCACGGTGGCCTCGTGGGCATGGTTCCAGTGCTTGCCCGGTGCAATCGCGGCAAAGGCTGCAGCCTGGGCCTTGAGCACCAGCTCGTAGATCGCTTTCTGCTCCGGCGAGAAGCGCCCGCTGACCGGGAAGGTGCGGGTGATGTCGCTGGCGTAGCAGTCGATCTCGCACCCAGCGTCGATCAGGACCAGGTCGCCGTCCTTGAGCAGCGCGTCGTTCTGCTGGTAATGCAGGATGCAGGCGTTGCGACCCGATGCCACGATCGAGCCGTAGGCCGGCATCTTCGCCCCGCCCTTGCGGAACTCGTAGTCCAGCTCGGCCTCCAGGCTGTATTCGTGCAACCCGGCGCGGCAGGCCTGCATGGCCCGCACATGGGCGCGTGCCGAAATCGCCGCGGCCTCGCGCATCACCTTCACTTCCGTGGCCGATTTATACAGGCGCATGTCGTGCAGCAGATGATCCAGCGCAACGAACTCGTTCGGTGGCTGGGCGCCGAGGTTGGCCTTGGAGCGGATCACGTTGATCCACTCCATCAGGTGGCGGTCGAATTCGGGGTGGCTGCCCATGGCCGAGTACACCCGGTCGCGGCCTTCGATCAGGCCCGGCAGGATGTCGTCGATGTCGGTGATGGGGAACGCATCGTCCGCGCCGTATTCGCGTATCGCGCCTTCCTGGCCGGCGCGCAGGCCGTCCCACAGCTCGCGCTCGGGGTTGCGCTCGCGGCAGAACAGCACGTACTCACCGTGCTCGCGGCCGGGGATCAGCGCAATCACCGCCTCGGGCTCCGGGAAGCCGCTGAGGTACTGGAAGTCGCTGTCCTGGCGGTACACATGCTCCACGTCGCGGTTGCGAATGGCCACCGCGGCCGCGGGCAGGATGGCGATGCTGTTGGGTTCCATCTGCGCCATCAGCGCCTTGCGACGACGGGCATACTCCGCTTTGGGGATATGGGCTATTGGCACGAGGAACCCCTGTTCGGCATTTAGTGCAAGGAAGGCTTGGGCGCAGGCGCCTGTGGCTTGGCCAGCTCGGAGAACAGCAGCATCGGTGCGACGCGCAGGTACTCCATCACTTCCATATAGTCGCTTTCGCCGTCTTCGGATTCTTCCAGTGCATCCTGGACCTGGGAAATGGCATCCAGGTCACCCAGCACTTCCTTGGCTTCGGCACTCAGGCTCAGGCCTGCCGAGTTGAGGCCGAAGCCGTACAGGAAGCCTTTGCACCACTCGCCCAGGGCGATGGCACGCTCGGTCAGCGGGGCATCGTCGGTGGGCAGCAACAGCACGACGGTGACTTCTTCACCGGTGAGTTCGCCCTTGACCATCTCCTGCAGGCCGATCAAAGCGTTACGAACATTGTCTACAGGATCGACTTCCAGCAGGTGGGCCGCATCGGCCAACCAGCCGTCGGCATCGAAGCCGGCGCCGGCGCAGCTGCGCCCGAGCAACAAGCCGTGAAGCTCGGCAGGCGAAACAGGGTGACCGTTGCTGGTGAGCAAGGTGGCAAAAGCGGTGTATGGCGAATTCGTAATGGGCATGGGCAGCTAGGCGCCAGACGGCGCAATGACTAGAATGAAGGCCTTGTATCCTAGCACCGGCAGGCGCGCCAAGACCATCGACGCCGCCAATTCGGGGCATGCCGGAACTTAATGAGCGGGTAAGACCCGTCTGACAAAAGCGAGTGGCACGTCATGCCAGAGAACGACCTGCAAGCGCTGATGGGCCGATTCGAGCTGTTGATCGAACGTGTCGAGCAACTAAAGCGGCAAAATGCACTCCTATTAGCTCAGGAAAAATCCTGGCGCGAGGAGCGCGCCCACCTCATCGAAAAAAACGAGATCGCCCGGCGTAAGGTCGAATCGATGATTTCGCGGCTCAAGGCCCTGGAGCAAGACTCATGAGTTCAAGCAATAGCGTCACCGTTCAGATCCTCGACAAGGAGTATTCGATCATCTGCCCGCCGGAAGAGCGCAGCAACCTGGTCAGCGCAGCGCGCTACCTGGACAGCAAGATGCGCGAGATCCGCAGCAGCGGCAAGGTGATCGGCGCCGACCGTATCGCGGTGATGGCGGCGCTGAACATCACCCACGACCTGCTGCACAATCAGGAGCGCCCGCAGGCGCCCACCGGCGGTGCCACCCGTGAACAGGTGCGCGACCTGCTCGAACGTGTCGATCAGGCATTGGCCGACGACGCGGGTTCAAAACCGGCCTGAGTTTCGGGTATACTCCGACCACTCCCTGGAGTGCTTGCCAGTCGGTCATGTCCCTGAGCCGATACGCACAACCACGGGGGTTGCACGTGGGGCCGGTGTGCATGTCCGCTTGACGGAAAGCCTTAACGCCTCCTGTAATCTCCACCTTGAACTTTCGGGTTCAAGGGCTACACCGACAGCGGTTCGTCGGGGAGCCTGAATTCTCCAGCCTGCGCCCGCCCAGCGGCGCACGCACATGCACTGCCACCCCTGCGTGGCAGTCGCCCCAGGGACCGCCCGTGCCATGACCGACACCGCGCCGCTTACCCGCCCCCAACTTCGTCGTCTGCTCCGTGATGCCCGCCGTGCCCTCAGCCCGGCCGAACAGCGCCGTGCCGCGCGCGGCCTGTACCGGCAACTGGCGCAGCACCCGCTGTTTCGTCGTGCCCGGCACATTGCCCTGTACCTGCCCAACGACAGCGAGATCGACCCGCGCCTGCTGCTGCGCGAAGCTCAACGTCGAGGCAAGCATACCTACCTGCCGGTGCTGCACGCCTGGCCCAGAACCCGCATGGCCTTCCAGCGCTTCGAGCACGGTGAAAAACTGCGCCCCAACCGCTTCCGCATCCCCGAACCACGCATCAATCTCACACGCCAGCGACCCACCTGGGCACTGGACCTGATCCTGCTGCCGCTGGTGGGTTTCGACGAGACGGGTGGGCGACTGGGCATGGGCGGCGGGTTCTATGACCGCAGCCTGGCGTATCAGGGGCGGCGCAAGGCCTGGAAGAAACCCCTGCTGCTGGGGCTGGCGCACGAATGCCAGAAAGTGCAACGACTGGCCCAGGCCAGTTGGGACGTGCCGCTGCAGGGCACGGTATCGGACAGGGGGTGGTACCTGGCACCCTGAACGGGCGCCGCAAGGCTCAACGCTTGACGGGGGTCGGGGCGGCCGGCATCTCGTAGGCGGCTGTTTCGAGTTTCTGTTCCCACAGGCTTTGTGCATAGCCGGTGGTGACCACACCCAGGCCAAACAGAAAAACGAGCACCCAGAGCAAATCCGGTTTGCGATTCATCGATTGCCCCCCTCAGGCAAACTCATCACGATGACAGCAACGGTTTTTATTATGCCGTGCAGCAGCGTCAAGCTTAAAATGCGCGCATTCTCCGACAACCTGGTGCCACACGCAAACGTTGACGCCAACCGGCTGTCGGTTTCATGCAACAGGTTATTTCAAACTTTGTCTGGAGCGTCAACGATGGCCTACTGGCTGATGAAATCCGAGCCCGACGAGCTCTCGATCGAAGACCTCGCCCGCCTCGGCCAGGCGCGCTGGGACGGGGTGCGCAACTACCAGGCGCGCAACTTCATGCGCGCCATGGCGGTGGGCGACCTGTTCTTCTTCTACCACTCCAGCTGCCCCGAGCCCGGCATCGCCGGTATTGCCCGCATCACCACCGCCGCCTACCCCGACCCCACCGCACTGGACCCCGAGAGCCACTACTTCGACGCCAAGGCCAACGCCGAGAAGAACCCGTGGAGCGCAGTGGACGTGGAGCATGTGGAAACCTTGCGCAAGGTGCTGGGCCTTGGCTACCTCAAGCAACAGGCGGCACTGGCCGAACTGCCACTGGTACAGAAGGGCAGCCGCCTGTCGGTGATGCCGGTGACGGACGAACAATGGGCCGCGGTGCTCGCACTACGTTAATTTCGCGTAAGATGCCCACTCGTTTGATACGTATCAACCCGCCACGGTAGGCAAAACGTCAGACTCTGACGTCAAACGCAGCAGGATGCAGGTGCATGTCGATGAGCCAACACACCCCCAAACTCTTTGCCGGCGCGCTGATTGCGCTGCTGGTGGCAGCCGGCGGCCTGGGCTACTGGAAGTCCATGCACGACCGTCTGCCCGAAGGCCTGAGCATGGGCAACGGTCGCCTTGAGGCCACCGAGGTGCAGATCGCCACCAAAGTGCCGGGGCGCCTGGCCGAAGTGCTGGCCGACGAGGGCGACGTAGTGCACAAGGGCCAACTGCTGGCGCGCATCGACACCCGCACCATGGAGGCCCAGCGCAACCAGGCCGAAGCCGAAGTGCTGCGTGCCCGCGAGAACTACGCGGCCGCCCAGGCCACCGTGCAGCTGCGCCAGAGCGAACAGCTGCTGGCCAGCCAGGAACTCAAGCGCGTGCGCGAACTGTTCCAGCGCAAGTACTCCAGCCAGCAATTGCTCGACCAGCAGCAGGCCCGCTACGACACCAGCAATTCAGCCGTGGTGGCAGCGCGAGCGCAACTCGCGGCAATCAAGGCCGCCATCGGTGCCGCCGAGGCCCAGGTGGCCCAGCTCACCAGCGAAATCGACGACAGCAGCCTGCGCGCGCCCATCGATGGCGTGATCCAGCTGCGCCTGGCCGAACCGGGCGAAGTGCTCGGGGCCGGCGGGCGCGTACTGCTGCTGATCGACCCCAGCGACCAGTACATGAACCTCTATCTGCCCGCCTCCACCACCGGCAAGCTGACCGTGGGCGACCAGGCGCGCATCGTGCTCGATGCCCTGCCCGACCGCGCGCTGCCGGCCAAGATCAGCTTCGTGGCAGCCAAGGCGCAGTTCACCCCCAAGCAGGTGGAAACCCGTGACGAGCGCCAGAAGCTGGTGTTTCGCGTCAAGCTGCGCCGGACCGAGCCCAGCGCGGTGCCCCAGGCCAAGCCCGGCATGCCCGGCGCCGGCTATGTGCGTAGCGCCCCCGTGGACTGGCCGGCCAACCTGCAATGACGGCCCTGGCGCTGCAGGCGCGTGGCATCAGCCACCGCTACGGCTCCCTCGAGGCCCTGCAGGACATCTGCTTTGAACTGCCGGCAGGCACCCGCTGCGGCCTGATCGGCCCGGACGGTGCGGGCAAGTCGAGCCTGCTGGGGCTGATTGCCGGGGTCAAGAAGCTGCAACAGGGCGAGTTGCAGGTGCTGGACGGCTCGATCCGCCAGCGCCGCCATCGCAACAGCCTGTACCCGCGCATCGCCTTCATGCCCCAGGGCCTGGGCGGCAACCTGTACCCTGAGCTGTCGATCAGCGAGAACATCCGCTTCTTCGCCACGCTGTTCGGCCTGAGCCGTTCCGAGTGCGACACGCGCATGCACGCGCTGCTGCTGGCCACCGACCTGGAACGCTTTGCCGAGCGCCCGGCAGGCAAGCTCTCCGGGGGCATGAAGCAGAAACTCGGGCTGTGCTGCGCACTGATCCACGAGCCCGACCTGCTGATTCTCGACGAGCCCACCACCGGCGTCGACCCGCTGTCGCGCCGGCGCTTCTGGGAGCTGGTGGAGCAGGTGCGCAGCGAGCGTCCGCAACTGACCCTGCTGGTGGCCACCGCCTACATGGAAGAGGCCGAACAGTTCGAGCACTGCCTGATGCTCGACCGTGGTCGCCTGATCGCACAGGGGCTGAGCCGCGAGCTGGCCGGCGCCACCGCCAGCGGCAAGCTGGACGACGCCTTCACCTGCTACCAGAGCCAGCAGCAGGATGACCGCAGCCGCACCCAGGCGCCGCTGGTGATCCCACCACGCCCGGCCGACGACGGCGACATCGCCATCGAGGCCCATGAACTGACCCTGCGCTTCGGCGACTTCACCGCAGTGAACAAGGTCAGCTTCGCCATCGGCCGTGGCGAGATCTTCGGTTTCCTGGGCTCCAACGGCTGCGGCAAGACCACCACCATGAAGGTGCTCACCGGCCTGATGCCGGCCAGCGAAGGCAGCGCCACCCTGCTCGGCCGCCCGGTCGACGCCAAGGACCTGGCCACGCGCAAGCGCGTCGGCTTCATGTCCCAGAGCTTTTCGCTGTATGGCGAACTGAGCGTGCGTCAGAACCTCGAGCTGCACGCACGCCTGTTCGACCTGAACAAGGCCGACAGCACCCCGCGCATCGCCGAACTGATCGAGCGCTTCGACCTGGGCGACATTGCCGACCAGCAGTCCGGCGCCCTGCCGCTGGGCCTGCGCCAGCGCCTGTCGCTGGCCGTGGCGGTGCTGCACCGGCCTGAAGTGCTGATCCTCGACGAACCCACCTCCGGCGTCGACCCGGCCGCACGCGCCGACTTCTGGCGCCTGCTGATCGAGCTGTCCCGCGAGCAGGGCGTGACCATTTTCCTGTCCACCCACTTCATGAACGAGGCGCTGCGCTGCGATCGCATCTCGCTGATGCACGCCGGCCGTGTGCTGGCCTGCGATACCCCGGCCGCGCTGCAACAGCAGTTCGGTGGCCAGACCCTGGAAGACGCCTTCGTCACCTGCCTGGAACAGGCGCAGAACAGCAGCCCGGCGCCGACCGAGGCCCAACCGGTGAGCACCACCGCCGAGGCCACCAGCCCGCCACCCCGCAGCGGCTTCAGCTTCGTGCGGCTGTTCGCGGTAGCCACCCGCGAAGGCAAGGAGCTGCTGCGCGACAAGGTGCGCCTGGCCTTCGCCCTGCTCGGTGCGCTGTTCATGATGGTGATCTTCGGCTATGGCATTTCGCTGGACGTGGAGAACCTGGCATTCGCGGTCTACGACCAGGACCAGAGCCCGCAAAGCCGTCTGTACCTGGAAGCGTTTCGCGGCTCGCGCTACTTCGCCGAGCAGGCGCCGATCCGCGACGCCGCGCAACTGCACAAGCGCCTGCAACGCTCGGAAATCAAGCTGGCGCTGGAGATCCCCCCCGGCTTTGGCCGCGACCTGAATGCCGGGCGCCAGCCGGTGGTGGCGGCCTGGCTCGATGGCGGCATGCCGTTTCGCGCCGAAACCAGCCGCAACTATGTGGAGGCCGTGCACCAGGCCAACCTCGAACAGCTCGCCGCGCTGAGCAGCCGCGCACAGCCAGGCCTGGCAGCGGTAAAGCTTGAAACCCGCTTTCGCTACAACCAGGACGTGATCAGCGTGAACGCCATCGGCCCCGGGGTGATGGCGCTGATCCTGGCATTCATTCCCGCGATGCTCACGGCACTGGGCATCGTGCGTGAAAAAGAGCTGGGCTCGATCACCAACTTCTACGCCACGCCGCTCACGCGCCTGGAGTTCCTGCTCGGCAAGCAGGCCCCGTACCTGCTGGTGAGCCTGGTCAACCTGGCGTTGCTGGTGGCGATGAACCGCTGGCTGTTCGGCGTGCCCTTCAAGGGCAGCGCGCTGGCCCTGGCCTGCGGCGGGGTGCTGTACCTGCTGGCCACCACCAGCCTGGGGCTGCTGATCTCGGCATTCACCCGCACCCAGATCGCGGCGATCCTGGGCACCATGATCATCACCAGCCTGCCGACCATCCAGTTCTCCGGGCTGATCGTGCCGCGCTCTTCTCTCGATGGCGCGGCAGCACTGATGGGTCAGCTGTTCCCGGCCGGCTACTTCCTCGACATTGCCGTCGGCACCTTCACCAAGGCCCTGGACCTGCGCGAACTATGGCCGCAGTGCCTGGCCCTGTTCGGGTTCTTCGCCGGCTTCACCGGGCTGAGCCTGATCATGCTGAAAAAGCAGGAGGTCTGATGCAGCGCCTGGCCCATATCTACCGCCTCGGTCTCAAGGAGCTGACCAGCCTGCGCCACGACAGCGTGCTGCTGCTGTTTCTGCTGTATGCCTTCAGCGTGGCCATCTACATGCCCGCCGCCGGCTCTGTGATCGGCGTGCACAACGCCAGCGTGGCCATCGTCGACGAAGACCACAGCCTGGTCTCGCGCAAGCTGGGCGAGGCGCTGCAACCGCCGGAGTTCCAGCCGACGGTGACGCTGCCCTACGACCAGCTCGACCAGGCCATGGACAGCGGCCAGTACACCTTCGTGATCAATATCCCGGTGAACTTCCAGAGCGACCTGCTGGCCGCGCGCACCCCGGAACTGCAGGTGAACGTCGACGCCACCGCCATGAGCCAGGCGTTCATGGGCGCCGGCTACATCGGGCGGATCTTCGAACGCGAGCTGCTCGACTACGCCAAGCAGGCCGTGCAGAGCCCGGCGCTGCTGAGCCCACGGGCGCTGTTCAACCCCAACCTGGAGGGCGGCTGGTTTCTGGCGGTGATCCAGATCGTCAACAACATCACCATCCTGGCCATCGTGCTGACCGGCACTGCGCTGCTGCGCGAACGCGAGCATGGCACCCTCGACCACCTGCTGGTACTGCCACTGACGGCACTGGAAATCATGCTGGCCAAGATCGGCAGCAACGCGCTGGTGGTGGTGCTGTGCACCTGGGTGTCGCTGGAGGTGGTGGTCAAGGGGGCATTGGGAGTGCCGCTGGCCGGCTCCATGGGGTTGTTCCTGGGCGTGACCGCGCTGTACCTGTTCGCCAGCACCGCGCTGGGGATCTTCCTCGCCACACTGGCGCGCTCGACCCCGCAGTTCGGCTTGCTGGCGATCCCGGTGATCATCCCGATGCTGTTGCTGTCGGGCGGCAGCACGCCGCTGGACAGCATGCCGCAATGGCTGCAGTGGGTGATGCAACTGTCACCCTCCACCCACTTCGTCAGCCTGGGTGCCGCGATCCTGTTCCGCGACGCCGACGCATCGGTGGTGTGGCCGGACCTGCTGGCGCTGGCGGCGATCGGCCTGGCGTTCTTTGCGATCGCCCTGGCACGCTTTCGCCGCAGCCTGGCCTCGTGACTACTGCACGATCAGGTTGTTGAACAGCAGGTCGGCCACCACCGGCCGCCCTTCTTCGCCGTTGAGCACCTGCTGCACCTGCTTGAGGGCTTCCTGGCGAAGGTGTTCCTTGGCCTCGACGTTGCTCATGCCGTCCAGGCTCTGCTGGGTGAACAGGGCAACCAGCTGGTTGCGGATCAGCGGTTCGTGGTGCTTGACCGCGGCCGCATCCACATCGTTGTCCACGCGCAACGCCACATCGGCCTCGTACACGCCCAGCTTGGGGCCGCCATCAAGGGCATAGTTGCCCACCAGTGGCGGGGTCAGGGAGATGTACGACACCTTCGGCGCGCCCTCTCCGTCCTTGGCTTCTTCGGCCATGGCCGCCGCTGGCAGCATCAGGGCCAGTACCATCAAGATCCACGCTTTCACCAATTCGCTCCTCAAACAGTTGGCGCCAGCATACCCAGCGCCTTCGCCAAACCCAAGCCCGGGCTTATGCCGGCTTATCAGGCCGGGGCATGCTCGTTGACCCGACACCCTGCCCACCTACACTTATCGGCCACCACCCGCAAAGGAATAGCCCTGATGAAAGCCGTGTTGTGCAAAGCCCATGGTCCGGCCAGCGACCTGGTCCTCGAAGAGGTCGCCAGCCCCGTGCCCAAACGCAATGAAGTGCTGGTGCAGGTGCATGCGGCGGGGGTCAACTTCCCCGACACCCTGATCATCCAGGGCAAGTACCAGTTCCAGCCGCCACTGCCGTTCTCGCCGGGTGGCGAAGCAGCAGGGGTAGTGCTGGAGGTGGGCGAAAAGGCCGGGCCGTTGCAGGTGGGCGACCGGGTGATGGCGCTGACCGGCTGGGGCAGCTTTGCCGAGCAGATCGCGGTGCCGGGCTACAACGTGATGCCGATCCCGGCGCACATGGACTTCGCCACGGCTGCCGCATTCGGCATGACCTACGGCACCTCGATGTACGCGCTCACCCAGCGCGGGCAGCTGCAAGCCGGGGAAACCCTGCTGGTGCTGGGTGCGTCGGGCGGTGTCGGGCTGGCGGCGGTGGAGATCGGCAAGGCCCTGGGCGCGCGGGTGATCGCAGCGGCCAGCAGCGCCGACAAGCTGGCCGTGGCCAAGGCTGCCGGTGCCGACGAGCTGATCAACTACAGCGAAAGCGGCCTCAAGGACGAGATCAAGCGCCTGACCGGTGGCCAGGGCGTGGACGTGGTTTTCGACCCGGTGGGCGGCGAGCTGTTCGAGCAGGCGATGCGCGGGCTGGCGTGGAACGGACGGATGCTGGTGGTGGGGTTCGCCAGCGGGCAGATCCCGCAGTTGGCGGTGAACCTGACGCTGCTCAAGGGCGCGGCGGTGCTGGGGGTGTTCTGGGGTGCGTTCGCGCAGCGCCAGCCGGCGGATAACGCCGCGAACTTCAAGCAGCTGTTTGCGTGGCATGCCGAGGGCAAGCTGAAACCACTGGTGTCGCAGACCTACCCACTGGCCGATGCCGGGGCTGCAATCGAGCAGTTGGCGGGGCGCAAGGCGGTGGGCAAGCTGGTGGTGTCTGTGCGATAGCCAAGCCCGCTCCCGCACTGCCCTGTGGGAGCGGACTTGACCCGCGATAGAGGCGTGAACGTCAGCTCATGTCCCAGGCCAGCAGCACCTGCTTGCACCCACGGCACACGAACTTGTAGAACCCGGTATCCCCGCCCGGCGCATACCCCACCGCGGCCCACGACCAGTCCTCCACGGTCATGCCGTTGTACTCGGCCCAGTGCTCCCGGGTCGCCGGCGTGGCCTCACTGATGTCCTCGGCGCTGGCGTCCCCGTGGAACTCGCAGGCGTCACCGCAATGGTGCATCCACTGGCTGTCCTGCCATGTGGGACAGCCCGGCGTGCGATAGGCGATCTCGTCGAGCACCTCAGGCTTTATGCCCGCCTCCCCCATCGCATACACATCATGGAAACTGCCGTCGTAGCGCCTGGCCGCCGAACCATCGGCAATGCACCACGGGCAGATATCGCCCTCGAGTGTCTGCGCGGTGTACAGCGTGCCGTCATACAGGTAACCACGCGCCTGCCCGCAGCACACGCAAGCCTCGCTGCTGGCCACGATGTAATGAACCTTGCCGGGGTAATAGGTAAAGACCGGAAGTGGTGTTGTCATGGCATTCCTTCTCACAGCTGCTTGAGCGCAAGGTCACGCAGTTGCTGCGGCCAGGCGTCGATGAACATCAGGTCGGGCTGCCCGGCGCAGCGCCGCTCGATAGACGGCAGCGCTGCCTCGAACGCCTGCTGCGCCTGCTTGAACTGCAGCAGGGTGGGCGATGCGGGTGACGTCCTGGCCAGCAGGCCGATGGACGTGGCCACGCTGTCCATCTGCCACAGCGGCTGATGCGAGCGGATCTGACGGTAGGTGGCCAGGTAGTAACTGAACAGCTTGCACTGCAGCTGCGGCAACGCGGCCTGGGCATCCAGGGTCATCGCCATGGACTGCTCATCCATGCGAAAGAGCAGGCTCTGCACCACATCGGTTTTCAGCGGCTCGCCCGCGGCCACCGTCCAGGGTTCGAACCGCACCTTTGCGATGGCCGCTTCTGCAGACGCACTGAACAACGCATGATCACTGTGCTTGACGGTTACATGGCTGACCGAGCCATCGCGCGAATCGACCTGGTAGCCGATGCGCACAGCGCCCTCCAGGCCCACCAGCCTCATGGCCCTAGGGTACACCGGGGCCGGGGGCTGCGCGAACGTGGGCACATGCTCGGCCTGCACGGCGCAGCACCAGCACAACAGTATTCCAAGCCAGCGTTTCATCCCTGATTCCCAACACGTCCATTGATAAGGGGCGCGATGGTACCGCAGGCTTCACGCCTTGTCCGCCGAATGACAACGCTTGAAGCGTGCCTCCAGGTTGCGGTCGGGCATGGCATGGGTGCGCAGCGCCGAAAGGGTCTGCTCGACATAGTCGCGGGTGGTGCCGTAGCGGCCCTTGGCGCTGGCCAGGATATGGCTGAGCAAGGTGTCGGGCAGGTTGCCGGCATAGCACGGCAAGTGCCGCTCCAGCACGAAGCCCAGTGCCTGCACCTTGCTGCCGTCCTCGAGGCGGCAGTTGAGCCAGTGCGGACGGTACGCCGGGTACGGCATCTCGCGCTGCCACAGCGCCAGCAATGAATCCTCCAGGCGCTCTTCGGGCAGCCGATAGGCAAAGCCGCTGCACGAGCCACCACGGTCCAGGCCGAACACCAGCCCCGGGCACTCCGGAGTGCCGCGGTGCTCGTGGGACCACAGGTACAGGCCGCGATGATAGCCATGCACGCGTGCGCGCCGGCGCTCGGCCGCGCTGCATTCCGGTCGCCAGATCAGCGAGCCATAGGCAAACAGCCAGACCGGGCCGCCCTGATGGCGGGACATGGTGTGATCAACCGATTGTCGAAGTTGCTCATGGGTCAGTTGCTGACCGAAGTCGAGCACCGGAGGGTACGCCAAACTCGAGGGTGCAGTTTCAATTGCCGACATGATCGCCGCCAGAATTCCTCGTGAACTACTGAAGTGGCCCACTGTAAAGTCATTGCACTAACAATACATCGACCGTACGGCAGATGGCCGCTCGAATACAAGCCCCGTTGCAAACAAAGCCCCCAGCACCGGGGCTTTCAGGCCTGCTGTTTCAAGTGTAGTAATAGTTTTTGGCGGTGCTTGCAATAATTAACGCGGCCAGCACTTATAACCAACGAGGCACAATCGGGTTATTTGAATCGGCGCGTTATTGCAACGCGCCGTTATTACCTAAGTTAGCCGCGCGGGGCATAAGCGAATACATCGGCGCGCATCTGGTGTGCGTCCATGCCAGCGTCCACCAGGGCATCGAGGGTGGCGTAGATCATGGTGGGCGAGCCACTGGCATACACGTGCACGCCCGCAAGGTCGGCAATGTCTTCGCACACGGCCTCGTGCAGCAGCCCGCAGCGCCCCTCCCAGCCGCACAAGTCGCTCACTACCTTGTGCAGGAACAGGTTGGGCAGCGTTGCCCACTCGTCCCAGTGCTCGATCTGATAGAAGTCTTCCGGGCGGCGCACTCCCCAGTACAGGTGCACCGGGTGCTTGAAGCCGCTGGCCCGGCAATGTTCGATCAGGCTGTGCATCTGCGCCATGCCGGTACCGGCAGCAATCAGTACCAGCGGCCCGTCCGGCAGTTCGGCCAGGTGCGTGTCGCCAAACGGCAGCTCCACCCGCGCCATGCGGTTGCGCTGCAACTGTGCGATCAGTTCCAGTGCACTGCTCTCGCGGGCCAGCACGTGCAGCTCCAGGTCACGCCCGCTGTGTGGCGCCGAGGCCAGCGAGAACGCGGCCTTGTCGCCAGCTTCGCGCTCGATCATCAGGTACTGCCCGGCGTGGTAGCGCGGCGGCTTGCCGGCCGGCGCGCGCAGACGCACGCGCCACACGTCGCCGCCCACCTCGACACATTCGCTCAACTGGCAGGCCAGCTTGCGCACCGGCAGCTCGCCCAGGGCCAACACGCCATCCCACAGCAACACGCAATCCTCCAGCGGCTCGGCGATGCAGGTGTACAGCTCGCCATGGTCCTTCACCTCGCCATCCTGGCGCACACGGCCTTCCACCAGCAGTGCCGCGCACACATGGCAATTGCCATTGCGGCAGCTCTGCGGGCAGTCATAGCCCAGACGACGGGCCCCATCCAGTATGCGCTCACCAGGGTTCAGTGCCAGCACCGCCCCGGAGGGCTGCAAGGTAACCTGCATCAGTCTATTCCCAACTGTGTCCACAGCTCATCGATGCGTCGGGTGACGGCCTCGTCCTTGACGATGACACGCCCCCACTCGCGGGTGGTTTCGCCCGGCCACTTGTGGGTGGCATCCAGGCCCATCTTCGAGCCCAGGCCGGAAACCGGCGAGGCGAAGTCCAGGTAGTCGATCGGCGTGTTGTCGATCATCACGGTATCGCGCTTGGGGTCCATGCGCGTGGTGATGGCCCAGATCACGTCGTTCCAGTCCCGCGCGTTGATGTCGTCGTCGGTGACGATCACGAACTTGGTGTACATGAACTGGCGCAGGAACGACCACACCCCCAGCATCACGCGCTTGGCGTGCCCTGGGTACTGTTTTTTCATGGTGACCACCGCCATGCGGTACGAGCAGCCTTCAGGCGGCAGGTAGAAGTCGGTGATCTCGGGGAACTGCTTCTGCAGGATCGGCACGAACACTTCGTTCAGCGCCACGCCCAGAATCGCCGGCTCGTCAGGCGGACGCCCGGTGTAGGTGCTGTGATAGATCGGCTTGGTGCGGTGGGTGATGCGCTCCACGGTGAACACCGGAAAGCTGTCGACCTCGTTGTAGTAGCCGGTGTGATCGCCATACGGGCCTTCGGGCGCCATCTCGCCGGGGTGGATCACGCCTTCGAGGATGATCTCGGCGGTGGCGGGCACCTGCAGGTCATTGCCGCGGCACTTGACCAGCTCGGTACGGTTGCCGCGCAGCAGGCCGGCGAAGGCGTACTCGGACAGGCTGTCGGGCACCGGGGTCACCGCGCCGAGGATGGTCGCCGGGTCGGCGCCCAGTGCCACGGCCACCGGGAACGGCTGGCCAGGGTGCTTCTCGCACCACTCGCGGTAGTCCAGCGCGCCGCCACGGTGGCTCAACCAGCGCATGATGACCTTGTTGCGGGCGATGACCTGCTGGCGATAGATACCCAGGTTCTGGCGGTCCTTGTTCGGACCTCGGGTCACGGTCAGGCCCCAGGTGATCAGCGGCGCCACGTCGCCCGGCCAGCAGTGCTGGATCGGCAGCGCGCCAAGATCGACGTCGTCACCTTCGATCACCACGTCGTGGCAGGGCGCATCCTTGACCACCTTGGGCGCCATCGAGATGACCTTCTTGAAGATCGGCAGCTTCGACCAGGCGTCCTTCAGCCCCTTGGGCGGCTCGGGCTCCTTGAGGAAGGCCAGCAGCTTGCCGATCTCGCGCAGTTCGCTGACCGACTCGGCGCCCATGCCCATGGCCACGCGCTCCGGGGTGCCGAACAGGTTGCCCAGCACCGGGATGTCGTAACCGGTAGGGTTCTCGAACAGCAACGCCGGGCCCTTGGCACGCAGGGTGCGGTCGCAGACCTCGGTCATTTCCAGGATCGGGGAGATGGGGACCTGAATGCGCTTGAGTTCGCCGCGCTGTTCCAGGCCGCGGATAAAGTCGCGCAAATCGCGATACTGCATGCGGGAGCCTCGTGTTCGCCGTAGCGGTCGGGGTGCAAAGTGTAGCGCCGAACCCCGCCCGCCAGAATAGACAATGTACAGATAGCAAAAAGCCGGGTTTCCCCGGCTCTTGCGTACCGCCCGTGTTACTTGCGCTTCATCGACAGGAAGAACTCGTCGTTGGTCTTGGTCTGCTTGAGCTTGTCGACCAGGAACTCGATGGCGGCGATCTCGTCCATCGGGTGCAGCAGCTTGCGCAGGATCCACATGCGCTGCAGCTCGTCGTCGGCGGTCAGCAGCTCTTCGCGACGGGTACCCGAACGGTTGATGTTGATGGCCGGGAACACGCGCTTCTCGGCAATGCGACGGTCCAGGGGCAGTTCCATGTTGCCGGTACCCTTGAACTCTTCGTAGATCACTTCGTCCATCTTCGAGCCGGTCTCGACCAGCGCGGTGGCGATGATGGTCAGCGAACCGCCTTCCTCGATGTTACGTGCAGCACCGAAGAAACGCTTCGGCTTCTCCAGGGCGTGGGCGTCGACACCACCGGTCAGCACCTTGCCGGAGCTCGGGATCACGGTGTTGTAGGCACGGGCCAGACGGGTGATCGAGTCGAGCAGGATGACCACGTCCTTCTTGTGCTCGACCAGGCGCTTGGCCTTCTCGATGACCATCTCGGCCACTTGCACGTGACGGGTTGGCGGCTCGTCGAAGGTGGAGGCGACCACTTCGCCGCGCACGGTGCGCTGCATCTCGGTCACTTCTTCCGGGCGCTCGTCGATCAGCAGCACGATCAGGTGGCACTCGGGGTTGTTGCGGGTGATGTTGGCCGCGATGTTCTGCAGCATGATGGTCTTGCCCGCTTTCGGCGGGGCGACGATCAGGCCGCGCTGGCCCTTGCCGATCGGCGCGCACAGGTCGATGACGCGACCGGTGAGGTCTTCGGTGGAACCGTTGCCGGCTTCCATCTTCAGGCGCTTGTTCGGGAACAACGGCGTCAGGTTTTCGAAGAGGATCTTGTTCTTCGCGTTTTCCGGACGGTCGTAGTTGATGGTGTCGACCTTGAGCAGCGCGAAGTAGCGCTCGCCTTCTTTGGGCGGGCGGATCTTGCCGACGATGGTGTCACCGGTACGCAGGTTGAAGCGACGAATCTGGCTGGGCGAGACATAGATGTCGTCCGGGCCGGCCAGGTACGAAGCGTCAGCCGAACGCAGGAAGCCGAAACCGTCCTGGAGAATCTCCAGCACGCCGTCACCGGAGATTTCCTCGCCGCTTTTCGCGTGCTTTTTCAACAGGGAGAAAATCACGTCCTGCTTGCGCGAACGGGCCATATTTTCTATGCCCATCTGTTCGGCCAATTCGAGCAGATCGGTAATCGGCTTTTGCTTGAGTTCAGTCAGATTCATAAGGGGAATGACGTAATCATGTAAGAAGGGGGAATTAAGCTTCTGGCTTAATGAAGCCGCGCCGCAGAGAAGGCGACAGGATCGCGTACTAATTCGAATTGAGGTGCGTCGGCGACGGCGTGCAGGGGGCACTGAAAGAAACAGTGCGAGGCCGAATGTATCACTTGCATTTTCTGGCGTCTAGTCACCAGACAGAGAAAAGCCCCGACGAATGCGGGGCTTTTTTCGACTCAGATATTGGCGTCGAGGAACGCCTGCAGCTGAGACTTGGACAATGCGCCGACCTTGGTCGCCTCGACATTGCCGTTCTTGAACAGCATCAGCGTCGGGATGCCACGCACGCCGTGCTTGGCTGGGGTTTCCTGGTTTTCGTCGATGTTGAGCTTGGCGACGGTCAGTTTGCCCTCGTAGGTAGCGGCGATGTCGTCCAGAACCGGAGCGATCATTTTGCATGGGCCGCACCATTCAGCCCAGTAGTCGACCAGCACCGGACCTTCAGCCTTGAGCACGTCGGCTTCGAAGGTGGCGTCGGTGACGTGTTTGATAAGATCGCTGCTCATGGAAGTCTCCAAGGTCGTAAGCAAAAAAACGTGGCCCATCATAGCCGCCATCGCCGTAGACAGGAAGCCACGCGCGATTGACTGTAACTATAGTTGTGCGAGACGTTGCATATCGACTGTCACACAAAAGTCATAAAAAAGACTCGCAACTGCGTCAGGTCAAGCCTTGCCACACTGCGCGTTGGCGTCGGCGGCGGATCGTGGCACGATTGCCGGGTTATCGACCGAGAACCCATCACCATGCCGCAAAACCCAGCCAAGAATCTGTCCCTGATAGCCGCCATCGACCTGGGCTCCAACAGTTTCCACATGGTCGTGGCCAAGGCCCACCACAACGACATTCGCATCCTGGAGCGGTTGGGGGAAAAGGTTCAGCTGGCCGCCGGCATCGACGAAGAGCGCCAGCTCAGCGAAGAGTCCATGCAACGCGGGCTCGACTGCCTCAAGCGCTTCGCCCAGCTGATCAACGGCATGCCTGACGGCGCGGTGCGCATCGTCGGCACCAACGCCTTGCGCGAAGCGCGCAACCGCGGCGAATTCATCCGCCGCGCCGAAGCCATTCTCGGACACCCGGTGGAGGTGATTTCCGGCCGTGAAGAAGCACGCCTGATCTACCTGGGCGTCTCCCATACCCTGGCCGACACCCCCGGCAAGCGCCTGGTGGCCGACATCGGCGGCGGCAGTACCGAATTCATCATCGGCCAGCGCTTCGAGCCCCTGCTGCGCGAAAGCCTGCAGATGGGCTGCGTGAGCTTCACCCAGCGTTACTTTCGCGACGGCAAGATCACCCCGGCGCGCTATGCCCAGGCCTACACCGCCGCGCGCCTGGAGCTGATGAGCATCGAGAATGCCCTGCACCGCCTGACCTGGGATGAAGCCATCGGCTCCTCGGGCACCATCCGCGCCATCGGCCTGGCCCTGAAGGCCGGCGGCATGGGCAACGGCGAGGTCAACGCCGAAGGTCTGGCCTGGCTCAAGCGCAAACTGTTCAAGCTGGGCGATACCGACAAGATCGATTTCGAAGGGGTCAAGCCCGACCGGCGCACCATCTTCCCGGCGGGCCTGGCGATCCTGGAGGCGATCTTCGACGCGCTGGAACTGCAACGCATGGACCACTGCGAAGGTGCCCTGCGCGAAGGCGTGCTGTACGACCTGCTGGGCCGCCACCACCACGAAGACGTGCGCGAACGCACCCTGACCTCGCTGATGGAGCGCTACCACGTCGACCAGGGCCAGGCGGCACGGGTCGAGCGCAAGGCGCTGCATGCCTTCGACCAGGTGGCCAAGGCGTGGGATCTTGAAGACGGGATCTGGCGCGAACTGCTGGGCTGGGCGGCCAAGGTGCACGAAGTGGGGCTGGACATCGCCCACTATCATTACCACAAGCACGGCGCCTACCTGATCGAGCACTCCGACCTGGCCGGCTTCTCCCGTGAAGACCAGCAGATGCTGGCACTGCTGGTGCGCGGGCACCGGCGCAACATCCCCAAGGACAAGTTCGCCGAATTCGGCGACGACGGCGTGAAGCTGATTCGTCTGTGCGTGCTGCTGCGCTTCGCGATCCTGTTCCACCACATCCGCGGCACCCAGCAGATGCCGACGGTCAAGCTGCATGCCGCCGGCCAGAGCCTGGATGTGGAGTTCCCGGCCGGCTGGCTGGAACAGAACCAGCTGACCCAGGCCGATTTCGGCCTGGAAGCCGAATGGCTGGCCCGGGTCGGCTTTACCCTCAGCGTACGATAAGCACCGGGTTGCTCAGGCGCTCGAGCAGAGTGGCCTGGGCACTGCGCGGGTTCTGGTTGCCGGTCGGCGTGCTGCGCACATAGCGGCCGTCCGACTGCAGCAGCCACGCGTGGGTGTTGTCGGTCAGGTACCCCTCCAGCTCCTTCTTCACCCGCAGGATCAGCTTCTTGCCCTCCACCGGGAAGCAGGTCTCGACACGCTTGTCGAGGTTGCGCTCCATCCAGTCGGCACTGGAAAGGAACATCTGCTCTTCCCCGCCATTGAGGAAGTAGAACGCCCGGGTGTGTTCCAGGAAACGCCCGATGATCGAGCGCACGTGGATGTTGTGCGAAACGCCCGGAATGCCCGGACGCAGGCAGCACATGCCACGCACCACCAGGTCGATGCGCACGCCCGACTGGCTGGCCTTGTACAACGCCTTGATGATCTTGGGGTCGGTCAGCGAGTTGAACTTGGCGATGATATGCGCCGGCTTGCCTTCCAGGGCGAACTGGGTCTCGCGCGCGATCATGTCGAGCATGCCCTTCTTGAGGGTGAACGGCGCGTGCAGCAGCTTCTTCATGCGCAGGGTCTTGCCCATGCCGATCAGCTGGCTGAACAGCTTGCCGACGTCCTCGCACAAGGCGTCGTCGGAGGTCAGCAGGCTGTAGTCGGTGTACAGGCGGGCGTTGCCGGCGTGGTAGTTGCCGGTACCCAGGTGCGCATAACGCACGATCTCGCCGGCCTCGCGCCGCAGAATCAGCATCATCTTGGCGTGGGTCTTGAACCCGACCACGCCATAGATCACCACCGCACCCGCCGCTTGCAGGCGGCTGGCCATCTGCAGGTTGGACTCTTCGTCGAAACGCGCGCGCAGTTCGATCACTGCGGTGACCTCCTTGCCGTTACGCGCCGCATCCACCAGCGCGTCGACGATCTCGGAGTTGGCGCCGCTGCGGTACAGGGTCTGGCGCACGGCCAGCACGTGCGGATCTTTCGCCGCCTGACGCAGCAGGTCGACCACCGGGGTGAACGACTCGAAGGGGTGCATCAGCAGGATGTCCTGCTTGCTGATGACACTGAAAATGTTCTCGCTGTTCTGCAACAGCTTGGGAATTGCCGGGGTGAACGGGGTGTACTGCAGCTCCGGGTGGCTGTCCAGGCTGGTGATGCTGAACAGGCGCGTGAGGTTGACCGGGCCATTGACCTGGTACACCTCGTGCTCGCTCAGGCTGAACTGCTTGAGCAGGTAATCGGACAGGTGCTTGGGACAGGTATCGGCCACTTCCAGGCGCACCGCATCGCCATAGCGACGCGAGAACAGCTCGCCACGCAGGGCACGGGCCAGGTCTTCGACGTCCTCGGAGTCCAGCGCCAGGTCGGCGTTGCGGGTCAGACGGAACTGGTAGCAGCCCTTGACCTTCATGCCCTGGAACAGGTCGTCGGCGTGCGCATGGATCATCGACGACAGGAACACGTAGTTGTCGCCGGGGCCACCGACGTCTTCCGGCACCTTGATCACCCGCGGCAGCAGACGCGGCGCCGGAATGATCGCCAGGCCCGAATCACGGCCGAACGCATCGATGCCTTCGAGCTCGACGATGAAGTTCAGGCTCTTGTTCACCAGCAGCGGGAACGGGTGGGTCGGGTCCAGGCCGATCGGGGTAATGATCGGCGCGATCTCGTCGCGGAAATAGCGGCGCACCCAGGTCTTGAGCTTGGTGGTCCAGTGACGCCGGCGGATGAAGCGAATCTGGTGCTTTTCCAGCTCCGGCAGCAGCACGTCGTTGAGGATCGCGTACTGGCGGTCCACTTCGCTGTGCACCAGCTCGCTGATGCGCGCCAGCGCCTGGTGCGGCTGCAGGCCGTCGGCGCCGGCCTGCTCGCGAGCGAAGGTGATCTGCTTCTTCAGGCCCGCCACACGAATTTCGAAGAACTCATCCAGGTTGCTGGAAAAGATCAGCAGGAACTTCAGTCGCTCCAGCAGCGGATAGGACTCGTCCAGCGCCTGCTCCAGCACGCGGATGTTGAACTGCAGCTGGGACAATTCGCGATGGATGTACAGGCTGCTGTCGTCCAGGCCCGGCACGGCAATCGCCGGCACCGCCGGGGCCGGAGCCACCACGGGCGCCTCGGCTTCGACCACCGGCGCGGGCTCGAGGTCCGGCGGGGTTTCGACCAGTTGCTCGGGCACCGGCTGGGCATCCTTCACTTCGACTTCGGTAAGTGCTTCGTTATTCATCTAGCGTTCCTGAAGGGCGTTACTGCCCTCTCATCAATTGTGCGGCGCGAACAGCGAAATAGGTCAGGATGCCGTCGGCGCCCGCCCGTTTGAAAGCGGTGAGGGATTCGAGGATAACCCCTTCCGAGAGCCAGCCGTTCTGGATCGCGGCCATGTGCATCGCGTACTCGCCACTGACCTGGTAGACGAAGGTCGGCACCTTGAACTCGTCCTTGACCCGCGCAAGGATATCCAGATACGGCATGCCTGGCTTGACCATTACCATGTCGGCGCCTTCGGACAGGTCGGCGGCCACTTCATGCAGGGCCTCGTTGGTGTTGGCCGGGTCCATCTGGTACGAGGCCTTGTTGGCCTTGCCCAGGTTCAGCGCCGAGCCGACCGCGTCGCGGAACGGGCCGTAGTAGGCGCTGGCATACTTGGCCGAGTAGGCCATGATGCGCACGTTGACATGACCGGCCAGCTCCAGGGCTTCACGGATCGCCTGGATCCGCCCGTCCATCATGTCCGACGGGGCCACCACCTGGGCGCCGGCCTCGGCATGCGACAGCGCCTGGCGCACCAGGGCGTCGACGGTGATGTCGTTCTGGACGTAGCCTTCCTCGTCGAGGATACCGTCCTGGCCGTGGGTGGTGAACGGGTCCAGTGCCACGTCGGTGATCACCCCCAGCTCCGGGAAGCGGTCGCGCAGGGCGCGGGTGGCGCGCTGGGCAATACCGTCCGGGTTGTAGGCTTCGGCGCCATCCAGCGACTTCCTGTCCAGCGGGGTCACCGGGAACAGGGCCAGCGCCGGAATACCGAGCTTCACCCACTCCTCGGCGGCCTGCAGCAGCAGGTCGATGCTCAGGCGCTCCACGCCCGGCATCGAGGCGACTTCCTCGCGACGGTTTTCGCCGTCCAGCACGAACACCGGCAGGATCAGGTCGTCAACAGTCAGTGTGGTTTCGCGCACCAGGCGACGGGAAAAGTCGTCACGGCGGTTGCGACGCAGGCGAGTGGCAGGAAACAAACGGTTAGCGGGGGTAAAGCTCACGGCAGACTCCTGAGCCCGCGCAGGCGGGCGAGCGCGACAGTTATAAGCAGTCATTATGACGCCCGTATGACGACCTGAGGCAACCCTGCGACTTATGGACGCATTCATTCTCCTTGTAGGAAATGTTCACGTCGAGACACATTTGGACACTTTCCCTAAAGCCTCCCAGGGGGTAGGCTGCGCGTTCATTTCGCCAGCACCCAGAAAATGCTTGAACAATTCCTGCAGGATTTCGGCTATTTTGCCCTTTTTCTAGGCACCTTTTTTGAAGGTGAGACCATACTGGTTCTCGCCGGATTTCTTGCGTTCCGTGGCTACATGGATATCAACATGGTGGTGCTGGTTGCCTTCTTCGGCAGCTATGCCGGCGACCAGCTGTGGTACTTCATGGGGCGTCGTCACGGGCGCAAGCTGCTGGCGCGCAAGCCGCGCTGGCAGATGATGGGGGACAGTGCGCTGGAGCACATCCGCCGCCACCCCGACATCTGGGTGCTGAGTTTCCGTTTCGTCTACGGCCTGCGCACGGTGATGCCCGTGGCCATCGGCCTGTCCGGCTACCCGCCGCGCCGCTACCTGCTGCTCAACGGCATCGGTGCCGCAGTATGGGCACTGGCCCTGGGCGCGGCCGCCTACCACTTCGGCGCCATCCTCGAAGGGCTGCTGGGCAACGTGAAGAAGTACGAGCTGTGGGTACTCGGTGCCCTGGTGGTACTGGGCGCCCTGCTGTGGCTGCGCCGGCGCTTCAAGGCCGCGCGCATTGCCCGCCAGGAAGCCGCCGAGGCCCAGGCCGAACAGGCGCGGGCCCAGGCCCGGGAGCAGCACCCTGGCGAAGGTGGCGACCGGCCATAGGCCTGGCTGCTCGCTCTCACGACTGAACACTCCCCCTGCATTGCGATCTATGTAGAGAGCCTGGCGAGAATGGCCAAATCAGGGGACATTTAGCGCCTTGAACGGGAGTAGTGAGCATGACCAAGAAAAAAGTTGCGGTGATCCTTTCCGGTTGCGGTGTGTACGACGGTGCCGAAATTCACGAGAGCGTCATCACCCTGCTGCGCCTTGACCAGCGTGGCGCCCAGGTGCAGTGCTTTGCACCGAACATCGCGCAGATGCATGTGATCAACCACCTTACCGGCGAAGAGATGCCCGAAACGCGCAACGTGCTGGTGGAGTCGGCGCGCATTGCCCGCGGCGAGGTCAAGGACCTGCGTGAAGCGAATGCGGACGACTTCGACGCACTGATCGTGCCCGGTGGCTTCGGCGCTGCGAAAAACCTCTCCAACTTCGCCGTGGAAGGCGACAAATGCTCGGTCAACCCCGATGTGCTCGCACTGGCCGAAGCCTTCGCCGAAGCGGGCAAGCCGGTGGGCCTGATCTGCATTTCGCCGGCCCTGGCGGCCAAGATCTACGGGCCAGGCGTGGTCTGCACCATCGGCAACGATGCCGACACCAGCGCGGCCGTGGTCAAGATGGGCGGCACCCATGAAGAATGCGATGTGCACGACATCGTCGAAGACACTCAGCGCAAGCTGGTCAGCACCCCCGCCTACATGCTGGCGCAGAGCATCGGCGAGGCGGCGGGCGGGATCTACAAGCTGGTCGACCGGGTGCTGGAACTGACCCACGAGGCCGACTGAGGCATCACTGCGGGTAGGCGCGTGCCAACCGCGTGAGAATGCGGTCCAGCGCATTGGCGAAGGCCTGTTTCTCACGCTCGCCGTAGGGCGCCTGCCCACCACCGACCTGGCCCTGCTCGCGCAGGTCGGTGAACAGGTTGCGCACCGCCAGCCGCTCGCCCATGTTGCGCTCGTCGAATTCGCGACCACGCGGATCGAGCGCGGCCACCCCCTTCTTGACCAGCCGATCGGCCAGCGGCACATCGCTGCAGATCACCAACTCGCCGGGCACGGCGTGTTCCACCAGGTAGTCGTCGGCAGCATCCGGCCCGCTGGGCACCACGATGAGCCTGACGCAGGCAAAGGCCGGCTTGATCTGGCCCTGACCGGCGACCAGCACCACCTCGAACTGGCGCTTGAGGGCAAATTTGACCAGTTGGTCCTTGGCCGCCTTGGGGCAGGCATCGGCGTCGATCCAGACACGCATGGTTGGGTTATCCACCGCAAAGAGAACAAGGCGCACAGTATCCCTGCATTGGCGCGGCGTTGCAGCATTCGCCGACAAGCCAGCGCAGGGGCCCTCGATCAGTGCACCGAAACCCGCCGCCCTGCCAGCCAGCTGCGCCCGTACAACACCGCAATGGCCACAAGCGCCAATACCTGCGCGGCCAGCGAATACGCATCGGCATGAATCCCCAGCCAGTCGAAGTCGAAGAACGGCACTGGCCGCGTACCGAACACCCCCGCCTCCTGCCACGCCTTCACCCCATGCCCGGCGAACACCACCGACAACGCGCACAGCAGCGCCGCGTTGATGCTGAAGAACAGCGACAGCGGCAATTTCGCCGACCCGCGCAGAATCACCCACGCCAGCCCCACCAGCAGCACCAGCGCCGTCGCCCCGCCGGCCAGCACCGCATCGTGCGCCGCAGGCCCGGCCTGCAGCCACAGGGTTTCGTAGAACAGGATCACCTCGAACAGTTCGCGGTAAACCGAAAAGAACGCCAGCACGGCAAAGCCGAAGCGGCCGCCGCCCCCCACCAGGCTGCTTTTGATGTAGTCCTGCCAGGCCGCCGCATGGCGCCGGTCGTGCATCCATACCCCCAGCCACAGCACCATCACGCAGGCGAACAGGGCGGTGCAGCCCTCCAGCAGTTCACGCTGTGCGCCCCCCACGTCGATCACGTAGGCAGCCAGTGCCCAGGTGGCAAAGCCCGCCACCAACGCCAGCGCCCACCCCACGTTGACGCTGCGCACTGCCGACTGCTGCCCGGTATTGCGCAGGAAGGCCAGAATCGCCGCCAGCACCAGGATTGCCTCCAGCCCCTCGCGCAGCAGAATCAGCAGGCCGGAGATGAAGCTCAGCGACCAGCTCAGGCCATCGCCACCCAGCAGCTTGGCCGATGCTTCGAGCTCGGCCTTGGCCGCCGCCAGGCGTTGCGTCACCTGCTCCACCGGCAAGCCGTCCTGCAACCCCTGGCGGTAGGCCATCAGGGCCTTTTCGGTGTTCTTGCGCAGGTTGGCATCGACGTTGTCCAGGGCGCTTTCCACCAGCTCGAAGCCCTCCAGGTACGCCGCCACCGACAGGTCGTAGGCCTGCTCGTGGTCGCCGGCACGATAGGCGGCCAGGCTCTGTTCGAGGGTGGTGGCGGTGTAGTCGATCAGTTGGCCAGGGCCGCGTTGCGCCGCTGGCGGCTTGGCGCGCTGGGCACGAAAGGCGGCCGCCGCCTCGCCACCCTGGGAGTCACGCACCTGCGCCGGGGTGAGCTGCGCCAGCTCGGCCAGGCTGAAGCGCCGGTCGGCCTGCACAGCACCAGGCTCGGCGCTGAAGCCGGCAATGTAGCTGGCCACATCCCAGCGCTGGCGCTCGTCGAGCTGGTCGGCGAACGCCGGCATGTCGCTGCCCTCGATGCCCTGCTCCATCACCCGGTACAGCTCGGCCAGGCTCAGGGTGTCGAGCCGCGCCGCCTGGCGCAGATCGCCCGGCGGTGGGTCCAGCCCCAACCCCGCCGGCCCATCGCCGGCGCCGCCGTCACCGTGGCACACCGAACAGTGCTGGGCGTACAGCGGTGCACCGCGGGCCGGGTCCGGGGTAATCAGCGGCGCTTGCGGCGCGGCACTGCTCAAGGCACTGCCCAGGGCCAGCAGCGGCCCTAGCAGCCAGGCGAACACACGGGGGCGGGGCATCATGGGAGCCAATCTCGAACAGGAATGAGGAGGATTGCATTGTTCACTTCCACTTGCGCCGGCTCAAGCACCACCCGGAAGTTTCATGAAAAATTTTGAAACAAGTTTATCTCCTACCCCGGGAATCGACTTATTCCTACACCACGCGGGAAATGTGACTACTGGCACATCCAAGAAAAAATGAAGCACAAGGCCATTAATTAGCCAGTCATTGCGTCTATAATGCCGCGCCTTTCGTTATAGCGAATGGAAATACAGGCTCCTCTGCTAAGAGGATTTGGAACTAGCGTCCAAAGGGATCACCGCCACTCGCCGGCGCCTAACGTCACTTTTTCAGGGAAGAGATTCAAGATGGCCTCCCGTGTCCTCACCGTCGCCACGCTGTGCGCGATCGTCCAACTGACGGGCTGCGCAGCGTTTCGCAGCTACGACAGCGAACTCCAGGAAACCAACCAGCAGCTGGCCAGCGGCAACGTCGACGCGGCCCTGGCCCTGCTGGAAAAGAACAACAAGGGTGAGGACAAGGACCTTCTCTACTACTTCGAGAAAGGCGAACTGCTGCGCTCCAAGGGCGACCTGAGCGGCAGCCAGGATGCCTGGCGCGAAGCCGATAGCGTGGTGTTCAAGTGGGAAGAGTCGGTGAAGCTGGACACCGCCAAGTACCTGAGCCAGTTCGGCAGCTACCTGGTCAACGACAAGGTGCGCCGCTACGAAGGCTACGACTACGAAAAAGTCATGCTGACCACCCAGATGGCCCTGAACCTGCTGGCTCAGAATGATTTCGACGGTGCCCGCACCGAAATCAAGAAAACCCACGAACGTGAGGCCGTGATCGCCGAGCTGCGCGACAAGGAATACCTCAAGCGCGAAGAAGAGGCCGAGAAGGAAGGCGTCAAGACCGAGTACAAGGACCTGCAGGGCTACCCGGTGGCCGCCCTGGACGCGCCTGAAGTGGTCGGCCTGAAGAACAGCTACCAGAGTGCGTTCAGCCACTACCTGTCCGGCTACGTATACGAAGCACTGGGCGAAAAAGGCCTGGCTGCACCGGGCTACCGCAAGGCGGCCGAACTGCGCCCGAACACCGCGCTGCTCGAGCGTGCGCTGCTCGACCTCGACAAGCCTGCCGCCAAGGGCGCCGACAGCGACGTGCTGATCGTGGTGCAGAGCGGCCTGGCGCCGGCCCGCGACTCGGTGCGCATCCCCCTGCCCCTGCCAATCAGCGGCAATCTGGTGATCACCCCGCTGTCGTTCCCGATCATCAAGGAAGACACCTCCACCGCGCACTTCAGCGAGATCTACCTGAACGACAAGACGCTCTCGCTGACCGCGCTCAACAGCACCACCGCCATGTCGCGCCGCGCGCTGCGTGACGACATGCCAGGCATCATCCTGCGCACCAGCGTGCGCGCCATCACCCGTGGCGTGGCGCAAAAACAGCTCAACGACGTCAACCCGCTGGCTGGTCTGGCCGTGGGCATCGCCTCGGCCGTCACCGAAGGCGCCGACACCCGCACCTGGCGCACCCTGCCGGACGACACCCTGGTTGCCCGCGTGCGCCTGGCCCAGGGCGAGCACCAGCTGAGCCTGCCGTCGAACCTGGGCGGCAGCAAGATCGCCGTGAAGATCGATCGCCCCTATCAGGTCGTGGCTCTGCGCGTCGTGGGCAACCGCGTCTACGCCGGTGGCCCGGCCCTGCAAGTCACCCAGCCTGCGCCGGCCGCCGCCGTCGCCAGCCTCAAGTAAGCCAAGGAATCGCCATGCGCCTCAAGCTTCTCGCCGCGCTCGCCACCGCCACCCTGCTGGCCGGCTGCGCCACCCCACCACCGCCCGCACCGGGCAGCGCCGCCAGCAAGGTGGTCGTGATGGGCAAACTGAGCAACATCGATATCGGCCCGATGCGGGTTGCCCGCGAAAACGGCTTCATGACCGTCAAGGTCTCGCTGACCAACACCAGCCGCAGCAACAAGACGATGTTCTATCGCTTTGCCTGGCTGGGCAACGACGGCTTCCCGGTCGCCAGCGAAGAAAGCTGGAAGACCCTGAGCCTGTACGGCTCGCAGTCCACCGTACTGCCAGCGATTGCCCCGGTCCCCCAGGCCACTGACTTCCGCATTGAAGTCCAGGCCCAGTAATTTTCAATTTTCAGGAGATGCTCAACATGATGTTCGCTCGTTTTTCCCTGCTGGCCGTAGTGGTCGCGCTGGCCAGCGGCTGCGCCAACAACTCCCCTGTACTGGGCGGCAAGAACATTGGCTACGGCGACAGCAAGGCCGTTGAACTGGTCACCAACGAGTTCGGTTCCACCGACCTGCAGATGATCGCCGAAAGCATGACCCGCTCGCTGGCCCAGTCCGGCATCCTGCAGGGCCGTCCGGTGGTTCAGGTCTACGACGTGAAGAACAAGACCAGCGAGTACATCGATACCCGCGAGATCACCACCTCGATCAAGACCCAGCTGATGAAGACCGGCACCGCCCGCTTCGCCAGCGACAACAACCAGATGCAGAGCCAGGTCGACCAGCTCAAGCTGCAGAACCAGAGCGGCCTGTACAAGAAGAACACCGTTGCCAAGACCGGCAACATGATCGCTGCCAAATACCGCCTGGAAGGGTCGATCAGCTCGATCGTCAAGCGCAGCAGCGACTACAAGGACGTGTTCTACAAGTTCAGCCTGCAGCTGATCGACGTGGAAAGCGGCCTGGCCGAGTGGATGGACGAAAAAGAAATCCGCAAGACCACGGAGCGCTAAGCAATGCGTGCATGGATGGGCATCATCGGCCTGGCTTGCGCGTTCGGCGTGCAAGCGGCCCCCAAGGTAGCGGTCACCGACCTGGCTTATCAGGAGCGCGTGGAGCAGTACATCCACATGGTCTCGGCGAGCAGCAACTCGAATGCGAGCATGTACCACGCCAACGCGTCGTCCAGCTACAGCGAGTTCGAAAGCAGCCAGAGCTACATCGAGCAGACCGAGCTGCGCAAGTTCAGCGGTGACATCAAGGGCGAGATCCTCAAGTCCGGCATGTTCCAGCTGGTGCAGGGCACGCCGTACACGGCCAAGGCCAAGCAGGACGTGTATGACGTGATCGCGCGGATCAAGGCGGGCAACTACAAGGGCGCCGACTACGTACTGTTCGGCACCCTGTCGGATATCGACTTCCAGCGCGATATCACCTCGATCGACAACACCAACAGCTACTCGGCGATCCTGGGCCTGACCCTGGTGGCCGACTTCAGCCTGATCAACACCCGTACCTACGAGATCACCTCGGCGTTCACCGCCATGGGTGAAGGCCAGGACACCAAGCTGGTGAACAGCCAGGACGTGCGGGTCAGCCTGAACCGTCCGCGGGTGGTGCGTGAAGTGTCCAAGGAACTGGGCATGGATGTGGCCAGACAGCTCAAGGAGCAGCTGGTGGGTGTGATGCCGGATCAGGAACGTGCGCCGATGCGCAACAACCTGCCGCCGGATGAACCGGCGCAGATCTTGCGCTGAGCATGCAAAAGGCGACCTTCGGGTCGCCTTTTTTATTGGGTGTCTGTGCTGGCCTCTTCGCCGGCAACGCCGGCTCCCACAAGAACAGTGGTGAACCGCGATGGAAGGCGCAGCCTTCCGGTCTTAGACCGGCGCCCGGCGAATGGTCGCCAGCAATGTCGCCGCACCCAGGAACAACCCGGCAAACGTGCGGTTCATGCGCCGCTGCTGCCGGGGCGTGCGCAACAGGCGCAGCACCCGCGCCGCCAACCCGGTATAACCCGCCATCACCAGCAGGTCCACCGCCACCATGGTGCCGGCGATCGTCAGGTACTGCGGCAGCAGCTCGGCATGCGGATTGATGAACTGCGGCAGCACCGCAAGCATGAAGATCAGCGCCTTGGGGTTGCTGACGTTGACCAGAAAACCACGGAACACCAGGCTCAACGGCTTGCCGATGGGGCGTACCGTCGAGTCGTCGGCCAGGTCTGCCGGCAGCGCTCGCCACTGTTTCACGGCCAGGTAGATCAGGTAGGCAACGCCAAACCATTTGATGACCTGGAACGCGGTAGCCGAGGCAGCGAGTACCGCGCCCACGCCGGCGGCAATGATCGCGATCTGCATCACCAGCCCCAGCTGCAGGCCCAGCGCGTTCCAGTAGCCGCGCCAGAAGCCGTACTGCAGGCCGCAGGACATGGACGCAATGGCCCCCGCCCCCGGCGAAAGACTGATTACCCAACAGGCAGCAAAAAAAGCCAACCACGTTTCCAGCGACATCACACACCTCGGCCCGGACCCTTGTTCAAGGGTTCCACGCTAATGCGCCGCTGAAAAAATCACCACATTTTTTTGCAGCCGGTGTTCAGGCCCCGGGTTTCGGGCTTTCGCTTACCACGGCCAGGCCGTCCGAACCGCGCCAGCGGCGCACGCTCTTCTGGAAGAACTGGCTGTTGGGCACCTGCACCAGTGCGCCGCCCGCCTCGGGCAGTTCGACTAGGGTGGTGAACAGCAGGTTGATCGCGGTCACGCGGCCCTTGACCCCCGGCTTGTCGAGGGTCTCGACCAACTCGACCACGTCGCCGATGCGAAACGGCCCCACGGTGAAGATCAGCACTGCGCAGAGCAGGTTGGACAGTACGCTCCACATCGCGAAGAAGGCCACCGCCGCCACCGCGACAAAGCCCGACAGGGCCGTCCACAGCACCGTGGCCGAAACACCCAGGCGCTCCAGCACGAAGATCAGCGCGCTGCCCATGATCAGCCAGCGCAAGCCGCCGCGCAGCGGCACCATCAGCTCCGGCGGCAACGGGTAACGCTCGCTCAGGCGAGTCAGGCAGCGCGCCACCAGGCGTTGCAGCAGGTACGCCGCGACCAGGATCAGCAGTATCTGCAGGCCCATCCAGAAGGGGCCGATCCACTCGACCGGCAGCAATCCCTGCATCGACTCCATCAGGACAACGCCTCCAGCTCGGCCTGCATGCTTTCAAGCACTTCGAGCGCTTGCATCCAGGCTTCTTCCAGCTCGCCTTCGCGCACCTTCAGCTTGGCCTGGCGGGCCAGCAGCTCGCGCAGCTCGTCCTTGCGCGCCGCTTCATACAGCGCGCTGTCGCTCAGGCTGGCATCGACCCCGGCCAGCTCTTCATGCAACTTGGCCAGCTCGGCTTCGAGCTTGTCGGCCTGGCGCTTGTGCGGGGCCAGTTGCTGGCGCAACGCCGCCGCAGCCTGGCGCTGGGCCTTCTTGTCGGTCTTGTCGGGGTTGACCGGTGTGGTGCTGACCGGGGCATTGCGCTGACGATACTCGACCAGCCAGCGGGTGTAGTCGTCGAGGTCGCCATCGAAGGTCTCGACCTTGCCGTCTGCCACCAGCAGGAAGTCGTCGGTGGTGCTCTTGAGCAGGTGACGGTCGTGGGACACCACCAGTACCGCGCCACTGAACTCCTGCAGGGCCATGGTCAGTGCCAGGCGCATCTCCAGGTCCAGGTGGTTGGTCGGTTCGTCGAGCAGCAGCAGGTTGGGCCGCTCCCAGGCAATCAGCGCCAGGGCCAGGCGGGCCTTTTCGCCGCCGGAGAAGTTCAGCACCGGCTCGTCGATGCGCGCACCGCGAAAATCGAAACCGCCGAGGAAGTCGCGCAGGGTCTGCTCGCGCTCGGTGGGGGCCAGGCGCTGCAGGTGCAGCAGGGGGCTGGCCTTGCTGTCCAGCGAATCGAGCTGGTGCTGGGCAAAGTAGCCCACCACCAGGTTCTCGCCGCGCACCAGGCGTCCGGCCAGCGGCTCCAGCTCGCCGGCCAGGTTCTTGATCAGGGTCGACTTGCCGGCGCCGTTGGGGCCCAGCAGGCCGATGCGCGCACCCGGGGTGAGCTGCAGCTTGACCTTCTCCAGCACGGTCTTGTCGCCATAGCCCAGGCGGGCTTCGGCAAGGTCGAGCAGCGGGCTGGAGATCTTCTCGGACTCGTGGAAGGTGAAGTCGAACGGCGAGTCGACATGCGCCGCCGAAAGCTCCTCCATGCGCTCCAGTGCCTTGATGCGGCTTTGGGCCTGGCGCGCCTTGGTGGCCTGGGCCTTGAACCGGGCGATGTACTTTTCCATGTGGGCGCGTTGCGCCTGCTGCTTCTCGTACGCCTGCTGCTGTTGCGCCAGGCGTTCGGCACGGGCGCGCTCGAAGGCGCTGTAGCCGCCGCGGTAGAGGGTCAGCTTGCACTGTTCCACGTGTGCCACGTGGTCGACCACCGCATCCAGGAAATCGCGGTCGTGGGAAATCAGCAGCAGCGTGCCGGGGTAGCTCTTGAGCCAGTCTTCAAGCCACAGGATCGCATCCAGGTCCAGGTGGTTGGTCGGCTCGTCGAGCAGCAGCAGGTCGCTGGGGCACATCAGTGCCTGGGCCAGGTTCAGGCGCATGCGCCAGCCGCCGGAGAAGTCGCCGACGCGCCGGTCCATCTGTTCGTTGCTGAAGCCCAGGCCGGCCAGCAGCTTGCGGGCGCGGGCATCGGCGGTATAACCGTCGGCGCTGTCGAGCTCCACATGCAGGCGGGCCAATGCATTGTTGTCGTGCGCGGCCTCGGCGGCTGCGAGCGCAGCCTGTACCTCGCGCAGGCGCACGTCGCCATCGAGCACATAGTCCACCGCCAGGCGATCGAGGGTATCGACCTCCTGGCGCATGTGCGCGATGCGCCAGTCGCCGGGCAGCTGGCATTCGCCCGAATCGGGCGTGAGCTCACCGCGCAGCAAGGCGAACAGGCTGGATTTGCCGGCGCCGTTGGCACCGATCAGGCCGGCTTTCTGGCCGGCGTGCAGGGTCAACTCGGCGCCTTCTAGCAGGCGCTGGGGACCACGCTGTAAAGTGAGGTTCGAAAGTCTGATCATAATGGCCGCGGAGTCTACCAGCTTCGATGGCAACTGGCGCGAGTAGGACCATGCACACCGACCTGTGGAATTTCGCTCTGCACCTGTACGCCCGGCCGGGCGTGGAGGCTGCCTGCCTGGCCTTGCAGGACGAAGGGGCCGATGTGTGCCTTCTGCTGTGCGGGGCGTGGCTTGAAGCCGGCAGGGCCGGGGTGACCCCCGAGCGCGTACAGCACCTGCAACAGCTGGCCGCTGCCTGGCAGCAGCATGTGGTGACACCGCTGCGTCAACTGCGCCGGCAATGGCGTGCAGACGCGCAGCACGACCCGCAGCTGACGCACTTGCGCGAGCAGGTCAAGGCACTGGAACTGGAGGCGGAGCGAACATTGCTGGCGCGCCTGCAACAGGCTAGCGAAGGCTGGATGAATCAGGGTGTGGCAGGTGACTGGCTGGCCGTGCTGGCCCCCCAGGGCACCCGGCACCACGACGCGCTGCAGGTGCTGCGCGTCGTGGCGGTGGCGGATCAGGAAGCAGTCGAGGGCGACTGAGTCACTGGGGTCGTCACGGGTGCAGCGGCAGGCGAAGCAGCCGGTGCGGCCGTGGTGGCCGCAGCAGGTGCCGAAGTCGCCGGTTTGGCAGCAGCGGGTTTGGCGGCCGGCTTGGCGGGTGCGCGGGTAGCGGCGGGCTTGGCGGGGGCCTTGGCAGCAGCAGGCTTGGCAGCTGGCTTGGCCGGAGCCTTGGCAGCGGCGGGTTTGGCAGCTGGCTTGGCGGCTGCAGGTTTGGCAGGCGCCTTGGCCGCAGCAGGTTTGGCAGCTGGCTTGGCCGGAGCCTTGGCCGCAGCAGGTTTGGCAGCTGGCTTGGCGGGCGCCTTGGCAGCGGCAGGTTTGGCAGCTGGCTTGGCGGGGGCCTTGGCGGCTGCGGGTTTGGCAGCAGACCTTGCCGGAGCCTTGGCGGCTGCAGGTTTGGCAGCTGGCTTGGCCGGAGCCTTGGCAGCGGCTGGCTTGGCCGCGGCAGTTTTGGCCGCTGGCTTGGCGGCGGCTTTGGTAGCGGCTGGCTTGGCTGCAGCCTTGCGGGCCGGGGCCTTGGTGGCCGACTTGGCCGCTACCGGAGCAGCCTTGGCCGAACGCGAGGTCAGGGCCTTGGACGCTGCTTCCTGCACCTTGCCGACGCCTTGGGCGAGCTTCAGGCTTTCCTGCGCATCACGCTTGAGCTGCACGATGTACAGGCGGGTTTGCGACTGGCGATCCTTGAGCGAATCGAGCAGGGTTTCCAGTTCGCCTACGGCGCCCTTGGCCTTGTTCTGCGCCTTGTTCTTGCCGGCGACCGCAGCGTCCTGAAGTTTGAGACGCGACTTGTGAAGTTTTTCCTGCGCCTTGCCCCGTTGTTTTTCCAACTTGGCCAACAGTTTTTCAGCATCAGCCAGTGCTTGCGAGCAGGCACTTTCCAGATGCTCGAGCAAACTGCCCGAGAGTTGATGTAGCAGGTGTAATGGCGTACTGACTGGCTTCTTACTGGCCGACATGGCTTACCTCCTGGCTGACGAGAATGCGGCTCATACTAGACCTTCTGCTGCTACCGCCGCTAGGGCATGTTGACAGTAAGTAGGACGCCGCGTTGCATGCCTGGGCAAAGTTGTTATGGCTGCAGCTGCGCACAAGTGTAGATGCTGTTAAAAAGGCTGTCGGAATTTGCTCTATGCAAAGATTCATCCGGCCCTCACCATGCACTCAAACCACCTGGAGTGAGCCTGTGCCACGCTACCTGTTACTGCTCTTGCTGCTCGCCCTGCCCTGCGCATTCGCAGACACCACCGAGCCACCGGCAAGTGCTCACGACCTGTCCTATAGCGTCGGCGCCAGCCTGGGTGAACGGTTGCGCAACGAGATGCCCGAGCTGCAGCTCGATGCCTTGATCCAGGGGTTGCAACAGGCCTACGCGAACAAGCCCCTGGCAATCAGCCAGGCACGGCGCGAAGCGATTCTCAGCCAGCACGAGGCCCAGGCCAGCGAGGCCGCCGAGCAGTCGCAGGTGGAAATGCTGATGGCGGTGGAAACCCGTTACTTGGCCACCGAACGCGCCCGTGCCGGAGTACGAGAACTACCCGAAGGCGTACTGGTGACCGAACTGGTCAAGGGCAATGGTGCCTCACCCAGGGCCGATGGCCGGGTGCAGGTACGCTACGTCGGCAAGCTGCCCGATGGCAGCGTGTTCGACCAGAGCGAACAACCGCAGTGGTTCAGCCTCAAGAGTGTGATCGAGGGCTGGCAGGTGGCGTTGCCACAGATGGCTGTCGGGGCGAAATGGCGTGTGGTGATTCCGTCGGCCAAGTCCTACGGAGCCGATGGCGCAGGCGATCTGATTCCGCCGTTCACGCCACTGATCTTCGAGATCGAACTACTGGGGGTTGCCGACTGAATGTCGGCAACGGAGGAGACAGGGATCAGGCCTGGACGGCCTCTTCTTCCTTGTGCGCGTTGTGCAGCACTTCGATCAGGCAATCCTCAAGCTCGAAGCGCTCGTGGAGCAGGCTGCCCAGCTCGCTGAGCTTCTTGGCGAAGCGCTCCTGGTCGGTACAGTTACCCTTGTCGCAGTGATCGTTGAAAGCCGACGCGATATCGGTAATGGCACTGATACGAGGGCTGATCTGCTTCGCCAGTTCCAGGCCCTTGTCATCTCCGAACGCCTTGGCTTCAGCCACCAACTGCTCACTGACCTCGAAGTGCCAGGCGGAGACGTAATCGACCAGTATCGCGCAGAAGCCGAGGTTCTTGTCCTTGTCCGCAAAAGCCGGTTTGGCATCGCGCAATGCGCGAAAGGCCGTGACCAGTTCGGCCCGCTCGTCCAGCCAGCGGTCAATCAGCTTGTGAACCCCACCCCAGCGTTCCTGAGCATTCTGACAACTATCTAACATGGCGGTGTCTTCCCTTCTGGGTCATGCCGCTGCGCCCCGTCGTGCGAGGTATGCACAACAAAGGGAGAAAGCAGCAGAACGGCATCGAGCAGCAGTGTTTTGGGTATGCGTGCAAGGGAGATTATTCCCGCGCGCCCTTGCCTTCAAGGTACGCAGGCGACAAGTTTCATACAAGTGTTTAATCGCCGCACCCGCGGCCATCGGTCGATTGCCTGGCCCCCGCCGGCAAGCGTCAGGGTTTCAATGACTTGCCCGTGGCCGCTGGCTGCACGTACAGCAGCCGCGCCAACGCCAGCGCCGCCAGCAGCAGGAAGGCCAGGAGGCTCCACTCCGGCAGGCTCAGGTCCAGAAAGCTCCAGGTGATCGAAGCGCAATCGGCCGAACCGAGCAGCATGGCGTGCAGCACGTCGGCAAGGCTGCCTTGCTCGATGAGCGCACCGAGGGGCATCGAGCAGGCCTCACCCGCCGCCACCCCGCTGCCCTGCAACCAGATCTGGCGCACCGCCAGCAAGCCGCCCCCCAGCGCCAGGCCCAACGCCGCAGCCGCATAGCGACGCGCACCCGGCTGACCCGGTGCATGCAGGCGCGCGGCCAGGCAGACACCGGCAAACACAACCAGCAATACACGCTGGCTCTGGCACAGCGGGCAAGGCACCAGCCCTTTGGTGAATTCGAGGTAAAACGCACCGGCGAGAATCAGTAACGACGCGACGAAAGCCAGGGAGAACAATGAGCGCAAACAGGCCAATGGCATGGCAAGTCCAGGTGCGGGAAAGACATGTAACAACGGTAGAGGAAAATCGAGCCTTGTTTCAAGGCACGACAGGCGCGATAAATCGCTGAAACATAAGGGAAGTGTCGAAGAGTTGAGGTGGATATTTCCTCTGTAACTCAGCGAAAAGTTACCCACCCCCGCAACCAGCCAAACAGTACGGGTTTAACCTGGGGCTAAACCCGTACGACGTCAGGCCCGGACGGCTTCAGGCAGAGGCAAGGCCAGCAGGCGCTCATCCAACAGGCCCAGGCCCTCCTGAAACAGCTGGTGGCTGCGCTCGGTGTCGCCCAGGCCGGCCAGCAGACGGGCCAGCTCGGCGCAGGCCTCAGGGTTGCGCTGCCGGCGCAGGCTGTCTTCGAAGTAGTCGCGCGCCTTGCCCCACAGACGATTCTGCAGGCTCAGACGACCCAGGGTCAGCAACAGGCTGGGATCGTCCGGGTGCTGCTTGAGCCAGCCCTCGGCCGTCTGCAACTGACGCGCCGGGTCGCCGCCTCGCACCAGCCCGTACAGCCGGGCCAGGTGGCTTTCGTATTCGCGCTGCAGGGCCGTACGCAGGACCTTCTCGGCGTCGCTTTCGGCGCCCAGCTGGCGCAGTTGCTCGGCATACGCCAGCACCAGTTGCGGCTCCTGGCGTTGTGCCGAGGTCAGTTGCTGCCAGGCACGTTCAAGGAACTGCTGTGCGGTCTGGTCGTCCTGCTCGCGGCGTGCGGCCAGGCTCAGGTTTTCGCCCCAGGCCCGCCGCTCCAGCTCGGCCAGTTCCGCGGCAGACAACACCTTGTCCTTGCGCAGCTCCGGCAGCAGGCGGATCACCGCGCTCCAGTCGCCACGCTGCTGGTACAGACGCTGCAACTGGCGCAGCACCTGCACGTTGTGCGGGTGGCGCTCGTGCATCGCCTGCAGGGTCACCAACGCTGCCTCGGTGTCACCGCGGTCGACCTGCAACTGCGCGTGGGTCAGGGCGATGGCCAGCTCGGCTTGCGGCTGGCGTTCCAGGGCACGTTCCAGCAGGTTGTCGCTGTCCTCGGTGCGCCCCAGCTCGTTGGCAGCGCGGGCCGCCCCGAGGTAATAGAGCAGCGGCTGGCGTTCGGCCTCGGCAGCGCGATGCAGATGGCGCTGGGCACTGGCCCAGCGGCCCTCGGCCAGGTCCAGTTGCCCCTGCTCGATGGCCAGGCGTGTACGCCGGCTGCGGTTGCGCCGCGACCATGGGTTGACCACCCCGCCCGAGGTGAACACCAGGCCCAGCACGAAGCGCACCATCAGCACCACGAGCACCACGGCCAGCAGCAGGGCCAGGGTCGCCCACAGGCTCGACTCGTAGCGGAAGCTGTCGTAGGCGATCAGCACGTATCCGCTATGCCGGGCCACGGCGATACCCAGCAGGGTCGCGACGACGATCGCCACCACCACCCACAGGTAGGCACGTTTCATGGGGTGCCCTCCTCATGACCTTGTGCCGCCGGCTGGCGCGTGATCGATTCTTCGGCGGGCAGGTGGCGACGCTCGAGGTAGGCCTGGACCGCACCGAGGCTGTCGGCCAGGTCCGGCGTCACTACCGACACCGGCTCGTTCGCCACCGCGTTGAGCTGTTCGAGCATCGACTGGCTCTGCTCGTTGTCGTGGTTGAAGTTGGCCAGCAGCACGCTGCGCGCTTCATCCAGCGCCTGGGCATAGACCTTCGGCTCGCCGTTGAGCGCGGCCCACTGCGCCTGCTCCAGGGCCAGGCTCAGGGCCAGGCGCACCTGGTTCAGGGCCTGGCCGGCCAGCAACGGCTTGACGTTCTTGTCGGCATTGAAATCGATACGGAAGTAGCGCGACAGCTGCGCCCACCACGGTGACCAGCGGCTGGCACCGTCGCCGTCGGCAGCCAGGCCGAACAGCGGTTCGCCGCCTTCTTCGGATTCGGGGGCCATGGCGGTGAGCTGCACTACCTGCTCGCGCAGCGCGGCCAGCTTGAGGAACAGCCCGGTGCGGTCCGGTTGCTTGACGCTGTTCAGGGTGGCCAGGCTGCGTGCCAGCTGTTCGCGGGCAGCGAACGAGGCCGGGTCGCTCTGCTCGCGCAGGATCTGGTCGGCGCCTTCGACCAGTGCCCGAGCGCTGGTGATGTCCTGCAATGCCGACAGGCGCAGGCTGGCCAGGCGCAGCAGGTGCTCGGCCTCGGCCAGGCGCCAGTCCTTGCGGCTGGCACCGAGCACGGTCTCCAGACGCTGGCTCAGACGTTGCTGGTCGCCCTGCAATTGCGCCACCAGGCGCCGGCGCTCTTCGAGCTCGGCGGCCGGTGGCAGGTCGGCCAGGCGTGACGACAGTCGCTGCTCGCCCTGCTGCAAGGCCTGGGCCTGGGCATTCAAGGCCTGCAATTGTTCGCTCTGGAGCTGGTTGGCGCCCTGCAGGTGGCGCACCTGCCAGACACCCCAGCCACCGATTGCGACACCTGCCGCACCCAGTAGCAGGGCGAACAGTGCCAGACCGGTGCCGGCCCGCTTGGCAGGGGCGGCGGGCGTTTGCGCGGGCGCTTCTGGCGCCGGCTGCAGATCATCGTTGGGCAAGGCAGTTTCGCTCACGTATCCATCCTTTGCATTGGGGCACCTCGCCAGACAGCTTAGCGCCTTAGGAGGCGGGCGCAGGGGTTTCCTGCAACGCCGCCAGCAAAGCCGTGGCACTGGCACCACGGCAATCCACTACATTCTGTGCGCCAGCGGCGCGGGCCTGCTCGGCAACACGCGGGCTCGGCACGAACAGCGGCCACGCGGCCAGTCGCGACCAGTCGCTGCCAGCCAGCTGGCGCAGGTGTTCAAGACCCTGCCCACTGCTGACCACCACGCCGTTCAGGCGTTCCGCATCGATGCGGCGCATCAGCGTGCCGACCGGGTACTCGGGCAGGCAGCGGCGGTACAGGGGCAGATAATCGACACTAGCACCCTGCGCGGTCAATCGCTCGGCCAACAGCTCGCGACCGTCTTCGCCGCGCATGATCAGAAAGCGCGGCTGGGGCTGTGCGAAAACTTCCTGCAGCCGGGTCAGTTGCAGCAGGGCTTCGCTGTCATCCCCCTGTGGCGGGAAGTGCACTTCGCAGCCATGGGCCTGCAGGATCGCGGCGGTAGCCGCCCCCACCGTGAACCACGGCAGGGCCGGCGTGCGGGGCCAGTACTGGTCGAGCAGGGCCAGGCCGAGCCGGGCTGCCGGCTTGCTGACCACGATGACCGCAGCATAGTCGGCCAGGCCGAGCACGGTGCTGCGCTGCGCATCGGTCACCGGCAGCGCTTCGATCTCGAGCAGCGGCAGGCTGCTGCCGAACACCCCGGCCTGGGCCAGGGTCGCGGCCAGTGCCACGCAGTCGTCGGCCGGCCGGGTCAGCAGCAGGCGCCAGCCGTTCACGGGTGGCCGGCCTCGCCATACACCGCCTTGAGAATGTCTTCGGCGCCCTGGTTCAGCAGGTCTTCGGCGACGCGTACACCCAGTGCATCCGCGTCTGCGCGCGGTGCACGTGCCTCGGCGCTGAGCAACAGGCCACCGGCCGGCTCGCCCACCAGGCCGCGCAACCACAGCTGCTCGCCCTCGAGCACGGCGTAACAGGCGATCGGTACCTGGCAGCCGCCGTTGAGGTGCTTGTTCATGGCCCGTTCGGCCACCACGCGGTCAGCCGTATCGGCGTGGTGCAGCGGCGCGAGCAAGGCATGGATTTCGGCGTCGGCGGTGCGGCACTCGATGCCTACCGCGCCCTGGCCACCGGCTGGCAGGCTGTCGTCGACGCTGATGCTGGCGGTGATGCGGTCTTCGAAACCGAGGCGGATCAAACCGGCAGCCGCCAGGATGATCGCGTCGTACTCGCCGGCATCGAGCTTGGCCAGGCGGGTGTTGACGTTGCCGCGCAGGAAGCGGATCTCGAGGTCGGGGCGGCGGGTCAGCAACTGCGCCTGGCGACGCAGGCTGGAGGTGCCGACAATGGCGCCTGCCGGCAGTGCATCGAGGCTGGCATAGGTGTTGGAGACAAAGGCATCGCGCGGGTCTTCGCGCTCGCAGATGCAGAACAGGCCCAGGCCTTCGGGGAAGTCCATCGGCACGTCTTTCATCGAGTGCACGGCGATGTCGGCTTCCTGCTCCAGCAGCGCGGTTTCCAGCTCCTTGACGAACAGGCCCTTGCCGCCGATCTTCGACAGCGGCGAGTCGAGCAGCTTGTCGCCGCGGCTGACCATCGGCACCAGGGTCACCACCAGGCCGGGGTGTGCCTGTTCGAGGCGGGCTTTTACATAGTCGGCCTGCCACAGGGCAAGGGCACTTTTGCGCGTGGCAATGCGGATTTCACGAGTGGACATGGATCGATCCGTACGAGATAGATGCGCGGGATGATAACAGCTCAATCCGGGCTGCTAGCAGATCTATGTCAGTGGAGGGGTCGACCGTCCCTGGTCAAGCAGTGCTCCCGCCCCGCCCTAAAGCTGCTGCATCATCTTGCGTACGCCGGCCACATGGCGGCGGCTGACAATCAGGGCATCGCCATTGAGGCCCTTGAGAAAAAGCTGGAAATGCCCCAGCGGTGTGCGCTGCAGGCGTTCGATACGGTCGCGGGCCACCAGCGCGTTGCGGTGGATACGCACGAAGCGCTCGCCGAACTCGTCTTCCAGAGCCTTGAGCGGTTCGTCCAGCAGCACCTCGCCGCCCTCATGACGCAAGGTCACGTACTTGTGATCGGCGATGAAGTAGATCACCTGGTCGATGGGAATCAGCTCGATGCCCTTGCGGGTCCTGGCGCTGATGTGGCTGCGCGGCCCGTTGCCGCTTTCGGCGCCGGGGCGGGTCAGCGCTGCCAGCTGCACGCGGTTCGGGCGCTCGGCCTTGCGCAGCGCGTCGCGCAGGGCATCGGCCTGAACCGGCTTGAGCAGATGGCCCAGGGTGCTGTCCTTGAACGCCTGCACGGTGAATTCGTCATCCCCCGTACAGAACACCACGGCCGGTGGCGCTTCGCGCTCGCACAACCGGGCCGCCACCTGCAGCCCGTCCATGCCGGGCATGCGGATGTCGAGCAGGACCACCTCGGGCTTGAGGCTGTCGATCAATGCCAGGGCCTCTTCGCCATTGGTGGCGCTGGGCTCCAGCACGGTATAGCCCTCCAGCTCGCCGAGCATTCGGCTCAGGCGTTCCCGGGCTTGGGGTTCGTCATCAACGATCAGGACATTCATATAGCGCTGGATTCCTGCGTGAGTCTCGCACAAGGATAGCGTAGACAGGTGAAGTGACGACCGTCACGGCGATCCACGCTCAGACTCGCACGAGGGCTAAAGATTCACTGGGAGGGCGAAACCTGCCAATCCTCTGTCCAACTGTAGACGGTTGCAGGCACGCTGCCGTTCAATCGATAAATATCCTTTTGCATCGCCCCTGTCGTGGCCCCCGGCTGCGACACAAACCCGCAGTTGCGCCGACCGCCGAGCCCCGTGAGCCCCGGCAACCCTGCTATCATCTGCGCCACTTTTTCCGTTCACGCCTTACACGAGTGAATCCATGAGCACCGACAAGACCAACCAGTCCTGGGGCGGCCGTTTCAGCGAGCCGGTCGACGCCTTCGTCGCCCGCTTCACCGCCTCCGTCACCTTCGACCAGCGCCTGTACCGCCACGACATCATGGGTTCGATCGCCCACGCCACCATGCTGGCCAAGGTCGGCGTGCTCACCGATGCCGAGCGCGACAGCATCATCGACGGCCTGACCACCATCCAGGGCGAAATCGAGGCCGGCAACTTCGACTGGCGCATCGACCTCGAAGACGTGCACATGAACATCGAGGCACGCCTGACCGACCGCATCGGCATCACCGGCAAGAAGCTGCACACCGGGCGCAGCCGCAACGACCAGGTGGCCACCGACATCCGCCTGTGGCTGCGCGACGAGATCGACCTGATCCTGGCCGAGATCACCCGCCTGCAAAAAGGCCTGCTGGAGCAGGCCGAGCGCGAAGCCGACACCATCATGCCGGGCTTCACCCACCTGCAGACCGCCCAGCCGGTGACCTTCGGGCATCATCTGCTGGCCTGGTTCGAAATGCTCAGCCGCGACTACGAGCGCCTGGTGGACTGCCGCAAGCGCACCAACCGCATGCCGTTGGGCAGCGCCGCACTGGCCGGTACCACCTACCCGATCGACCGTGAACTGACCTGCTCGCTGCTGGGCTTCGAAGCGGTGGGTGGCAACTCGCTGGACGGCGTGTCCGACCGTGACTTCGCCATCGAATTCTGCGCGGCGGCCAGCATCGCGATGATGCACCTGTCGCGCTTTTCCGAAGAGCTGGTGCTGTGGACCAGCGCGCAGTTCCAGTTCATCGACCTGCCGGACCGCTTCTGCACCGGCAGCTCGATCATGCCGCAGAAAAAGAACCCCGACGTCCCCGAGCTGGTACGCGGCAAGACCGGCCGCGTGTTCGGCGCCCTGACCGGCCTGCTGACCCTGATGAAGGGCCAGCCGCTGGCCTACAACAAGGACAACCAGGAAGACAAGGAACCGCTGTTCGATGCCGCCGATACCCTGCGCGATTCGCTGCGGGCATTTGCCGACATGATCCCGGCGATCAAGCCAAAGCACGCGATCATGCGCGAAGCCGCGCTGCGCGGGTTCTCCACCGCCACCGACCTGGCTGATTACCTGGTACGCCGCGGCCTGCCGTTCCGTGATTGCCACGAGATCGTCGGCCACGCGGTGAAGTACGGCGTGGACACCGGCAAGGACCTGGCCGAGATGAGCCTGGACGAACTGCGCCAGTTCAGCGACCAGATCGAGCAGGACGTGTTTGCCGTGCTGACCCTGGAAGGCTCGGTGAACGCGCGCAACCACATCGGCGGCACCGCACCGGCCCAGGTACGTGCAGCCGTGGCCCGCGGCCAGGCGCTGCTGGCCAGCCGCTGAGGCATTCGCCAGGCCCGTCTGGCGGGCCTGGCTGCGCTGAAGTCAGCGCTTGCCGGTACGCACCATCTCGAGGAAGGCCGGCATCTGGGCTTCCTTGTCTGCGGCGTTTCTCTGCACGTTGGGGTTCTGCTTGAAGTGTTCGAGCAGGGCCTTGGCCTGCGGGAAGTCCGCCAGCACATCCATATCGAACACCTTCTTGCCCACCGCATACGCCAGATCGACGCTGTAGCAGAACAGGATGTCCGCCAGGGTCATCTGCTCGCCCGCCACATAGGGAGCAAAGGCACCGTTGCGCTTGAGGGCGGCAAGACCCGCCAGCAGCTCGGCCTTGGCCTTTTGCTTGATGGCCGGGTCCACCTGGGCACCGAAGAACGCCTCGGGGTAGCAGGCTCGGGCCGGCAGCTCGATGTACAGCTCGATCTCCTTGGCCAGTTCGCGCACCTTGGCCTGGGCGAACACGCCCTCGGGCAGCAGCGCCTTGCCGGGCTGGGTCTGCTCGATATAGTCAAGGATCAGGTTGGTCTCACTGAGAAAGCCGTGCTCGGTCTCCAGCACCGGCACCTTGCCGCAGGGGCTGATCTTCAGTGATGCGGGCCCGGGGCCGCCGAAAAACAGCACCTCTTCGAAGGGCACGCCCTTTTCCAGCAGCGCCAGTTTGACCATGTTGTAGTAGTTGCTGACTGCAAAACCGTGAAGCTTGAGCATGAAACATGCCTCCAGGCCGAAAGGGGTTGGCCTGGCCTTTATAGACGCTACCGCAGGCACTGACCAGCATCATGCAGTTGCTCGATAGCCAGGCATTGGCGTGCACTGCATGGCAAACTGGATGCCCATTCCGAGGAGAGCGCCCATGAGCGAGCCCACCGATATCGACAATGACGAAGAAGCGTTCGCCGAATCGACCCTGATCCAGGCCATCGAGAACCAGATCGAGAACGACAACCCGCCAGCGGCCAAGGCCACGTTCAACAAGCTGACGCTGGTGGGCTATGAGCGCGAGGACATCCTCAACCTGATGGCCCACGTGCTGGCCTGCGAGATCGACGCCATGCTCGAGGACGACCGAGCGTTCGATACGCAGTGGTACGAAACCGCCCTGCGTGCGCTGCCTGAGTTGCCACCCGAAAAGGACTGAAGCAATTACCGGCTGGCGTGGCTACACTGCAACTTCATGTACCCCTGCAAGGGTGCTGCCCTCCACTTCAGGAAAGTCCGGAGTATCTATGTCGTTTACCCCCGAGCTGATTGCCGAACTGGAAATACTCGCGCTGTTCAACCTGGACAGCACGCAGGAAGGACTGAAAGTCCATGCCACCGCAGCACCCCAGGCGATTGCCGCCGCCAAGCGCCTGTTCTCCAAGGAACTGATCACCCAGGAAGACGGCGGCTACCTGACCCCGCTGGGCCGCGATGCGGCGCAGAACGTACAGCAGTTGCTGATCATCCTGAACACGGTCGCCGAGCCGGCTTGAGAGCTTCGCTGAAGCCTTCGCCGGCAAGGCCGGATCCTGCAGATCGATACAGGAGCCGGCCTTGCCGGCGAAGGCCACACCCGGTCAATACGTCAGGCGCTGACAAAATGGCGCCAGAAATCAAATAGATTTCAGCCCCTCGCCCCGTAGCGGCTAAACTCGCCATTGCTCCCGTGATGGCCAGTTAGAGCCCTGCAATGAACCACCCCCACGAAATTCGACCCGACCTCGACGAAGGCATCGATCGCAAGGTGCTCAGCCATTTGCGCAAGCGCTTCCTGGCCATCAACCAGGGTCGACTGGCACGCGCCATGGAAGGGTTGTCGAGCCGCCAGCAGCAGGTGCTCAACCTGCTGGCGCTGTTCTTCCACGTCAATCACCCGCTGCTGCCCGGCTACGTATCGGGCACCACTCCGGCGGGCATCTCGTGCTACGAGCCCGACGACGAGGCGCTGGCCGAGGCCCAGCGCCTGACCCGCTCGTTCACCTACCGCAAGCGCCACGGCCAGCCACCGCGCCCGCTGCTGGGGCTGTACCTGATGGGCAGCCTGGGCACCCTGGCCCAGGCCGATGAAAGCGACATGGACGTGTGGCTGTGCCACGCCCCCGGGCTCAGCGAGGCCGAGCTGAGCGAGCTGCGCAGAAAGTGCGTGTTGCTGGAGGTCTGGGCCGCGTCCCAGGGCGCCGAACTGCACCTGTTCCTGATCGAGCCGGAGCGCTTCGTCACCGGCGAGCGCAATACCGCACTGAGTTCCGACGACTGCGGCACCACCCAGCACTACCTGCTGCTGGACGAGTTCTACCGCACCGCGCTGTGGCTGGCCGGGCGCACGCCGCTGTGGTGGCTGGTGCCGGTCTACGAGGAAGGCAGCTACGCGCATTACACCCAGACCCTGCTGTCCAAGCGCTTCATCCGCGCCGACGAGAACCTGGACCTCGGCCACCTGGCCCACATCCCGCCCGGCGAGTTCGTGGGCGCCGGGTTGTGGCAGCTGTTCAAGGGCATCGAGTCACCCTACAAGTCGCTGCTCAAGCTGCTGCTGACCGAGGTGTATGCCAGCGAACATCCGCACGTGCAGTGCCTGAGCCTGCAGTTCAAGCAGGCGGTGTTCGCCAACCGCCTCGACCTCGACGAGCTGGACCCGTACATGATGGTGTACCGGCGTATCGAGCAGTACCTGCAGCACCGCGGCGAGGCCCAGCGCCTGGAACTGGTGCGACGCAGCCTGTACCTGAAGGTGAACAAGAAGATCAGCCTGCTGGCGCGCCAGCGCAGCGGCGGCTGGCAGCGCGACCTGCTCGAGCGCCTGACCCGCGAGTGGGGCTGGGACGAGCGCCAGCTGATGCTGCTGGACAGCCGCAGCCAGTGGAAGGTGCGCCAGGTGGAAGCCGAACGGCGCATCCTGGTGGCCGAACTCAACCACAGCTACCGTTTTCTCGGCCAGTTCGCACGCAACCCGCAAGCTGCCACGCGCCTCGACCAGCGCGACCTCAACGTGCTGGGCCGACGCCTCTACGCCGCCTTCGAGCGGCGCGCCGGCAAGGTCGAGTTCATCAACCCGGGCATCGCCCCGGACCTGGCCGAAGACACCCTGACCCTGGTCCAGGCACCCAATCGCCAGGAGCCTGGGCAAACCCACTGGAGCCTGTACAGCGGCAACCTGAACGCCCATGAGTGGGAGCAGTTCGTGCCGTTCAAGCGCTGCCGCGAATTGCTCGAACTGCTGGCCTGGGCGCACCGCAACGGGGTGATCGACAGCACCACGCGCCTGGCGCTCAACCCCGGCAGCAGCGACCTGAGCGAGTACGAGCTGTTCAACCTGCTGGGCAGCCTGCAGCAGAGCGTGGCCCTGCCGTTCAAGGACGTCAGCGAGGCGCGCCTGCTGCAACCGAGCGTGGCGGACGAGATCCTGCTGCTGGTCAACGTCGGCATCGACCCGCTGCAGCATCACCGCGACCTCAACATCCTGATGACCACCGAGCGCACCGACTCGCTGAGCTACGCCGGGGTGCGCGAGAACCTGGTGCTGACCCTGGACCAGGTGACCCTCAACAGCTGGAACGAAGTGCTGGTGCAGCGGTATGACGGCGAGCACGCCCTGATGCGCAACCTGCGCGACTACCTCAACAGCCTGGGCAGCAAGGGCCACCTGCCTACGCTGAACGTGCGCTGCTTCTGCCACAACCGCGCCCAGGCCATCGCCCAGCGGGTCGAAGAGGTGTTCGCCACCGCTCAGGCGCTGCTTGCCGAAGGCCTGGGGCATCGCTACCTGATACAGGTGCAGCATCACACCCATGTACTGGAATTGCACCACGGGGCGGTCAACCTGGTCAGCCTGGACAGTCAGGATGCACTGTTGGCATACCTGGGCGAGGAACGTGCCGATTACACCCCGCTGCACCTGGACGCCAACGTGCTGGAAGACCACGACCTGGCGCTGGTGCTGCCCCAGGGCCAGCCGCAGTGCCTGCAGGTGTTCTACCGGGTGCAGGAGAACTGGGCCGACGTCTACGTGCTGGATGAATTCAATGCGCTGTGGCAGCAACGCCTGCCCTACCACGACGACAGCAGCCTGTTGCTGCCGCTGCAGCGCTTTCTGCAATCGGTGGTGTTCCGGCACAACGCACGGCTGCCGCTGGAAGAGCTGCCGGCACAGGGCGCGCTGGACATCCTCTACTATCAGCTGTCGCCCCCCGGTATCGGCCGGGCACGCCAGCTGGAGCCGCGCCAGGCACCGCCCACCACGCTGGGCAGCACCGCCTACGAAGTGCAGGCGATCATCCAGGCAGGCGTCGAAGACGCCCTGCAGGTGACGTTGTACTGCAACCAGAAGGAGTTTTCGGAGCTCGAGTATGGCGACCAGCTGTATGCGGTGGTCGCCCGCGAGATCGTCGGCCAGCGCCGTGACGCCCAGCGCTACCGCTGCTACATCACCGACCTGGACCTGTCCGACCTGCTTGCCGAAGGCCAGGGCTCGAGCATCCTGTACCTGCGCTACAAGCAGGAACTGGAGCGGGTGCTGAACCAGGCGCTGGAAGCGGCCTGATCAGAGGTCGAAGTCGCCTGCGGCTTCGGGCTGGTACTCGACTTCGAGCAGCTTGAGCTTGAGGGTCTTGCCGCCGGGCACCGGCCAGTCGATCTGCTCGCCCACCGACAGGCCGAGCAATGCGCTGCCCATCGGCGCCAGGATCGAGACCGTGCCTTCGGCGCCGGCGTCCTTCGGGTATACCAGGGTCAGGTGGTAGTCCTTGCCGCTGACTTCATCGCGGCAATGCACGCGCGAGTTCATGGTCACGACACCGGCCGGAACCTCCTCGTGGCTCACTACCTGCTCGGCGCGGTCCAGCTCGTCCTGCAGGGCGAGCACACCCGGCGAGTCCTGCGTCTTTTCATCGAGGCCATCGATCAGACGCTCGAGACGCTGTACGTCCAATCGGGTGAGGATAAGGGAAGGCTTGGTGCTCATGATCCAGTCAGACTCCTTGTTCATGGGTAAAAGTGCTGGGCGTTATAAAGCAAAACCCCGCCCAAGGGCGGGGTTTGCATGTTTTTCGGCCAGGCCGATCAACCTCGACACTACCACAGCACAATAAATACACAAGAGGCTCGCCGTCGCAGCCTAGCCGGCCGCCTGGCGTCGTGCCTGTGCCTGGGCGCAGATCTCGCGGCGGCGCTGGTCGTCGGCGCTGCGCCACTGGCGAATGTCCTCGACATGCCGAAAGCAGCCCAGGCACACCTTGGTCTCGTCCAGCCGGCACAGGCTGATGCAGGGCGACGGCACCGCCGGGCTGACATTGCTGTACAGCGGCTTGGCCGGTTTGGCAGCAGTGCTCATCTCAGATCTCGTCGAAGTCGAGCTTTTCGCCGACCCGCTCCCAGACGATGCGCTCGAGCATCTCGCCGAGCAGCTCCTCGGTCTTCTCACAGGTCCATTTGCCGCTGGCTTCGTCATAGTCGAAATGGAAACCACCCGACTTGTCGGCCAGCCACAGCTGGCGCAGCGGCTCCTGGCGGCTGAAGATCAACTGGCTGCCGTTGTCGAACTTGATGGTCAGAACGCCCGCCGAGTTCTCCATGTCCAGGTCCAGGTCGGTTTCATCGAACAGGTCTTCCAGGGCCTGTTGGGTCGCGTCGACCAGGTCGTGAAAACGCGCTTCGCTCAAACTCATTGCAAGAACCTCGAAAATGTCTGCACACACGCAAGCCGGGCAAGATACGAGCGCCGCGCCACGAATGCAAAGGTTAACGCCCGCAGCCGACACCCTGCACGGGCGCCTGTCCGACGGCGCAGCGGCTACATAGGCAAGGCGCCGGGCGCTCGGTATACTCGGGCGCAATACTGCTTAAATTCAAAGGATTTCGCCATGAAGCGCCTGATTTCCTCCCTCGCGGCGCTAGTCGCGATTGCCTGCCTCGTCTCCGCTTGCGGTCAGAAAGGCCCACTGTACCTGCCTGAAGACGGCAAAGACGGCAAAAAGTCGCAATCGCACCAGCACTGATTAAGGGATCCCCATGGACGCTTTCAACTACCGCGACGGCGAGCTGTTCGCGGAAGGCGTGGCGCTGTCGGCGATTGCCGAACGCTTCGGCACGCCTACCTACGTGTACTCGCGGGCGCATATCGAAGCCCAGTACCGTAGCTACGCCGATGCATTGCAGGGTGTTTCGCACCTGGTGTGCTTCGCCGTAAAAGCCAACTCCAACCTCGGCGTGCTGAACGTGCTGGCACGCCTGGGCGCAGGCTTCGACATCGTCTCGGGCGGTGAACTGGAGCGTGTGCTGGCCGCCGGCGGGCGCGCCGACCGTGTGGTGTTCTCCGGCGTGGGCAAGACCCGCGACGACATGCGCCGCGCCCTCGAAGTGGGCGTGCACTGCTTCAACGTCGAGTCCACCGACGAGCTGGAGCGCCTGCAGGTGGTTGCCGCCGAAATGGGCGTACGCGCGCCGATCTCGCTGCGGGTCAACCCGGATGTCGATGCCGGCACCCACCCGTACATTTCCACCGGCCTCAAAGAGAACAAGTTCGGTATCGCCATTGCCGATGCCGAAGAAGTCTACGTGCGCGCCGCGCAGCTGCCGAACCTGGAAATCGTCGGCGTCGACTGCCACATCGGTTCGCAGCTAACAACGCTGGAGCCCTTCCTCGATGCCCTCGACCGCCTGCTGGCGCTGATCGACCGCCTCGGCGAGTGCGGCATCTACCTGCGCCACCTGGACCTGGGCGGCGGCGTGGGCGTGCGCTATCGCGACGAAGTGCCGCCACTGGCCGGCGACTACATCAAGGCCATCCGCGAGCGCGTGGGCGACCGCGACCTGGCGCTGGTATTCGAACCGGGCCGCTACATCGTGGCCAATGCCGGCGTGCTGCTGACCCGCGTCGAGTACCTCAAGCACACCGAGCACAAGGACTTCGCCATCGTCGACGCGGCGATGAACGACCTGATCCGCCCGGCGCTGTACCAGGCCTGGATGGACGTGACCGCCGTGCAGCCGCGTGATGGCGAGCCGCGCAGCTATGACGTGGTCGGCCCGATCTGCGAGACCGGCGACTTCCTGGCCAAGGACCGTGCGCTGAACCTGGCCGAAGGCGACCTGCTGGCCGTGCATTCGGCCGGTGCCTACGGTTTCGTCATGAGTTCGAACTACAACACCCGTGGTCGCTGCGCCGAAGTACTGGTGGATGCCGATCAGGCCTTCGAAGTGCGCCGTCGCGAAACCGTGGCCGAGCTGTTTGCCGGCGAAAGCCTGCTGCCGGAGTGACCCCATGCTGCTGCGTTTTACCAAGATGCACGGCCTGGGCAACGACTTCATGGTCCTCGACCTGGTCAGCCAGCACGCGCACATCCTGCCCAAGCACGCCAAGCAATGGGGTGACCGGCACACCGGCATCGGTTTCGACCAACTGCTGATCGTCGAGGCGCCGAGCAATCCGAACGTGGACTTTCGCTACCGGATCTTCAACGCCGACGGGTCCGAAGTCGAGCAGTGCGGCAACGGTGCGCGCTGCTTCGCGCGCTTCGTGCTGGACAAGCGCCTGACGGCGAAAAAGCGCATCCGCGTCGAGACCAAGAGCGGCATCATCGAACTCGATGTGCGCGGCGACGGGCAGATCAGCGTCGACATGGGCCCACCGCGCCTGGTGCCGTCCGAGATCCCCTTCGACGCCCCCGCCCAGGCCCTGAGCTACCCGCTGGAAGTGGCCGGTCGCACGGTCAACCTGGCTGCCGTGTCGATGGGCAACCCCCATGCGGTGCTGCGCGTCGACGACATCAACAGCGCCCCGGTGCACGACCTCGGCCCGCAGATCGAGAACCACCCGCGCTTCCCGCAGCGGGTCAACGTCGGCTTCCTCCAGGTCATCGACCGCCACCGCGCCCAGTTGCGCGTGTGGGAGCGCGGCGCCGGGGAAACCCAGGCCTGCGGCACCGGTGCCTGCGCCGCGGCGGTGGCTGCCATCAGCCAGGGCTGGATGGATTCGCCGCTGCTGATCGACCTGCCCGGAGGGCGCCTGTCCATCGAGTGGGGCGGCCCGGGCCGGCCTGTAGTGATGACAGGCCCTGCCGTACGCGTGTATGAAGGACAGGTTCGCCTATGAGTGAGTACCAGCCATGACCGACCAGCCCCACACGCCCACCGCAGAGCCCGACGCCTCCGACGCCCAGGGCTCGACGCCCAGCGTCGGGGCCCAGGACGTGGTGGCTTACCTGCGTGCCAACCCGGCGTTCTTCGCCGAGCATGACGACCTGCTGCTGGAGTTGCAGGTCCCTCACCAGCGCGGCGACAGCGTGTCGCTGGTGGAGCGCCAGCTCAAGCTGCTGCGCGACCGCAACATCGAGATGCGCCACCGCCTCTCGCACCTGATGGACGTGGCCCGCGACAACGACCGGCTGTTCGAGAAGACCCGCCGGCTGATCCTCGACCTGCTCGCCGCCGACAGCCTCGAGGCCGTGGTGATGGCCGTCGAGGACAGCCTGCGCCAGGAGTTCAAGGTGCCGTTCGTGAGCCTGATCCTGTTCGGCGATACCGTGGCGCCCGTGGGCCGCTGGGTCAACCCGACCGAAGCACAACAGGCCATCGGCGGCCTGCTGTGCGCGGGCAAGACGGTCAGCGGCACCCTGCGCGACCACGAGCTGGACTTCCTGTTCGGCGAGGCCCAGCGCCCCGAAGTCGGCTCCAGTGCCGTCGCCGCGCTCGACTATCAGGGCCTGCATGGCGTGCTCGCCATCGCCAGCCACGACCCGCAGCACTACAAGAGCAGCGTCGGCACCCTGTTCCTGAGCTACATCGCCGAAGTGCTCGGCCGCGTGCTACCGCGCTTTACCCAGACCCTGCGCCCGGTACGCTGATGGAGCGCCAGCTGGACGCGTTCATCGCGCACCTGCGCAACGAGCGCCAGGTGTCGGAGCATACCCAGCTGGCCTACCGGCGTGACCTGGCCAACGTGCTGGCCTACTGCGAGAAAACCGGCATCGCCAGCTGGAGCGCCCTGCAGATCCAGCACCTGCGCCAGTTCGTGGCGCGCCAGCACCATGCCGGGCAGTCGTCGCGCAGCCTGGCGCGCATGCTTTCGGCGGTGCGCGGCCTGTACCGCTACCTAAACCGCGAAGGCCTGTGCGACCACGACCCGGCCAACGGCCTGGCCGCGCCCAAGGGCGAGCGCCGGCTGCCCAAGACCCTCGATACCGACCGCGCGCTGCAATTGCTCGAAGGCGCTGTGGACGACGACTTTCTCGCCCGCCGCGACCAGGCCATGCTCGAGCTGTTCTATTCCTCGGGCCTGCGCCTGTCGGAGCTGACCAGCCTCGATCTCGATCAGCTCGACCTGCCAGCCGGCCTGGTGCAGGTGCATGGCAAGGGCAGCAAGACCCGCGTGCTGCCGGTAGGCCGCAAAGCCCGAGAGGCACTGGAAAAGTGGCTGGCGCTGCGCGGCATCAGCGCCCCGCAGGACAACGCGGTGTTCGTCAGCCAGCAAGGCCGGCGCCTGGGCCCGCGGGCGATCCAGCTGCGGGTCCAGGCGGCGGGCAGCCGCGAGCTGGGGCAGAACCTGCACCCGCACATGCTGCGCCACTCCTTCGCCAGCCACCTGCTCGAATCGTCCCAGGACCTGCGTGCGGTGCAAGAAATGCTCGGGCATGCCGACATCGCCACCACGCAGATCTACACTCACCTGGACTTCCAGCACCTGGCGAGCGTCTATGACAGCGCCCACCCAAGGGCCAAACGCAGCAAGGACAGTGACTCATGAGCATTCAGCTGATCACCTTCGACCTGGACGACACCCTGTGGGACACCGCCCCGGTCATTGTCAGTGCCGAGGCCGTGCTGCGCGACTGGCTGGCGGCGAATGCACCCGACCTGGGCGCGGTGCCGGTGGAGCACCTGTATGCCATTCGCGAGCGCCTGGTGCAGGCCGAGCCGGGCCTGCGGCATCGCATCAGCGCCTTGCGGCGCAAGGTGCTGTTCCATGCCATGAGCGACGTCGGCTACAGCGAAGCCAGGGCCCACGCCCTGGCCAACGAGGGCTTTGAAGTGTTCCTGCATGCGCGCCACCAGGTGGATATCTTCCCCGAGGTGCAGCCAGTGCTGGAGGTGCTGCGCCATCGCTACACCCTGGGCGTGGTCACCAATGGCAATGCCGACGTGAGGCGCCTGGGGCTGGCCGACTATTTCAGGTTCGCCCTGTGCGCCGAGGACCTGGGCATCGGCAAGCCAGACCCGCAGCCGTTTCTCGAAGCATTGCGCCAGGGCCAGGCCGAGGCCGGCAATGCCGTGCATATCGGCGACCACCCGGGCGACGACATCGCCGGGGCCCAGCAGGCCGGCCTGCGCGCGATATGGTTCAACCCGCAGGGCAAGGCGTGGACAGCCGAGGGGCAGCCGGATGCCGAGATCGAGCGCCTGTCGCAGTTGCCTGAGCTGTTGCTCAGTTGGCGTTAGCCCCGCTGGCCCCATCGCGGGTCAAGCCCGCTCCCACAAGGGTTGCGGTGATCGTTGTAGGAGCGGGCCTGCCCCGCCATAGCGTCAGCAGCGGCAACCCGTAACGCCACCCACAAAAAAGCCCGCAGCGACGGCGGGCTCTTCTGTTCGACGGCACCCTCAGATAGGACGGCTACCGTACTTGTTGTCTGGCTTCTTGGGCGGATCGGCGACCACGTTGGCCTCCACTTCCTGCACCTTGCCGCCACGCGACAGGAACTCTTCCATCGCCTTGGCGAGCGCGTCGCGCTCCTTCTGCTTGGCTTCCATGCTGGGCATTTCGTCGACCGAGACCGCAGCCTTGGACTTGCCCTTGGCTACCGGTGCGGGGCTGTCGTCACCGCTGTCATCGGCAACGTCGTCGGCAGCCGCTTCCAGGCCTTCATCGGTATCGTCTTCGTCGCCCACTTCGAGGTCGTCGTTTTCCAGATCATCGTCGCTCATGTTCTACCTCATGACTTGCGAAAAGCAGATAAGTTATAGACCAACAGCGCCAGGTGCGGCCACTGCCGGAAAAATCCAGGGCCACGGGTAGCCCGCGGCCAGCGGCGCCCGCCCTACCACCTGGCGAGCACCGTGCGGGCCCGTGCAGGGCCCGACAAAAAGAAAGAGCTGCCGGCATTGCTTCACCAGCTGACCCCGCCGTGAGCGGCCTGTTCAATGCCAAGCCTAGCAAAGGGTATCGAAGTGCGCGGACAGGTCATCCGCACCCTACGGCGCGCATTCTAGCGTGATGTGTGAAAAAGCAAAGTGCCTAAATATCCTTGTTCGCTGTAAGTTTTATGCTTGATGGCCATTACAGCGTCAAGCGCCTGCAAATGCCCCCGTGGAAACCGTTTGCGTGCCCTTGGATGGACAAAACCCAGGCAAAAAAATGCCCGGCAAGCCGGGCATGTTTTTTCGAGCATGTTACAGGTTGTAGCCACGCTCGTTGTGCTGCGCGAGGTCGAGGCCGACCGCTTCTTCCTCTTCGTTGACCCGCAGGCCCATCACCAGGTCCAGCACCTTCAGAATCACGTAGGTGACGATGGCGGTGTAGATCACCGTGAAGCCCACGCCCTTGGCCTGCACCCAGACCTGTGCGCCGATATCTTCGACGGTACCGAAGCCGCCCAGTGCAGGGGCCGCGAACACGCCGGTGAGAATCGCGCCGACGATGCCGCCGATGCCATGCACGCCGAAGGCGTCCAGGGAGTCGTCATAGCCCATCTTGCGCTTGAGGCTGGTGGCGCAGAAGAAGCACACCACACCCGATACCAGGCCGATCACCAGTGCGCCCATCGGGCCTACGGTGCCCGCAGCCGGGGTGATCGCCACCAGGCCTGCCACCACACCGGAGGCGATGCCCAGGGCGCTGGGTTTGCCGTGGGTGATCCACTCGGCGAACATCCAGCCCAGCGCAGCGGCGGCCGTGGCGATCTGGGTCACCAGCATGGCCATGCCGGCGGTGCCGTTGGCAGCGGCTGCGGAGCCGGCGTTGAAGCCGAACCAGCCGATCCACAGCATGGCCGCGCCCATCAGGGTGTAGCCCAGGTTGTGCGGGGCCATCGGGGTGGTTGGGAAGCCCTTGCGCTTGCCCAGCACCAGGCACGCCACCAGGCCTGCGATACCCGCATTGATATGCACCACAGTGCCACCGGCAAAGTCCAGTACGCCCCAGTCCCACATCAGGCCGCCGGCACCGGACCAGACCATGTGCGCGATCGGTGCGTAGACCAGGGTGAACCACACGGCCATGAAGATCAGCATGGCCGAGAACTTCATGCGCTCGGCAAAGGCACCGACGATCAGGGCCGGAGTGATGATGGCGAAGGTCATCTGGAAGGTGATGAACACCGCCTCGGGGAACAACGAGGTCAGGCTTGCGGGGGTGACGCCGGCCAGGAAGGCCTTGGAGAACCCGCCGACGAAGGAATTGAAGTTGACCACGCCCTCTTCCATACCCGTGGTATCGAACGCCAGGCTGTAGCCGTAGACCATCCACAGAATGCTGATCAGGCCGGTGATGGCGAAACACTGCATCATCACCGAAAGCACGTTCTTGGAACGCACCATGCCGCCGTAGAACAACGCCAGGCCCGGGATGGTCATGAACAGCACCAGCGCGGTGGCGGTCAACATCCAGGCGGTGTCGCCGGAGTTGAGCACGGGGGCGGCTGCCTCCTCTGCCATGGCCATGCCAGGCATTACGAGGGACAAAAGGGCTCCTAGCCCTGCGAACTGACGCAGAGTCATATTGTTATCTCCTGGGGCGTTGGGGTTTGGGGCGGCGTTACTTAGATCGCGTCGGTATCGGTTTCACCGGTACGGATGCGGATGGCCTGTTCCAGATTGACCACGAAAATCTTGCCGTCACCGATCTTGCCGGTGTTGGCCGCCTTGGTGATCGCCTCGATGACCCGGTCCAGGTCCTTGTCGTCGATGGCGACATCGATCTTCACCTTGGGCAGGAAATCGACTACGTATTCAGCACCGCGATACAGCTCGGTGTGGCCTTTCTGCCGTCCGAAGCCTTTGACTTCCGTGACGGTAATGCCCTGCACGCCGATTTCGGACAGCGACTCGCGCACGTCGTCCAACTTGAATGGCTTGATGATGGCAGTGACTAGCTTCATGAAACTCTCTCCCGAATTGGTGGACTTGCCCCAGGAAAACAAACCCGTCTCAAGTCTAAGCGCAGTGCCTGGCTTTGTAACGCTTCGTCGGCCTCAATCCCAAGGCCCGACACCAGTGCATGAGTCACTTGGCTCTAAGCAGAAACCTTGCCATGTCTGCCAAAGCCACCAATTACACGGGCTTGCGTGCCTTGCTTGGAATTGGCCAGTCGCCAGCAGGGCAAACACGCACAAAAACGGTGCGCTACCGATCGGGGGAATGCGCGAAAAGCGTGCGGGGCGAGCGGGCGTGGGGTGCGTGTTACACTGGCCGCCTCTTTGCATTTACCGGACGGACCAACATGCTCGCGCCCAAAGCCTTTCTCGATGCCCTGAGCGACCAGGCCTCGCGCCTGTTCAGCGGTGACACCGCGCAGCCGCGCAGCGAACTGGAAAGCCAGTTCAAGGCACTGCTGCAAAGTGGTTTCAGCAAGCTGGAACTGGTCAGCCGTGAGGAGTTCGACAGCCAGATGGTAGTGCTGGCCCGCACCCGCGCACGCCTGGAGGCGCTGGAGGCCAAGGTCGAAGAGATGGAAGCGCGGCTGAACCCGGCGGCTGCCGAGTAGAGCGCAGCGCAGCCTTCGTCGGCGGGGCCGGCGCCTGCAGGGTCATGCAGGGGCCTGCCTCACCTTCTCATACCGCACATCCCCCTCCTCCAACTGCGCCACCACCTCCCACCCCCAAGCGGCGATAGAAGCCATTGGCACGCACGCCGTCGCGGCCCGAAGGCTGCACCGGGGCGCCGTGATCTTGACCAGCGCTCCTGGCCCCGTCAACCGCTGCAAAACCTCGACTCACTCTCCCCCGCGCACCCTGCGCGCGCACCACTATCCTTGCCCCAGCCGCAGGACGCGGCATTGTCCCGATCATGGAGTGTGCATGTCCCTCGCCCTTGTCCACAGCCGCGCCCAGGTGGGCGTACTGGCCCCTGCGGTCACCATCGAAGCGCACCTGGCCAGCGGCCTGCCCAACCTGACCCTGGTCGGCCTGCCCGAAGCCACGGTAAAGGAAAGCAAGGACCGTGTGCGCAGCGCCATCCTCAACTCCGGCCTGGAGTTCCCCGCGCGGCGCATCACCCTCAACCTCGCCCCCGCCGACCTGCCCAAGGATGGCGGACGCTTCGACCTGGCCATAGCCCTGGGCATCCTGGCCGCCAACGGGCAGATGCCGATCGCCTCGCTGCACGCAGTGGAATGCCTGGGCGAGCTGGCGCTGTCGGGGGCGGTGCGCTGCGTGCAGGGCGTGCTGCCTGCCGCCCTTGCCGCCCGCGAAGCCGGGCGCGCCCTGGTGGTGCCACGGGAGAATGCCGAGGAGGCCTGCCTGGCTTCGGGCCTGGTGGTGTACGCCGTAGACCACCTGTTGGAACTGGTCGCGCACCTCAACGGCCAGCAGCCCCTCGAACCCTACAAGGCCAACGGCCTGGTCCTGCACAGCCAGCCCTACCCCGACCTCAACGAGGTGCAGGGCCAGCTTGCCGCCAAGCGTGCCCTGCTGGTCGCGGCGGCCGGGGCCCACAACCTGCTGTTCAGCGGGCCACCCGGCACCGGCAAGACTCTGCTCGCCAGCCGCCTGCCCGGCCTGCTGCCACCGCTGAACGAGCGCGAAGCGCTGGAGGTGGCGGCCATCCAGTCGGTCGCCAGCCCGCTGCCGCTCAACAGCTGGCCGCAGCGTCCGTTTCGCCACCCGCATCACTCGGCGTCGGGGGCCGCACTGGTCGGCGGTGGCAGCCGCCCGCAACCCGGCGAGATCACCCTGGCCCACCATGGCGTGCTGTTTCTGGATGAGTTGCCGGAGTTCGAGCGGCGCGTGCTGGAAGTGCTGCGCGAGCCCCTGGAGACTGGTAGGTGGTATTCTCACACTTTTCCAAACGTCACAGGAAGCCCGGAATGCCTACTGCCTACGCTTATATCCGCTACTCATCCAAGGCCCAAGGCGAAGCCGGTAGGGACTCCGTAGACCGTCAAATGGCTTCAATCCAAGCCATTACAAAGCAACAAGGTATTGAGTTGCCGCCTGAGAATATCTACTCGGATACGGGCATATCTGCACACGATGGAAGCAACAAACGAAAAGGAAAACTAAAAGAACTCATTGATATGATTAGCGATATGCATATCAAAGAGGGCGATTATATATTCGTTGAAAGTATCGACCGGCTTAGTCGCCAAAGACTTCTACAAGCAAAAGAATTAGTCAATGGCATCCTTGAAAAAGGCGTCATTTTAATAACCACCATTGATGGTCAACGATATGAAAAACCAAACGAAACAAACCGCATTGATGACTTACAACAAGATATTCTTTTAAGTGTTATCGCAAAGCGAGCATACGAAGAAAGTAAGACGAAATCAGTTCGTAGAAAATCCGCATGGAATAGAGCCAAAAAGTTAGCCGAAGAAGAAAAGGTAATTTTTAACGCTCATAATCCACCTTATGGCATTCGATATAACACAGAACTTAACTGCTTTGAAATCAATGAAGAAGAAGCTCAGGAAATAAGAGATTTCTTTGAGAGCCTGAAATATGTCGGCGTGTCATTGTCAATTAAAAAGCTCAACGCTTACTCAAAACGAAAATGGTCAAGTAGAAATATAAAGCATCTAATAGATACGAAATATGTTCTCGGTGCCTACATGGCTCAACGAAGAGACGAAAATAAAAAGAAAGTATTTGAGCGATATATTGAAAACTATTATCCGCAAATTGTTTCATATGAGCTGTTTAATGAAGCAATAGCAGCAATGAAAAATAGAGCACAAAGAAAAAACTACGGCAACCAAAGTGTTGGCAGCTTGAACATTTTCCGCCACAGCATCAAATGTGATTGTTGTGAGGCATCTATGCTGTTTGAAAAACAAACAAACCCCAAAGGCGTCGTTTATCCGTATTTTCAATGCTATACACGCAAAGAATTAAAAAATGGATGTGACCAACCTCGCTTTCGTTTTGACTTGGCTTTTGGGTTATTTCTTGAACTTATATATCAATCCACAACAGATGAAGACTTCGACGTTCACCCATGGCAGAACGAAGACCCGAACCCTGAACGTCAACATGAATGGATAACTCGTGAAAGCGGGATGATTTATCGTCTCACAACACAAGAAGATATTGATGAAGAGGAACGGGTAGAGAATTTCAGAGAATTATTAATCAAGCTCCTGTCAAACAGAGAGAGCCAAACCAAAGACAACAAGAAAATTGTGGAACTGAACAACCTTTTGCTTGAACAAAAAAGTTATAGAGACAACCTAATGAAATCTTTTGCCGGTTTCACCAGCGGAGTCATCCCAAAAGAATTCTTAGAGGTAGTCAGCAAAACAGAAGCAAACATCAACGATATTGAACAAAACCTTGCAGAACTACAAACACAAATAAACATCAAGAAAACCACTATAAACATTTACTCGGAAAACGACATAATTGGTTTGTATAAAACAGAAGATGGCCGCTTAAAGATAAATCAATTCTTTGTTGCTAACGACATCACTTTCAAATTCAACTTCGACAAAGCCACAAGAACTTTGTTTGCTAAGATTTTCCAGAACGGTTTTGAAATTGACCGCATAGCTAAGCAGTTCAGCCTACATAATCCGCTTAAAGAGTTTGGCATCAACAATCTTAACGAATACTTTAATTGACGCCATCATAATAAAATTAGGCTGCCTAAGTAGGTGGCCTTTTTTATGTCTGCTATACGTTACTATACGCTGCTACACACAGCTAGCACGCCACCTACTCATTCTTGAACACTATACAAACTTGAAAACATTTTAATATATGGTAACTTGATATTAGTAGTTTGAATTCTTTATATGCGAGCAATGTAAATGTATAGCAAATTCACTTCGTTCTTTGCTTACATTTACGCTCGATTTTTCGCACTACGTTTGAAAAATTAAAATCAACAACCATGAGGAATGTATGAGTGATAATAAAAAACCAAGACAGATGAATGTAAGAATATCCGAAAGTGATTACGAAAAGATTGAGCACGAAAGAAAAATGATGCACAAAAGCCAGTCCGGCTTTATCTCCCACATTATCAATAATGGCATCAATTCAATTATTGAAATCACCAATCCTGAGCTTAGACAAGACATTGATAAGATTGAAAGGTTTCTGGGCGGATATGGAAACAACCTAAATCAAATAGCTAAAAGTCTAAATGCTAATGAGGCACCTCCTTTTGATATTCTAAAAAGGCTAACTGAACTCGACCAGAACATAACCATACTTACTAAAAAGTTGGACAAATTAAAAAAGGAGACATTAACCAACGTAGGTAAGTCATGATACGCAAAAAACTCAGCACTCAAAAATCAAAATCAGCCATTTATAAAACGGCCAAGTATTTCAACAAAGAAGATGGGTGCGTATTATTCGAGTCCAACATGCACACGCCTTTGAATGCTTCAAAGAAAGATATTGCGAAAGCAATATCACAATCAATTGAAAGCGATATTACTGACAGCAAGAAAGGTAGAAAGCAATCAGTTAGAACCCAGCACGATGTTGTTAGCTTTCATACGAATGACAATGTTACACCAGAGCAAGCCCGAGATATTGCAAAAGAACTTTATGAAGCCACGCACAAACTTTCAAACAGAAAGTATTCGTTAGGCGTTCACATTGATACAGATGAGGTTCATGTTCATATTGTATGGGCAATAAAAGACTTTGATGGTAAATGCTACAACGTCAGCAACGACTATCGCAATATAGAAAGAAAGTGCGAATATCTAGAAAAGAAACACAACTTGATTGCTCCCAAGAATAGAATATCAAGAGACATTGACACCTTGAACAATAATTCAAAATACAAAGACAAAACAGCGGAGCAAAAGAAAGACTTAATAAACAAAAAATACGCCGACAAAAAACCATCATCAAATGAACGCATGCTTGAAATACGCGGGATTATTTCTAATAAAGAAGAAATGAAGACTGACTTAAAAATTTTACTGCAACAGTCTAGCTCTCCGAGTGACTTCATAAACAAAATCGCAGATAACGGATACAACGTTATCTATAATGGGAAAACTTCCTTTTCCATTCAACATAAAGACCAGATATTCAAAGCATCCGAGCTTGGCCTATCTTACAAAACACTTAAAGCGAAACTAGGTGATGACAGTGGCTTTGAGCAGACTTTGAAAAATAAGCACAACGTTAAGAAATACGAAGATTGTTTTATTGCTTCCAATGAAGCAGAACCCGACTACATGAAAAAGATTAAACCGAACTCAGTGCTTGCCACCAAGTTCAAGTTTATTCAACATAGTGATAAAGTTGAATATTTCTATAATTCAGCCAGCAGCAAGAAATCATTCGAGTATTACAAAGACCCGTCAAAAGTTTCATTCCATGATTTATCAAGACAGTCAGCAAAGGCTGGCATTCAAAGGCTAGTTGCCGACGCCAAACCACCACAATCATTCACAGTGAATGGCCCTGATTTCTTTAAGAAAAATATATGGCTTGAATTTCAGTTAATGGGATTGGAAGCCAAAGGGTTCAAGCTTGAAGGTTACAAACCTACACCAGCAGATTTAGAAGAATTGAACAAAATCCAAGAGCACTACGCTTCTATGAACAAGAAGCCAGAACCAGCACCAGCACCAGCACCAGCACCAGAAGCCCCAAGGATGGCCGTAGAGCCACCTAAGCCAGTTGAGCCTGTCATTGCTCCACCTGTTCAAACCACACCAGCGAAGCCAGCAGAACCAACAAAGCAGGTTGAACAAGAAAAGGTTACGCCAGCCAATGAAGGCTTGATTGATGACTTGCACGATATGTTCGGGCCAGCCATAGCTACCCCTGTCGCACACACGCCTACGGAAGCCATAGAACCATTTAAACCAGTAGGTTCTGCCATAGATGAGCTTTACATGCCGATGGCACCGGAGTCGCTTCCAGAACCTGAAAGCGATAAGGTTGAAGGTGACTATTCAACATATTCTAATGATGAACTCGTGGAAGTATTTGAAGGTATACAGAAAAAGCTTGAAAAAACACTATTTACTGGAAACAGTAAAAGCGACATTGCGGGCCATAGATACATGGACAAACAAAATTTTATCTATGAGAGAAAAGGTGAAATTAAACGCCAATATAATTTAAGACAGGATTTTTATAAGATATTTGATGAAATTAGTGAAAGAGACCCAGCGGCAGCAAAACAGCTTGAACAAGCTTTTAAAGCACAGATGGCAAACAAAAGAGCGGTAACGTTCGACTTAAAACCACAGTTGAAAAAATAGCCCCAACAGGGCTTTTTATTTGTTAATTCTTTCAAATTTCCTTATTGGCACCTTGATTGATACCTCATCTTTAAATCCATCACTATCGTAGGATTTCAAGTATTGCTCAATGCAGTCATTGATGTATCGGGACATAGGGAAATCATTCATTTTGGCTATCTCTTGAAAGCGTTGCATTGTTTCCTTCTCTGATTTAAGCAGGTATCTGTTTGTCTTGTTGCTCTTCATATTGTTCTCGGCTGTTTATATATCAATTAGAACATATATTTTAACCAAGTCAATAATGTATATACTTGCAATAAGCAAAACCAGCATTCGCTGGCTTTATTGTTGTTCTCTTAAACACTCATCTTGATATTGATAGGGCACATTGCTTTGATTCACCAGCACTTTAAACTCGCAATCCGCCGTATCAAATAGCAAATGATACTCGCTACTACTATGCAAGCTGCTAATGTTTTTATACATCTCAGTAAGCCCCAATTGCTTAATAACCCTTAAAACTTTCTTTTTCCCACTCGCCATCCTAATTAGTTCCATAACTCATCCCCCAGTCTGTTAGTTACAACATAACATGCTGTAATCATAAATCAATACATTAGTATATATTTATTTATGTGATTTCAATATCTAACCACTCAGCGGGCACAACCTTGCAGTTTGCTTTTATGCTTAAAACTTCATCACTTGTTAAATCTAAAATATATTTATCTACTAGACTTTTTCCAAACACATCACCCAGCAAATCGTTTTTCATGATTTGTATTTCACTAAATACTCTCTTTATTTTGAGCTTTCCATTAACAAACATAGAGAACCCTATGAAATCATTTATTTCAACAAACGCGAAAGCCTTGTCTATTGTTTCATTTTTACCTTTTAAAAATGGTTTCCTTTTCAACTCTCTCCACAGCGATAATGTATTTTTAACGCCGAACATCGCATATCTACGGACAGACCACAACGCTTGAACCGCTCTAACTTTTTTGTGGTTTGATATTTCCAGTTTATCAATATTTAACACGCCACCTTTCAATTCGAAATCCATATTGAATGACTTGGTTAGATATTTCATCACATATGACGTTGCTTTACTTTTCTTAGTGTCTATCTCTTCAATTCTAACGGCATTCTCCGAGTGCCTAAAATGCTTGTTAATCAATACAATCAATCCATCAAAATGTTTCTTGTTAACATACATTAAAGCGTGTTTATGAAAGCACTGGTCTTTGTGTGGCTCGACCGCCCAGAAACCATTCATTTCAATCTTATGCCTATGGATGTCTTTTCTAAAAGCGTTCCATAAGCCTTTCAAGTAATCATTACTTTCTTTTGGAGTTGAACCATCCCAAGAACTCACGCCATTTGAAGGCTTTGGGTGAAATCTAGCGGGTGCAGTGAACGTGATGAAAAGAGGCTTGTAATCAAGTTGCTTGGCGTATAAGTCCAAAGAAGTAACTTGAATAAATATCTCAGCGAATCTTTGTTTTTCAGTGCTCGCTATCTTTGATAGAGGAACTTTCTTTTTATTCTCATAAACCACAGAATTTTTCATGATGTAATCAAGTTGCTTGGCTTCGTCCGCTTCTCTATCTCGAACAACTTCATCGCTACATATTTCAAAGTCACGACCAGCACCAATCACCCCCAACTTCAACTTGTAGAGTTCATTTCTTTGTTTTTGTATTCTTCTAATCTGCGTTTTTAGTTTCTTTTCATCAGCTATGTTTATCAATTTATCTTTGAGCGTTGAGCCTTTAATATCTTTTATTTTAATGCCATATCCAATGTTCCATTCAGGGTTTACATATGCGAATACATCACCAGCAACGCCATCATTATTATTAAGGTTTCGTTGTTTAACTATAAGAATGTCTTGTATATTGCCGAACACAAATGAGATATTTTTGACAATTTCATTTAATTCGCTGTTTTTGCAAATGGAATACTTTTCTTGTATTTTCCAGCAAGTGTATTCAGGGCATTGTGAAACCCAATTGAATTTCTCTTTAATATGGCGAATTTCTTTCGCAATACTTCCGGCTTTCCTTTTTGATGAGTTGTTATTCTTGTTATTAAAGTTTTCTTTTAAAGCCATATTCCTTTCAATTGCATTCTCAAAGAAATACTGACGCTCACATTCTTTGAAGAAGAATTCGATGTTTGCTTTGTCAGTGGATATCCTTTGAGGTATAAAAATCATATATGTATTTTAAGTTAATACATACAGATATATCATGCGATTTTTATAAGTCAAATATAGATATACGTTTTATTGACTTCACCCTCAATAGAAAGCCAATTCAAAAACGCTCAAAAAACCTTATAAATTTAACTTGCGACACTTATTTAAGAGTTATCCAAGAAGGTCAAAATCAAAAGCATCTGGGTATTGCGAACCAAGTTCGCATATCAAAATCAAAAAGCATCTTGGGCAGGAGAATTTCCAAAAATCAAAACTTATGGAATAGCCATTTTTAGGTGATTTACTATCTTATGCGTATGTTAATACGGAAAATTAAAAGACGCCGTTTTTTACCTATTTCTGTTAACGCACTAAAAAAGTGCATTGAGTTTTTTATAGGTTTTTAGGTCATTTTTTTGGGTTTTCATTTTCTTGGACAGTCGTTTTTTGGCTTAAATTCAATGAAAAACGTTGTCAATAGCAAAGCAAAAATAAATTTAAGGTCGAACCTTATTAGTCAAATAGGGTTAGACCTTAATCAACGCAATCATCTGCTCATTTTTCAAACTTGAACAAGTTCAAGCTCTCAAAATGACCTTGCTTACCTATACTTATTATTTACACCGCTTTCAGCGATTAACATTCCAACGATACGAGCCACCCAAGTAATTACCAGAAGACCAACGACTATAAAGAACAAAGTCCACATCCCTTTGAAAGCACTGGCTAACAATGCAAATGGCACTACTGCTCCCCCAAGTAATACCATGCCAAGAATTGCCCAAAAACCACCCCACAGGAACCACGTAGTCAAAAGGCTGATGAGAAAACTCAGGAGACCGAAAACATATGAGAATATGTATATAGTTGTGCCAGTAAAAACCCTAAGCCTTTTGAATATTGAAAGCGGCAACAGCACAAACAAAATCAACCCTATGCATATCCATCCTATTGATATTAACGGCGGAATTATTTGTTCGTAAGCTCTGGTAATACCTGCAAAAAATAAGAACGGTAATGCCAGCAGTCCTAGAAAAATGGCAACCCCGAACGCAATGCTCCCAGCCTTTGATAGAAATCCCATACAACCTCCTGTTGGCAAAACGCCATTCTCAATCCAATCGGGAGCAAAAATCCATTGCTAATAATTGTGTGGGATACCCCCCTACCATTCGAATCGGGCGAAATCGTGATCGCCCGGGCCAAGGACAAGATCCGCTTCCCGGCCCGCTTCCAATTGGTGGCGGCGATGAACCCCTGCCCCTGCGGCTACCATGGCGACCCCACCGGTCGCTGCCGATGCAGCAGCGACCAGATCCAGCGCTACCGCAACAAGCTCTCCGGCCCGTTGCTTGATCGCATCGACCTGCACCTGACCGTCGCCCGTGAAGCCACGGCGCTCTCGCACTGCACCGACAACGGCCCCGCCAGTGCCCACATCGCAGGGCAGGTGGCTGCCGCACGCGAACGACAACAACAGCGCCAGGGCTGTGCCAACGCCTTTCTCGAGCTGCCCGGCCTGCGCCAGCACTGCGCGCTGTCCGCTGACGATCAGCAATGGCTGGAAACCGCGTGCGAACGACTAACCTTGTCGCTACGGGCCGCGCACCGCCTGCTCAAGGTGGCGCGTACGCTGGCCGATCTGGAACAGGCCGCACACATTGCGCGTGTGCACCTGGCCGAGGCCCTGCAGTACCGCCCCGGGCCTTAGGTGCCTTGACGCCCATCGGTTTGTGCAATGCCGGGCGCAGCCTCATCATGCGCCCTCACTGTTCAACGCTGCCGCCGTAGCAGCCCCCTGGAGCCGAGCGATGCCACACGAAGGCAGCCTTTTGCAAACAGCCGTCATCTTCCTGCTTGCCGCGGTCATTGCGGTGCCCCTGGCCAAGCGTTTGCAACTGGGCGCCGTGATCGCCCCGGATACCAGCCACGACGACAGCCTGGCACACCTGATTACGTCCAAATCCTAAAATCACGCAGGACCTTTCCTTACCGTTCCAAGCCGGGAAAATCCGGGATAAGCAACTGCTAAGTTGCGCTCTTCCCAGCTTGCGACACCCACTCATGACCAAGAAAAACGTTCTCCTTTCCCATTGCTTCCATTGCGCGGGTGAATCATGAGCCAGCGCATGAATATCTTCGGCAAGGGCCAAGGTCTGGACGGAGATCTCACCAGTACAGGTGCAATCTGCATAGCCAGTCATGCGCGCGGCCAGGTGCACGACATCCCTTGGCTACTTGAAGGCGACAGGACCACACCCTGCCCTCACTGCGGTGCAGAAGGCACGATCATCGAGGGTGAATCGCGCTGGCGACAGGACGGCCTCAGCACAGCCGTGGATGGCTCACTGGTTCAGTGCAAATGTCCGCTGGGCAGCAACTATGTCATTGCACCGCTACATCAAGGGCCTGCCATCAGGAGCAGCATTCCACTCCAGCCTAGCGCATCGACGCTCGGATTTGAGTCGACTCCCTCACCACGACAAGCAGTCAGCACAATGACAACATTCGCGCAGCCCAGACTGGAGCCGGGCTTTCATATTGTCCAGCACAGCCAGTCATTCAATCAGGTGCTGCATGGGCTGGCTGACCCGCAGAGGCACCTGGCCATTCGTCTGCAGCGTCTCAACCCAACCTTTGAGAACGGCTTCAAGGCAGGGGAAATCTTTGTCATCGGTGATCCAGGAAGTGCACAGATGTGTACGCGTGAGGAACTGCATCTGATGGAAGCGGCAGAACTGGCGCGAGATAGTCTTGCCGGTCTGAGCCCCGATGAGGCCGATTTCATGATGAGGCACCAGGCCGAAATCGCAGGATTACTAAGTGACGTGAGTCTGTCGATGGGGGTGGCCCAGGCCATGATGGCGAGGTCATTCGAAGACCTGAAGAATACACTGCATCAGGTCGAGCTCTTGCATCAGCAGCAATTCTCCAAGCATGGCCATTTGAAAAGCCCACAGTTCTTCGCTTCCCGTAAAGAACTTTTCAAGCGAATGGAAGCGCAGTTGCGGATAGCCTTCCTCAACAAACCGATGAACCTGGGCAGCCATGACACCTTGCGCAGAGGCCTTGGAATATCGAGCAGGAGTCTGGTGCATCATTGGAGCAAAGCGGGCGTCCCAGGACAAATTCCGGGATATGCAACGCACCTGGAGAAGGTGGCAAGGATGTCAACGTACCTGAAGACCGGCGGGCACATCGGCGTAGTGATAGGTGCTGCTTCTTCGTACTTCAAGATTCGAGAGGCGTGCATGGCTGGAGAAACCAAGGCGTGTAAAAAGATACGCTTCACCGAGGCTGGCAGTTTCTTGGGAGGGCTTAGTTTTGGTTCACTGGGGGGCGCCGCTGCAAACAGGGTTTTCGCGTTAGGTTGCTTGAGTTTAGGACCGGTGAGTGCGACCGTTTGTAGTGTCGCCATCGTCGGTGCAGGGGCTTTAGCAGGGAGTCTGGGTGGTATGTCAGGTGGTGAATGGCTAGGGGAAGTTATCTATGAGCACGCCCAGCCATGATGGCCTTCTGGGAGTCCCACTGGGCGCTGGCGTTTATGTTAACCCCCTGCTTCTTGGGGATCGGGGGCCTCTTGTCAGAGGTACAACTTGCCCATTCTCGACATTTTTCAAGTTTGCTTCACGCCTTTCGGCGCAGTGACTGTCTGCCCAGATTCTTGCAGATATGGGGAACACACGGCTTCATTTCTCGATGCATGATCGTATCAGGACTCAGCGGGATCATGTTGTATGCAAGACGCTCCATCAAACGAGGGCAGCTGGATCCGAAGGACTTTCATGAATTCCCTCTTGCGCTCAAAAGGCGCCTGACTATTACCTCATGGCTGATCATCATTGGGTTTGCCTGGTTCATGTTTGGCGTAGGCCTGCTCAACTTGAGCAAGCCGTAACGGACGGTAAACCGCCGGCTCCCCAAGCCCCTGACGCAAAAACAGGCAAGTGTTGAAGAGCAGGCAATAAGGCATTTACCAATCGAATCTGAGCGCTACAGCAACGCGCTCAAGCGCAGCTGCGACGCCTGCGAGCAGAACACCAGCCGCGCATCCCCGGCCGACATCACCACGGGCACCAGGTCCAGGCGAATGCGCGGCAGCAGGCGGTTGAGCATCTGCTGGCAATCCCGGCGCAGGTAGCTGTCTTCGCCGGTCAGGCGACTGACCAGGCGGAAAGTCAGCGAGTCCCGCGCCAGTACCAGCAAAATGTAGCGCCGCGTGCCGGTCTCGCGCAGCAGCCACACGCCGGTCGCCAGTTTCAGCAGCGGCGTGAGCGTCTCGATCAGCTTGTTGCGCTCCACGGGCACCAGGTCGTGGGGCACCCACTCGCCGTCTTCACCGTCATCGTCGCTATCGGCACGCTGCAGGGCATCGGCCTCGCGCCGATAGTGCTCGGCCGCGCCGCGGTCATCGCTGCGCAGGGCCAGCACGCTGAGCTTGCGCAGGCTGTACAGCTGCAACGGCCCGCGCTGCTCGGCCACCTGCCGCCACAGTGCTGCGGCGGCGTCCGGGCGCCCGGCCTGGGCATGACACTCGGCCAGCTGATAGCGCACCGCCGCGTCCGGCGCCTGCTGCAGTGCATCTTCCAGCAAACGCAGCGCCTCATCGCCCGCCTCGCCAAGGGTGCGGTACAGCCAGGCCAGCCGGGCAATCTCGTGGCCCGACAGCGCACGGATACGCCGTTTGCGCTGCAGGTCGTGCTGCTCGGCCACCAATGCCTCGCGCTCGTCACGGGCGCGCTGGCAATGCCGGGCATTGTCATCGGCCTGCTGTTCGTCCAGGCGCTGCGCCAATGGCAGGTGCTGCTCACCCAGCCAGGCCTGCGCCGCGCTGGGCTGGCTGCGCTGCCACACCAGTGCCGCATCGGGCTGATCGGGTGCCCCCCCCAGCGCCGCCAGGCGGTCGGCCAGCGCCGGGTGGGTATCGCTGTCGTCGGTCTCGTTGCACAGTGCGCCATGCAGCCAGCTGCGGGCCTCGGCAATGTCCTGCGGCAGGCTCGGCGCACCGCTGCGGGCCAGGTCGGTCAATGGCGTGGCGCTGCCGGCAAGAAACACCTTGGGCCAGAACGCCTGCTCCAGTGCCCGCCCCTGCAAGGCCAGGCCGACCAGCGCCTCGCGCATCGCCTCGACCCCGCCTACCCGCGCCGCCTCGGCGTCGGCCTGGTACTCGCAGCGCCGCGCAAAATCCATGCTCACGGCCAGAAAACGCGGCACGTACCAGCCCACGAACAGACGCAGCGGCGCGCTCGACAACGAGCGATGGCGCTCCAGCCGCTCGCTCGCCGCCTGCCATTGCAGCCGTGCGAAATACACGCGGCTGGCATAGCGGCCATGACGCTGGGCGATGTGCGCGCACTCATGCGCCAGGATCGCCGCACAGGCCCGTGGCGACAGCGTGTCGAGCAAGGGCAGGCCCAGCCACATCACGTTGCGCGTCCTGCGAAACAGTACGTGGTGCTGGCGGATACTGGCGTTGAAGTCGTCGTTCAGGTACACCGCATCCAGCGCAGGCGCGCCGAGTGCCAGGCGCAACCGCTCGATTTCCTCGAACAGCTGCGGCGCGTCCACTGCCTGCAGGGCGATGCCGTCCTCGCTGGAATCGGCACGCGTCGCAAAGGGCAGCTTGAGCATGCTGTAGCCGAACATGCCCGCTGGCAGGGTCACGAACCCGGCCAGCAGCCCCGCAGCACCGGGCAGCCACATGCACATCGCCAGCGGCAGCGCGCACAGGGCCAGCCCGCCCACCAGCAGAAAGCCGTTGCCCAGCAGCAGCCAGGCACGAAGTCGCAACCGTTGCAGTGCGGCCATGGGCGTTACTGCGCCGGCTTGGGCGGCAGGTCGTCGGCGCCGACCTTGCCACGCCCCAGGAACGCACCGAACACGCTGGTGACACTCTTGAGCAGGCTGTGGGAGTTGAGCACCTCGTACTGGACTTCTTGGATGCCTTCGTTGTCGGGCAACTGGGTCACGGCATGCTGCGCCCACTCGATGGCAGCGAAGCGGCTTTGCTGAACGCCCTGCCCGCGCAGGTAGGCCAGTGCGATCTCGGCACTGGTACGCGCCGAGACCCAGTCATCATCACAGTCGACCAGCGAACGCAGGTACTTCACGCCGGTTTCCTGTTCTTCGGCAGTGCCGAAGTCGCGCAGCAGGATGCCGATGCGGATGCGCGCGCGCTGTTCTGCCCGCGACGATTGGCGGGCGCCTTCGAACAGGCGCAGCACCTCGTCGAGGTTGGCACGCACACGCATGTCCAGTTCGTCGTCGAAGAGCTTTTTCCAGGCCAGGTTGAACATGCTCTGCGGGCAGCCGTCCTGGGCACCGCGCTCCAGCCAGCGCAGGCTTTCGCCCTCGTCCACATAGCGTTGCGGGGCCTCTTCACGGGCACCGGTGTGTACCTCGTGCAGGAAATAGGCCGCGCCCGGCAGGCCACGCTCGCCCCATTGCACCGCCAGGAAGTAACCCTCGTCGTGGCGCCCACCGTCCCACAGGAATGACGGCAGGCTGACGATGTCCAGGCCCGAGTCCCCCAGGTCGTGTTCGCCCAGCACCCGCGCGCGGTCCAGCAAGGCCGGCACACACTGCGGGTCCTTGTCGAAACCCCACAGGCCGAACTGGTGACCGCCAGCCTTGATCGCCACCGGCACGCCCAACTCGTTCATCGCGCACATGCGCTCGACCGCCACCTTGAAGGCACCGGTTTCGTCGGCCATGTTGGCCACCATGGTGAGGTAGACGAAGCTGTGGAACGGCCCCTCGACATGGCGGAAGTACTCGCCTTCGGGGAAGGCCTGCACGCTCGCGACCTGCATCGCCATCGCACGTGGCTGGTTGTCCAGCGAATAGCTGCAGAACTGGCCGAAGTAACCCAGCGCATAACCGCGGTAAGCTGGCAGCAGGTCACGCTGCAGCCAGGCCTCGAAGTGCTCGAGGTACTCGCGTGCAGCGTTGAATTCCTCCTTGGCGGGGTAATCCTCGTGGATGTCGTAGAACGCCAGCCAGCGGATCGCATTGCGCTGCGCCTCGCTCAGCGCGGCGCACAGCGGCCCGCTGGCAAAGCCTTCGATGTCTTCGTAGCTGCCGCCCCAGCGCGGCAACAGGTAGTTGGCATAGTTGAGCAGCGCTTCCAGGCAGTCCGGGCGCCACTCCATCACGCGGTGCAGCCAGTAATCCTGCCCCTGGTCCATCTCGTGCGCCTGGCGTTGCGGCAAGCCGGCCGGCAGCGCCGTGGGGGCCTGTTGCAATGGCGTCAGGCCGTAGTGGGCCAGGTGTTCGACCGCCATCTCCAGTGTTTCGGGGTCCTGGTTGTCGCTGGCCATGCCCTTGGCAGGCTCGCCACCGAACAGCGCGTTCAGCCACGCCGGCTCGTGGAAGTGCGCGCACAGCTCCATCAGGGTGACGCCTGCAGCCACCGGCTGCGGCGAACGTTCGAGCGCCGCCAGCAGGTGCACCGCCGACAGTTCACAGGCCAGCGCCGCGCCCAGCCAGCAGTCGTCGGTCACGCTGTTGGCCCAGCCGTTGCCGCGGATATTGCCGGCGCGGCCATAGCAGTAGTTGCCCAGGAACAGGCGCGGATGGAAGGCATCCGGGCAGGCGGCGACCCAGGCCTGCAGAAAGCGTGCGATCTCCGGCGCCGGGGTCACACTGAAGTCGAACAGCGTGCCGGTGCGGGCGGTGTCCAGATAATGGTGGGTGCCAGGCTCGGCGCTGCTCCACTCGGCCTGCAGGGCATCGAAGTAGCTGTTCAGCTCGGCGAAGGACTCGGTACGAACCAGGTCACGCAGGTGGAGGCGAATATGGGGAATGTTGTGCAAGTGGCACCCTTCAAGTCCGTTTTAGCGAGCGCGTTCAGCGCAAAGGCGCTCATGATGGCGGCGAAGGCTAAACGACACTACCGATTGGATCCAGTCCAATTGAAAAAATCGCGGGTGTTAATGATTCTCGACCGGGCGCGAGCGGTACGGGGCGTTGAAAATGCGGGCAGGTGGACGGCATGCGGGCAATGCCGAAGGCCATCGACCAGGGCATCCCTGTCGATGGCCGCGCACTGGAGCGGGGGTTACAGCAGCACGCGCAGGCACTGCCCGGCGTGGTACAGCGAAAAGCCGGTTTCGTAGAAGCCGGTGCGCAGCAACGGGGCCGATACCGGTTTCATCGGGGCGAACGGGATCGGCAGTGCATCCGGATCGTCCTGCAGCAGGTACTGTGCGAAGGCCTTGCCGATCACAGTACCGGTGGTGTTGCCACGGCCGTTGTAGCCGGTGACCGCAACGATGCCCGGGGCCGGTTCGAACAGGCGCATCAGGTGGTCCGGGGTGAAGTCGATACAGCCGGTCCAGTGCATTTCCCAGTCGACCTTGCCCAGTTGCGGGAAGTAGTGCCCCTGGATGCGGTCGGCCCAGCTGCGCACGAACCACGCCGGCTTGTTGTCGACCCGGCCCATGCTGCCCAGCAGCAGGCGGCCCTGGTCGTCGCGACGGATGCTGCTGAGCACCGTGCGCGTGTCCCACGAGCCCTGGCCGTGCTTGAGCACGTTGTCGGCCGCAGCGCCCTGCAGGGGCTTGGAAGCCACCTGGTAGTAGTAGCCGCGAAAGTACTGCTTCTGCAACGCGGTCCAGTCGCCCTCGGTATAGGCACCGGTGGAGATCACCACCTTGTCGGCGCTGACCGCGCCCTGGGCAGTCTTCACCAGCCAGGCGCTGCCTTCGCGGGTGAGCCCGGTGACAGCGGACTGCTCGAACACCTGCCCACCCAGCCGGCGTACCGCAGCGGCCAGGCCCCGGGTGTAGCCCATGGGGTTGATGGTGCCGGCGCGGCGGTCGAGCAGCGCGGCGGAAATCTTGTCGGTACCGCAGTATTCCTGGCACTGCGCACCGGTCAGCAGCTCGACATCGGCACCGCGTCGGCTCCATTGCTGGTGACGCGACTGCAGGTCGGCTACGCCGTTGGCGTTGTGCGCCATGTGCAGGGTGCCTTCGTTGCGTGCCTGGCAGTCGATGCCCAGGCGTTCGATCATGGCGAACACCTCGGCCGGGGCTTCACCCAGTACCTTGTTCAGGCGGCTGCCCTGTTGCTGGCCCAGGGTGGCCTCGACATCGTCGGGGCGGATCCAGGTGCCGGCATTGACCAGCCCGACGTTGCGCCCCGAGCCACCATGGCCGATGACACGGGCTTCGAGCAGCGCGACGGACTTGCCCTGCTCGAGCAGGTTGATGGCCGTGCACAGACCGGTGATACCCCCGCCGATCACGCACACATCGGCCTTGATCTGTGCCGTCAGTGCGGCGGCAGGCGCCGCAGGCGGAGTGACGAACTCCCACAGACATTCTTGACGCAGGTCGGTCATGGCCGCCTCCGTTGGTTGGCCTTGGAACGGGAAGTACCCTTCACCGGCAAGGCCGGCCCCTACACGGTTGCGGTAGGAGCCGGCCTTGCCGGCGAAGGGGCCGACGCGGTTATCAGTCGAACACGATGCCCTGCGCCAGCGGCAGCTCGCGCGAGTAGTTCACGGTGTTGGTCTGACGACGCATGTAGGCCTTCCACGAATCGGAACCCGACTCACGGCCACCGCCGGTCTCTTTCTCGCCACCGAACGCGCCACCGATCTCGGCACCGCTGGTGCCGATGTTGACGTTGGCGATGCCGCAGTCGCTGCCCGCCGCGCTCTGGAAGCGCTCGGCCTCACGCAGGTCGGTGGTGAAGATGCACGAGCTCAGGCCCTGTGGCACTTCGTTGTTCAGGCGCAGCGCTTCGTCGAACTCGTCATAGGCCAGCACGTAGAGAATCGGCGCGAAGGTTTCATGGCGCACCACCTCGCTCTGACCAGGCATCTCGACGATCGCCGGGCTCACGTAGTAGGCATCCGGGTACTGCTGCTGCAACTGGCGCTCGCCGCCGAACACGCTGCCGCCTTCATCACGGGCACGGGCCAGGGAGTCCTGCATGGCGGTGAACGAACCCTTGTCGATCAGCGGGCCGACCAGGTTGTCCTGGCGCGGGTCGCCGATACGTACCTTGGCGTAGGCGGCTTTGACGCGGGCCACCACTTCGTCCTTGATGGAGCGGTGCACGATCAGGCGACGCAGGGTGGTGCAGCGCTGCCCGGCGGTACCCACGGCGCTGAACAGAATGCCGCGCACGGCCAGGTCCAGGTCGGCGCTCGGGGCCAGGATCATTGCGTTGTTGCCACCCAGCTCGAGGATGCTGCGACCGAAGCGTGCCGCCACGCGTGGGCCGACTTCGCGCCCCATGCGGGTGCTGCCGGTGGCGCTTACCAGCGGTACGCGCGGGTCGTCGACCAGTGCCTGGCCGGCGTCGCGGTCGCCGATGATCAGCTGCGCCAGGCCTTGCGGCGCTTCGCCAAAGGCTTTCAGGGCTTTTTCGAACAGCGCCTGGCAGGCCAGTGCGGTCAGCGGGGTCTTTTCCGATGGCTTCCAGATCACGGCGTTGCCGCATACCAGCGCCAGGGTGGTGTTCCACGCCCACACGGCCACCGGGAAGTTGAAGGCGCTGATCACGCCAACCACGCCCAGCGGGTGCCAGGTTTCACGCATGTGGTGGCCCGGGCGCTCGGAGGCGATGGTCAGCCCGTACAGCTGGCGCGACAGGCCGACGGCGAAGTCGCAGATGTCGATCATTTCCTGCACTTCGCCCAGGCCTTCCTGGGTGATCTTGCCGGCTTCGATGGATACCAGTTCGCCCAGCTGCGCCTTGTGCTCACGCAGCACTTCACCAAACAGGCGGATCAGCTCACCGCGACGCGGCGCCGGCACGTTGCGCCAGGCCAGGAAGGCCTGTTCGGCCTGTTCGATCTTGCCCAGTACCTGAGCCTTGGACTCCAGGTGCACCGAGGCAATCGCGCTGCCGTCGATCGGGGTGTGAACGGGATGGTTGCCATGGGTGTAGGCAGAGGCCGGTACACCCAGGCGGTCGAGCAATCCATCAACCATTATTCTTCTCCTGCAAGGCGGTGAGTGGTTGTAATTGGTGATGGGATCAGTATTAATCCGATCACTCTGGCGCTACAAACGACCTTTATTCTGCACATCATTCCGCCAGGTAATGATTCGACGGGTGAGTGATACCGCTATGTCCAAACGTCTGGTGCCGTCGATGGCCGCCCTGCAATGCTTCGAGGCGGCCGCCCGACACCTGAGCTTCACCCGCGCTGCGCAAGAGCTGCACCTGACCCAGAGCGCGGTGAGCAAGCAGGTGGCGCAGCTCGAAGACATGCTGCGCCATCATCTGTTCCTGCGGATCCGCCGACGCCTGCAGCTGACCCCGGCGGGCGCGCTGTACCTGGCCGAGGTGAACAAGATCCTCACCCAGGTCGACATGTCCAGCCGCTACATCCTGTCCTACGGTCAGCAGACCGAAGTGCTCAAGGTGGCCACCCAGCCGAGCTTCGGCGTGCGCTGGCTGATCCCGCACCTGAAGGGCTTCGGCAAGCGCTACCCGAATATACACCTGGATATCTGCAACGAGATGGAGCCTTTCGCCCTGCTGCAGAACACCGCCGACGTGGTGTTCTTCTATGGCCAGGGCACCTGGCCGGGGGCCACGTGCATCGAGCTGTTCGGCGACGAGGTTGTGCCGGTGTGCGCCCCGGAACTGCTGCAGGGGCATACCCTGACCGAGGCCGGCGAGCTGGCCGAGCGCGTGTTGCTGCAAAGCACCTCGCGCCCGGAGGCCTGGCACGAGTGGTTTCTGGAACAGGGCCTGCACTCGGCCAACAGCTACCACGGCCCGCGCTTCGATACCTTCTATATGTGCGTGGGCGCCGCGTTGTCGGGCTGCGGCGTGGCGCTGGTGCCGCGCTATCTGGTGGAGCAGGAACTGGCCGAGGGCAAGCTGGTGATACCGTGGCCCTACGCGATGCGCAGCAGCGGCGCGTACTTTGTGGCGTTCGCCGAGCATGCCGCCGAGGTACCCAAGGTGCGCAGCCTGGTGGAATGGATCCGTGAACAGGCGACCGCGCCGAGGTCCTGAATTACAGGAATGATCCCTCGAATTTTTTTCGCTTGTGCCCGGCCTGCATTCCTCGCTTTCATGTAAGGGTGACTTTTACCACCAGGAAGCTTTCGATGCCCGCTCAAGATTTCGTCAGCCCGGACAGCATTCGCGCGCAGTTTTCCGCGGCCATGTCGCTCATGTACAAGCAGGAGGTGCCGCTCTACGGCACCCTGCTGGAACTGGTGAGCGAGATCAATCAACAGGTGATGACCCAGCAGCCCAAGGTGGCCGAGGCGCTACGCTGGACCGGCGAGATCGAACGCCTGGACCAGGAACGCCACGGCGCCATCCGCGTCGGCACCGCCCAGGAACTGGCGACCATCGGCCGCCTGTTCGCGGTGATGGGCATGTACCCGGTGGGCTACTACGACCTCAGCTCGGCCGGCGTACCGGTGCACTCCACCGCGTTTCGCGCGGTGCACGAGCAGTCGCTGCACATCAGCCCGTTCCGCGTGTTCACCTCGCTGCTGCGCCTGGAGCTGATCGACAACCCGGCCCTGCGCGAGCTGGCCGCATCGATCCTGGCCAAGCGGCAGATCTTCACCCCGCGTGCCTTGCAGCTGATTGCCCAGTTCGAAGCCGACGCAGGCCTGAATGCCGCCGACGCCGAGGCGTTCGTCAATGAAGCACTGCACACCTTCCGCTGGCACCACGACGCGACGGTCACGGCCGAGCAGTACCAGCAACTGCACGACCAGCACCGCCTGATCGCCGATGTGGTGGCCTTCAAGGGCCCGCACATCAACCACCTGACGCCGCGCACCCTGGACATCGATGCGATCCAGGTCGGCATGCCGGCCAAGGGCATTCCGCCCAAGGCCGTGATCGAGGGCCCGCCACCGCGTCGTTGCCCGATCCTGTTGCGTCAGACCAGCTTCAAGGCCTTGCAGGAGCGCGTGGCATTCACCGACCAGCAGGGCAGCGAAGGGGGCAGCCATACCGCACGCTTCGGCGAGATCGAGCAACGCGGCGCGGCGCTGACCCCCAAGGGTCGCGTGCTGTACGACCAGTTGCTGGACGCAGCGCGGGCCGACCTGGGCGGCGTGCCGGCCGAGGCCAATGCCGAGCGCTACATGAGCCTGCTGGGCAAGCGTTTCGAAGCATTCCCGGACGACCTGGCGCAGATGCGCGAGCAGGGGCTGGCGTACTTCCGCTACTTCCCGACCGAAGCCGGCCTGAGTGCCCGCGACCAGGCGCAGCGGCCGACCTCGCTGAACGCGTTGATCGAAGCCGGGCATGTGCACTTCGAAGCCCTGGTCTACGAGGACTTCCTGCCGGTGAGTGCGGCGGGGATCTTCCAGTCCAACCTGGGCGAAGGCGCGCAGAGCGAGTACGGCAGCAATGCCAACCGCGACGCGTTCGAGCAGGCGCTGGGCAAGTCGGTGCAGGATGAGCTGGCGCTGTATGCCGAGAGCGAGCGGCGCTCGCTGACAGCGTGTGCGCAGGCGTTGAACCTGCCTGGGCTGATTTAACAGCTTCGCCGGCAAGGTCGGCTCCTACACTGCAGGAGCCGGTCTTGCCGGCGAAGGGGCCCTCAATGCCCCACCTCAAACCGCCCCACTTCTGCCCGCAGTTGCCCCGCCAAGCCCTCCAGCTCCCGCGCCGTAGCCGCCAGGTTGGCTGCCACCTCGCGCTGCTCGCTGTTGGCCAGCGCAATACTCTGCAAGTTGCTGCTCAGCAACGTCGCCGTGCTGCTCTGCTCCTGAGTCGCGGTGGTGATCGCGGCAAACTGCTGCCCCGCCGCCCGGCTCTGCTCGTCGATGCGCGCCAAGGCCTCGGCGACCTTGGCATTGCGTTGCAAGCCGTCCTCCATCAAGCGGTTGCCCTGCTCCATGGTGCTGATGGCGTTGCCGGTCTCCTGCTGAATGCTGGCGATCATGCCGGAGATCTCGTCGGTGGCTTCGCGGGTGCGCGCCGCCAGGTTGCGCACCTCGTCCGCCACCACGGCGAACCCGCGCCCCTGCTCGCCCGCCCGTGCCGCCTCGATGGCCGCGTTCAGCGCCAGCAGGTTGGTCCGCTCGGCAATCGAGGTGATGGTGCCGACAATGCCGCCAATCTCCTTCGAGCGCACCCCAAGGGTATCGATCACTGTCGCGGTGCTGCCCAGCGCCTGCGCGATCTGCTGCAACGAGGTGGACGCTTCGTCCATCGATGCACGGCCAATGCGCGTCTGCTGCGCGTTGTCCTGGGCCATGCGTTCGGTGCTGCCCATGTTGTCAGCGATGTTCAGGGAGGTGGCGCTGAACTCCTCGACTGCACCGGCCATGCTGGTGATTTCGCCCGACTGCTGCTCCATGCCCTCGCAAGCACCCGACGACAGCCCCGCCAGCGCCTGAGCACGCTGGCTGACCTGCTGCGAGGCATCACGAATGTGCAGCACAGTGCTCGCCAGCGCTTCGCTCATCTGATTGAAACTGCGCGCCAGTTGGCCGATTTCGTCGTGGCTGGCCACCGCCAGGCGGGCACTCAGGTCGCCCGCGCCCAGGGCCTGGGCCTGACGCACCAGGTCGGCCAGCGGCCGCAGCTTGCGGCGCAGCAGCCACAGGGTGGCGCCCACCGCCAGCATCATGGCCAGCAGGCTGCCAATGGCCAACCTTGCGCCCACGCTCCAGGTCACGGCACGAATCTCGGCCTTGGGCATGCTTGCCAGTACTGTCCACGGGCCGTCGGCAAAGGGCATGGCCACGCTGTAGAGGGTTTCGACCCCATCGTTCCAGAAGCGCCCTTCCCCTGCATGCGCGGCAAACCCGCCCAGTTGGTGGGCAGCCAGTGCCGTGTCGCTGACACCTGCCGGCGCCACCAACCAGTGTTGCTGTTCGTCCAGCAGCGCCAGCGAACCCGTCTGGCCGATACGGAAGCGCCGGAGGTTGTCGAACTGGGCGTTCTGCGCGTCGGTATAGTCGAAGCCGACGAACAGGACCGCGATGACCCGACCCGACACGTCACGCACCGGTGTGTACTGGGTCATGTACGAGCGCTCGAACAGCACGGCACGCCCCACGTAGGGCTGCCCGGCCATCAGCCGCGCGTAGGCCGGGTGCTGGTGATCGAGCTGAGTGCCGATGGCGCGGCTGCCGTCCTGCTTGGTCAGCGATGTGCTGATACGAATGAAGTCCTCACCGCTGCGCACGAACACGGTGGCAACACCCGCCGTCATCTGGCGAAAGTCGTCAACCTCGCGAAAATCGTTGTTCAGCGCATGGTCCGCCAGGTACAGCGCCGGCGTGGCCACTCCAGCCACGCTGAGTGACTGGTCGGAGGCAAGCCGCAGCCCGCCGGCAAAGCGTTTTTCGAACAGGCCACTGAGGCGCTGGGTACTCTCGCGCAAGGTGCTGTGGAACGTGTCGAGCTGGTCGGCGAGCAGCCGCGCCTCGCTGGCCAGGTGTTCCTGGCGGGTGATCAGGTTGGCGCTGTCGAGCGAGCGCAGGGCAAACAGCGTACTGCCGGTAATGACGACCGCCAGCACGGCGGCCAGGGCAATACCGAGTTGCGAGGCAATTCGGGCACGGGGTTGGGACATGGAAGCTCCTGGCAATGGGGGCCGGATCATCCTGATCACGCTGCACCGTCGGCATGGGGAAGTGAGCCATTCTGGTTGCGGCTCTCGACCCCACTGATTCGGCGGCGTCATCGATTACTTGAGTGCATCACAGGGATATTCTGCGCAAACGTTCAATCGCCGATGTTGGGCTCATTTGCCCCCAGTATCTGCACCTTGGGCAGGTCCATCGCACGGGCCTCGCCCTGCAGGAAGTCGCTGAGCCGGCGCAGACGCTCGCCACCGGGACGCGTGCGTGGCCACACCAGGTAGTAATTCAGGCCGCTGGCCACCGCCGTCGGCCAGGGCAGGCTCAGGCGCCGCTGGGCGACATCCTCGGCCACCATCAGCAAGTCCCCCATCGACACACCATACCCTCGCGCGGCAGCGATCATGCCCAGCTCGAGGGTATCGAACACCTGGCCGCCCTTGAGCGAGACCTGTTCGGTCAGCCCCATCTGCGCCAGCCAGCTGCGCCAGTCGCGCTTGTCGGGCGTGGGATGCAGCAGTTCGCAGGCCTTCAACTGCTCCACGTCCCAGGGCGTCTGATCAAGCAGCGCGGGCGCACCCACCGGTATCAGTAGTTCAGGGAACAGCGGGCTGACTTCCCAGTCCGGCGGAAAATGCCCGTCGCCCAACAGCACTGCGCAATCGAAGGGTTCATGGTTGAAATCCACATGGTCGACGTCCATCCAGGCACTGGTGAGCTGCACCTCGTTGCCCGGCTGCAAGTGGCGAAAACGGCTCAGGCGCGCCAGCAGCCAGCGCATGGTCAGGGTCGAAGGGGCCTTCATGCGGATCACCCCATCTTCGCTGTGCAGGGTGTTGCAGGCACGCTCAAGTGCGGCGAAACCCTCGCGCACACCGGGCAACAGCAGGCGCGCCGCCTCGCTCAACTGCAGGGTGCGGCCATTGCGCAGAAACAGCCGGCAGGCGAAGTGCTCCTCCAGCGTGCGGATGTGCCGGCTGACCGCACTCTGGGTTATCGATAACTCATCGGCGGCACGGGTGAACGAACTGTGCCTGGCAGCGGCCTCGAACGCCCGCAAGGCGTAGAGAGGCGGTAAACGGCGTGACATGCGGGCGTGCTCCAGCAATGAAATACGGGTTGGCACGGATCATACTCACATGAGTTTTAATCATGCCAATGATCGTTTTTATCCTTTTGTGCAATGGCCCGCAAAGGCCGAGAATCCACGGCTTACCCTTCCCTTTTCAGGAGCTGCATCATGCAGGCTGCGCCCGTTACCGAACTCAAGGCATTGCTACGGCTGGCCGGGCCGCTGATCGCCTCGCAGTTGGCGCACATGCTGATGCTGCTCACCGACACCCTGATGATGGCCAAAATCAGCCCCGAGGCCCTGGCTGGTGGCGGGCTGGGCGCGGCCAGCTATTCCTTCGTGTCGATCTTCTGCCTGGGAGTGATTGCCGCCGTCGGTACCCTGGTCGCAATTCGCCAGGGTGCGGGCGACAACCCCGGTGCCACGCGCCTGACCCAGGCCGGGCTATGGCTGGCCTGGGGCATGGCCATCGTCGCCGCGCTGGTACTGTGGAACCTGTCGCCGGTGCTGCTGATGCTGGGCCAGACACCGGGCAACGTGGCTTTTGCCAGCCAGTTCCTGCTGGTGCTGCCGCTGGCCCTGCCCGGCTACCTGAGCTTCATGGCGTTGCGCGGGTTCACCAGTGCACTGGGGCGTTCGACGCCGGTGATGGTGATCAGCCTGGTCGGCACCGTGGTCAATTTCCTGCTCAACTACGCCTTGATCGAAGGCATGTTCGGCCTGCCGAAGCTGGGCCTGATGGGCATCGGCCTGGTGACCGCGCTGGTGGCCAATGCCATGGCCATCGCACTGGCGCTGTACATCCGCCGCCATCCGGCCTACGCGGACTTCCCGATACGCCAGGGCCTGAGCCGCCCGCACCTGCCGGCGTTGCGCGAGCTGTGGCGCCTGGGCCTGCCGATTGGTGGCACCTACACCGTGGAGGTCGGGCTGTTTGTCTTCGCAGCGCTGTGCATCGGCACCATGGGCACCACCGACCTGGGCGCGCACCAGATCGCCCTGCAGATCGTCTCGACCGCGTTCATGATCCCGGCGGGCCTGTCATACGCGGTGACCATGCGTGTGGGCCTGCATTACGGCGCCGACCGCCTGCTGGCGGCGCGTCAGGCCGGGCGCGTGGGCATCGGTTTTGGCGCGGCGATGATGCTCGGTTTCTCGCTGCTGTTCTGGCTGATGCCCGAGGCGCTGGTGGGGCTGTTTCTGGACCGCCAGGACCCGGCCTTCGCCGATGTGATCCGGGTGGCGGTGAGCCTGTTGATGGTGGCGGCGTGGTTCGAGCTGTTCGACGGTATTCAGACCATCGCGATGGGCTCGATTCGCGGGCTCAAGGACGCCAAGACCACGTTCCTGGTGGGGTTGGCCGGGTACTGGCTGATCGGCGCACCGGCGGCGTGGGTGTTCGCGTTTCCCATGGGCGGCGGCGCGGTAGGCGTGTGGTGGGGGCTGGCGCTGGGGTTGGCGTGTGCGGCAATCGGGCTGACGGTGGCGTTCGAGTGGCGGATGCGGCGGTTGCTGGGCAGTTCGCAGATGGCACAGGTTTCTGTACAACCTTGAGGGCCTGTTCGCCGTCAAGGCCGGCTCCTACCTGTTTCGCGCATGCCGGCGACGGGGGCTACAGCGCCACTGCGCCCTGCCCCGCCCCCTGCACCAGATACTCGACCAGTTGCTCGATCGGCAACGGCCGGCTGATCAGAAAGCCCTGCACCTGGTCGCAGCCAAAGCTGCGCAGCAACGCCAGCTGTTCCTCAGTCTCCACGCCCTCGGCCACCACCTCCAGGTTGAGGTTGTGCGCAAGGTTGATCATGGCGTGCACCAGCTTGCGGTTCTCTTCGCGCTGCTCCATGCCACCGACAAAGCTGCGGTCGACCTTGAGCAGGGCGATCGGCAGGCTGTTCAGGTGCACGAACGACGAAAAGCCGGTGCCGAAGTCATCCAGCGAAAACCGCACCCCCAAGCGTCCCAGCGCGTCCATCGTCTGCTTGACCAGGTCGTTGCGCCGCATCACTGCGGTCTCGGTCAGCTCGAACTCCAGCCAACCCGCATCCACACCGTGCTCGACGATCAACCGCCCCAGCGTTGCCAGCAGTTGGCTGTCCTGAAACTGGCGAAATGACAGGTTGACCGCCATGTGCAATGGCGCCAGCCCCTGCTCGCGCAGTGCCTGCATGTCGCGCAGGGCACGCGAGATCACCCAGTACCCCAGCGGCACGATCAGCCCGCTCTGCTCGGCCAGCGGCACGAACTCGCTCGGTGGCAGCAGGCCACGCTCGCTGTGGCGCCAGCGCACCAGTGCCTCCAGGCCGACGATGCGCCCGTCGCTCAGGTCCAGGCGTGGCTGGTAGTGCAGTTCCAGTTCGTCGCGGCGCAGGCCTCGGCGCAGCTCGCTTTCCAGGTCGGCCAGGCTGCGTGCGTTGCGGTTGATGCGCTCGTTGAAGATGTGAAAGGTGCAGCCCTGGGTGCTCTTGGCCTGCTGCATGGCGATGTGCGCGTGCCACATCAGCGGGTCGGCACCAGCCTGCGCACGGGCATGCGCCACGCCCAGGCTGCACCCCAGCAGCAGGCTTTCGCCGTCGATCCAGTAGGGTTCGGCCAGGGCCTCGGTGATGCGCTCGGCCATCCACTCGGCACGCTGCGGCTCGCGCCGGGTGTCGATCAGCAGGGCGAACTCGTCGCTGCCCAGGCGCGCCACCTGATCGCCTGCCTCGAGCTGGCGCTTGAGCCGGCTGACCACCTGCAGGATCAGGCGGTCACCGGCCTGGTGGCCGAGGGCATCGTTGGCGTGGCGGAAGTTGTCCAGGTCCAGGTGCCCGAGGGCCACACCGCGCCCGTCGTTTTCGGCCAGGCGCGCGGCCAGCAGGGTCTGGAAACCCTGGCGGTTGGCAATGCCGGTCAGCGGGTCCTGCTCGGCCAGGCGCTGCAGGGTGGCTTCGAGCACACCTCGCTCGCGCACATGGCGCAGGCAGCGGCGCAGCATGTCGCCGCTCAACTGCTCGAACACCAGCCAGTCGCTCACCCCCGGCGGCGCCTCGGGCGGCTCCTGCTCCAGCAGCAGCACCATGGGCAGGTCGCAACGCCCCGGCGCCGGCTGCAAGCCCGGGGTGGCCAGCACCAGCGCGTTGCGGTCGCGGGCGAACAGGCTGTCGACCGCGTCCCAGCCGGGTGCGGTCACCAGCACCGCGCCACCGCCCAGCGGCAGCAGGCATTCACCAAGGGCAACGGCCCAGTGCGGCCCGTCCGCCAGCAGAAGCAGACGCAACGGTTCGACAAGCGTAGACAAGCTGGCTCCTTAGCACGAGAACGCGGTCAATGACGATGTGGGCGGGATGCTCGATCCTGAACCATCAAATGTAAATGGTTTTCACTTTAACTCACGACATTCCTTCGTCCTGATCCCGCGGTATTTCGCCACGCATCCTGCGGGAAAGTATCAAAAGCGGCAAATTAAGATCGCGTGGTACGTCACACTGTCAGACGGTCGCGGCACAATTGCTCTGCGCCTGCTAAAATGCCCGGCTATTTTTCAGCGACCCCCGGTTAACGTCATGTCCCGACTCAACCCCCGGCAACAGGAAGCCGTGAGCTACGTCGGCGGCCCTCTTTTGGTGCTCGCCGGTGCTGGCTCCGGCAAGACCAGCGTGATCACGCGCAAGATCGCCCACCTGATCCAGAACTGCGGCATCCGTGCCCAGTACATCGTGGCCATGACCTTCACCAACAAGGCGGCGCGCGAGATGAAGGAGCGCGTGGGCACCCTGCTGCGCGGCGGCGAGGGGCGCGGCCTGACGGTATCGACCTTCCACAACCTTGGCCTGAACATCATTCGCAAGGAGCATGAACGGCTGGGCTTCAAGCCGGGTTTCTCGATTTTCGACGAAACCGACGTCAAGGCCCTGATGACCGACATCATGCAGAAGGAATACTCCGGGGACGATGGCGTCGACGAGATCAAGAACATGATCGGCGCCTGGAAGAACGACCTGATCCTGCCGCCCGAGGCCCTGGAGAACGCGCGCAACCCCAAGGAGCAGACCGCCGCCATCGTGTATGCGCACTATCAGCGCACGCTCAAGGCGTTCAACGCGGTCGACTTCGACGACTTGATCCTGCTGCCGGTCAAGCTGTTCCAGGACCACCCCGACATTCTGCAGAAGTGGCAGAACAAGGTGCGCTACCTGTTGGTGGACGAATACCAGGACACCAACGCCAGCCAGTACCTGCTGGTGAAGATGCTGATCGGTACGCGCAACCAGTTCACCGTGGTGGGCGACGACGACCAGTCGATCTATGCCTGGCGCGGCGCGCGCCCTGAAAACCTGATGCTGCTCAAGGACGACTACCCGTCCCTGAAGGTGGTGATGCTGGAGCAGAACTACCGCTCCACCAGCCGCATCCTGCGCTGCGCCAACGTGCTGATCTCCAACAACCCCCACGCCTTCGAGAAGCAGCTGTGGAGCGAGATGGGCCACGGCGACGAGATCCGCGTGATCCGCTGCAAGAACGAGGAAGCCGAGGCCGAGCGCGTGGCCATGGAGATCCTCAGCCTGCACCTGCGTACCGACCGCCCGTACAGCGACTTCGCCATCCTCTACCGCGGCAACTACCAGGCCAAGCTGATCGAGCTGAAGCTGCAGCACCACCAGATCCCCTACCGCCTGTCGGGCGGCAACAGTTTCTTCGGCCGCCAGGAAGTAAAAGACCTGATGGCCTACTTCCGCCTGCTGGTGAACCCGGACGACGACAACGCCTACCTGCGCGTGATCAACGTGCCGCGCCGCGAAATCGGCTCCACCACCCTGGAAAAACTCGGCAACTACGCCACCGAGCGCAAGGTGTCGATGTATGCCGCCAGCGAGGAGCTGGGCCTGGGCGAGCACCTGGACAGCCGCTTCACCGATCGCCTGCAGCGCTTCAAGCGCTGGATGGACAAGGTGCGCGAGCAGGTCGCGCTGGAAGACCCGATCGCCGCGCTGCGCAGCATGGTGACCGACATCGACTACGAGAACTGGATCCGTACCAACAGTTCCAGTGACAAGGCCGCGGACTTTCGCATGGGCAACGTCTGGTTCCTGATCGAGGCGTTGAAAAACACCCTCGAGAAGGACGAGGAAGGCGGCATGACCATCGAGGAAGCCATCGGCAAGCTGGTGTTGCGCGACATGCTCGAACGCCAGCAGGAAGAGGAAGAAGGCGCCGAGGGCGTGCAGATGATGACGCTGCATGCCTCCAAGGGCCTGGAGTTTCCCTACGTGTTCATCATGGGCATGGAAGAGGAAATCCTCCCGCACCGCTCCAGCATCGAGGCCGACACCATCGAGGAGGAGCGGCGCCTGGCCTACGTGGGCATCACCCGCGCACGCCAGACCCTGGCCTTCACCTTTGCCGCCAAGCGCAAGCAGTACGGCGAGATCATCGATTGCGCGCCAAGCCGCTTCCTCGATGAATTGCCCGATGACGACCTGGCCTGGGAAGGCCTGGACGATACACCCACGGAAGTCAAAGCCGTGCGTGGCAATACGGCCCTGGCCGATATCCGCGCCATGCTCAAACGATAGATAATCCACCTTTGCCCTGGCTTGTTGCCGGGGCCTTTTGGCTACATCGAGGAATTACACCAGTGGAAGCACTGCACCAGAAGATTCGCGAAGAAGGCATCGTGCTTTCCGATCAGGTTCTCAAAGTCGATGCGTTTCTCAACCATCAGATCGACCCTGCGCTGATGCAACTGATTGGCGACGAGTTCGCCCGTCTGTTCGCCGATGCGGGCGTGACCAAGATCGTCACCATCGAGGCCTCGGGGATTGCCCCGGCGGTGATGACCGGTTTGAAGCTGGGCGTGCCGGTGATCTTCGCCCGCCAGCACCAGTCGCTGACCCTGACCGAGAACCTGCTGGTGGCTTCGGTGTACTCGTTCACCAAGCAGACCGAGAACACCGTGGCGATTTCGCCGCGTCACCTCAACAGCAGCGACCGCGTGCTGGTGATCGACGACTTCCTGGCCAACGGCAAGGCGTCGCAGGCGCTGATCTCGATCATCAAGCAGGCCGGCGCAACCGTGGCCGGGCTGGGCATCGTGATCGAGAAGTCGTTCCAGGGCGGGCGTGCCGAGCTGGACAGCCAGGGCTATCGCGTCGAGTCGCTGGCCCGGGTGAAGTCGCTGGACGGTGGTGTGGTCAGCTTTATCGAGTAAGGCTTACCGACCTCTTCGCCAGCAAGGCTGGCTCCTACAGGTGCTCCACCGCCTGCAGGAGCCGGCCTTGCCGGCGAAAGCGTTCTACGCGGTAGTTTGCAAAGCCGCCAGCAGCAACCGCTGGTACAGGTCCTCCTTCAGCCCGTCCGGCTCGCTCAGGCCCATGCGCCGCAGATGCTCGGGATACCGCTCCGGCCCCGGCGCATCCAGTGCCGCCTTGCCCAGCTCCAGCGCCTCGCTCAACTTGAACTTGCTCTTGAGCCAGTTCAGCGCGCGCAGCAGGTCCTTCTCTTCAGCGGTGAAATCGCTGCCCAGCGGATACTCGGCAAACAACCGCGCATGCCGCCCACGCAATGCCTCCAGCCGCTGCGGCGTGTTCTGCGTGAAGCGCGCATCCAGCTCGAAATCCTGCGCCAGCTTGCCGGCCTTTTTCGCCTGCTCCATCAGCCCGGGCTGGAACCGCGAATCGCTGATCGCCAGCAACCGCGCAATCACCTCGGCGTCGGTCTGCCCGCGCAGGTCGGCAATGCCGTACTCGGTCACCACGATATCGCGCAGATGCCGCGGGATGGTGCAGTGCCCGTAGGTCCACAGCAGGTTGGAACTGACCTCCCCGCCGGCTTCGCGCCAGCTGCGCAGCAGCAGGATGGAACGCCCGCCTTCCAGCGCATGGGCCTGGGCGACGAAGTTGTACTGCCCGCCCACCCCGCTCAGTACGCGACCGTCCTCGAGCTGGTCGGCCACCCCCGCTCCCATCAGGGTCATGGTGAATACGGTGTTGATGAAGCGTGCATCGCGGCGCTGTTCGCGCTTGAGCGCCTCGTCGCCGTACAGCTCGTTGATGAAGCTGATCGCGTGCATGGCAAAGGCTTTGCGCTGCGCCAGCGGCATCTCGCGCAGGCGCTGGTAGAACGCCTGCGGCCCGAGGAAGAAACCGCCATGCACCAGCACCCCGTCGGCCACCGGCCGGCGCACCACGCCCGCCTCCGCCAGCGCGAGCAATCCGTTCACGAACATCTCGCTGCAGCCATACAGGCCCTGGGCAAACGGCGCAGTGCCGCCTTCACGCTCGATCAGCACCTGCCAGGGCGCCAGGTCGAGGTCGGCGAGCAGCGCCTGGTACTCCGGCGCGTCCCCCTGGCGCGCCAGCAACGCGGCGGCCAGCGCATCGCCCATGGCGCCGATGCCGATCTGCAAGGTGCCGCCGTCGCGCACCAGGGTGCTGGCGTGCACGCCGATGAAGTGGTCCTGGGTGGTGACGGGCATGTTCGGCGTGGAGAACAGCCGAGTGGTTTCCGGGGCGTCGATCAACAGGTCGAAATCGTCCTGCGCCAGTTCGCTGTCGCCCGGCATGTAGGGCAGCTCGTCGTGCACGTGCCCCAGCATCAGGATGGTTTCGCCGGCTGCACGCCGGCGCGCGATCATCGGCAGCAGGTCGAGGGTGATGTCGGGGTTGCAGCTCAGGCTCAGGTGCCCGGGGCGCTCGGGGTGGGCGGCAACGATCTGCGCCACCAGGTTCAGGCCCTTGGCATTGATGTCGCGGGCCGCATGACTGTAGTTGCTGCTGACGTAGTCCTGCTGGGCCATGTGGCTGTGCAGCATGCTGCCCGGCTGCATGAAGAACTGCTCGACGCGGATGTTGGCCGGCAACCGGTCGCGGCGCAGGTCCTGCAGGTAGTCCAGTTCGGGGTAGTCGGCGAACACGCGCTCCACGAAGGGTTCGAGAAAGCGCCGCTGCAGGCCGTCACCCAGGTCCGGGCGGCCCAGGCTCAGTGCGGTGTAGATGGTCAGTTGCCGCTCGGGCAGCTCACGCACCCGTGCATACAGCGCATTGACGAAGCGGTTGGGCTTGCCCAGGCCCAGTGGCAGGCCCATGTGGATGTGCGCCGGCAAACGCGCCAGCACTTCGTCCACGGCGATCTCGATCGAACAGCGGTGCGCCATCTCGGCCTCCTAGGCATCCGTGATTCCAGGGTTGGACCGAGCATGCCCCGCGTTTGCTGCAATGGCCAGCGTCAGAAACGACAAAGCCCGCACGTGGCGGGCCTTGTAGCTGCAGCGTCGGGCTTACTTGAGGCCGGACATCTTCTCGATGGCGGCCTTGAGGTCGTCATCCGAGCAGTCGGCACAGGTGCCTTTTGGCGGCATGGCGTTGATGCCGGTGATGGCCTTGGCCAGGATGCCGTCCAGGCCGCCCTGATGGTCGGCGCGCTCTTTCCAGGCGGCGGTATCGCCGATCTTCGGTGCGCCCAGCAGACCGCTGCCATGGCACGCGTTGCAGTGCTTGGCGATGACTTCATCCGGGGTCTTGGCACCGCCACCGCCGGCAGTGGCGGCCACTTCCATGCCCTTGCATTCCTGCCCTTGTACACACACCTGACCGACCGGCTCCAGCCGCTTGGCGATGTCGTCATTGGTCACAGCCTGGGCGTTGACGGCCCATAGGGCTACTACGGCTGCTGGTACGGCCAGCATTGTCTTGATTAGATTCACGCGTACACCCTCATGGTGGCTAGTCACGCCCGCGGCCACGGTTTCGCAGGCCGCGCAAGTATAGCGGGAACCCCGCCTCACCGAAACAACCCTAAAGACCAAAGGGGTTTAGCCGCGACAATCCGCCGCGCATTGGCGACGCGCGTGGGCTCAGAAGTTGGCCGGGGTGGCGGCACTGATCAGCCGGGCCGGCTCATCGTAGGGATTGCGGAATCGATGCGGCTTGGTGCTCTCGAAATAGTAGCTGTCGCCCGCCTCGAGGATGAAGGTTTCAAGCCCCACCACCAGCTCCAGGCGCCCTTCGAGCAGGATGCCGGTCTCTTCGCCGTCGTGGGTGAGCATCTCTTCGCCGGTGTCGGCACCGGGCGGGTAGATCTCGTTTAGAAAGGCAATGGCGCGGCTGGCGTGGGCCTTGCCGACCAGCTTCATGGTGACTGCGCCGTCGGATATATCGATCAGTTCGTTGGCCTTGTACACGATCTGGGTCGGGTTCTCGGGCTGCAGCTCTTCGGAAAAGAACTCCACCATCGACATCGGAATACCGCCCAGCACCTTGCGCAGCGAGCTGATCGAAGGGCTCACGCTGTTCTTCTCGATCATCGAGATGGTGCTGTTGGTCACGCCCGCCCGCTTGGCCAGCTCGCGTTGAGACAGGCCTTTGAGCTTGCGAATGGCTTGCAGTCGTTCACCGACGTCCAAGGCCTGGGCCCTCCTAAACGAACACGTGGGGTCGAAATTGAACGGTATCATCGCAACAGCGTTCAGTATTTACAACACTTCGACCCGCAGCCCGTCCGCTTTGGCGCCTCAATTGCCGCTGTACACCATCGGCACCCGACGCAGGTTGCAGAAGATCTGATACGGGATGGTGCCCGCCTGGATCGCCACGTCGCTGGCCAGCACGTGCTTGCCCCACAACTCCACCGGGCTGCCCAGCCCGGCCTCGGGCACATCGGTGAGGTCGATGCACAACATGTCCATCGACACGCGGCCAATCAGCTGGCTGCGCTTGCCGGCCACCAGCACCGGGGTACCGGTGGGTGCCAGGCGCGGGTAGCCGTCGGCATAGCCCATGGCGACCACACCCACGCGGGTGGGGCGCGGGCTGATGAATTTCGCACCGTAGCCCACCGGCTCGCCGGCCGGCAGTTCGCGCACGCAGATCACTTTGGATTCCAGGGTCATCACCGGCTGCAGGCGCTGAGCCTGGGCCTGCGGCACCTCGAAGGGCGTGGCGCCATACAGCATGATGCCCGGACGCACCCAGTCGCTGGGCACCTGCGGCCAGCCCAGCACGGCCGGCGAGTTGCGCAGGCTGACCTCGGCACTCAGGCCCTGGCGCGCGGCTTCGAACACCGCCACCTGCTCGCTGCTGGCCGTGCTGTCGAGTTCGTCGGCACGGGCGAAGTGGCTCATCAGCACGATGCGCGTCACCTTGCCGCTGGCCAGCAGACGTTGGTAGGCGCCGTGGTAGTCCTTGGGGTGCAGGCCGACGCGGTGCATGCCGGTGTCGAGCTTGAGCCACACGGTGATCGGGCGGGTCAGGCCTGCCTGTTCGATGGCTTCGAGCTGCCACAGCGAATGCACCACGCACCACAGGTCCTGCTCGGCAATCAGGGGCAGCTCGCTGGCTTCGAAAATGCCCTCGAGCAGCAGCACCGGGGCCTTGATGCCGGCAGCACGCAGCTCCAGCGCCTCTTCGATGCAAGCCACGGCGAACCCGTCGGCCTCGCCCTCCAGCGCCTGGGCGCAGCGCACCGCGCCGTGCCCGTAGGCGTCGGCCTTGATCACGGCCAGCGCCTTGGCGCCGGTCAGTTCGCGGGCGAGTTGATAGTTGTGGCGCAGCGCTTGGAGATCGATCAGGGCACGGGCGGGACGCATGACGGCAGCCTTCTGGCAGTCGGGTGAGTTGGGTAACGGATTACGGCAGGGCGGCGACGATCGAGATCTCGACCAGCATCTGCGGATTGCACAGCCGGGCCTGAACGGTGGCGCGGGCCGGGGCATTGCCTTTGGCTATCCACTGGTCCCACACCGTGTTCATGGCCTGGAACTGGGTGTCGATGTCGCTGAGGTAGATGGTCGCCGACAGCACGCGGCTCTTGTCGGTACCGGCCAGGTCCAGCAGCCGCTCGATGTTGGCCAGCACCTCGCGGGTCTGCTGGCCGACGTCGCCGTTCAGGTCATTACCCACCTGGCCCGACAGGTAGACGGTGCCGTTGTGGGTAACGATCTGGCTCATGCGCTCATTGGTGAGCTGGCGCTGGATTGACATGCTTTGCAGTCTCCTGACTGTTGCTGTAGCGGGAAATGTCGAGGCCTTCGGCGCTGATCTGCGGCTTCTTGCGCGCCATCAGGTCGGCCAGCAGGCGACCCGAACCGCACGCCATGGTCCAGCCGAGGGTGCCGTGGCCGGTGTTCAGGAACAGGTTGCGAAACGCCGTGGCGCCCACGATCGGCGTGCCGTCGGGGGTGGTCGGGCGCAGGCCGGTCCAGAAGCTGGCCTGGCTCAGGTCGCCGCCGCGAGGATAAAGGTCGTTGACAATCATCTCCAGCGTTTCGCGCCGACGCGGGTTGAGCGACAGGTCGAAACCGGCGATCTCGGCCATGCCGCCGACGCGGATGCGGTTGTCGAAGCGGGTGATCGCGACCTTGTAGGTCTCGTCGAGAATCGTCGAGGTCGGGGCCATGGCCGGGTCGGTGATCGGCACGGTCAGCGAGTAGCCCTTGAGCGGGTACACCGGGGCCTTGATGCCCAGCGGCTTGAGCAGTTGCGGCGAGTAGCTGCCCAGGGCCAGCACGTAGCGATCGGCGGTTTCCAGCTTGCCGTCGATCCATACGCCGTTGACCCGGTCGCCCGCGTGATCGAGGCGCTCGATGTTCTGCCCGAAGCGGAATTCCACGCCCAGGTCGCGCGCCATTTCGGCCAGGCGCGTGGTGAACAGCTGGCAGTCGCCGGTCTGGTCGTTGGGCAGGCGCAGGGCACCGGCGAGGATGTCGGTGACATTGGCCAGGGCAGGCTCCACGCGGGCAATGCCGTCGCGGTCGAGCAGCTCGTAGGGCACACCGGACTGTTCCAGCACGGCGATATCCTTGGCCGCGTTGTCCAGTTGCGCCTGGGTGCGGAACAACTGGGTGGTGCCCAGGGTGCGGCCTTCGTAGGCAATGCCGGTTTCGGCACGCAGCTCGTCGAGGCAGTCGCGGCTGTACTCGGACAGGCGCACCATGCGCTCCTTGTTCACCGCATAGCGGTTGGCCGTGCAGTTGCGCAGCATCTGCGCCATCCACAGGTACTGGTCGATGTCGGCGGTGGCCTTGATGGCCAGCGGGGCGTGGCGCTCGAGCAGCCACTTGATGGCCTTGAGCGGCACACCGGGTGCAGCCCAGGGCGAGGCATAACCCGGCGATACCTGGCCAGCGTTGGCGAAGCTGGTTTCCATGGCCACCGCCGGCTGGCGATCGACCACCACCACTTCAAACCCCTGACGAGCCAGATAGTAGGCACTGGCGGTCCCGATGACGCCGCTACCAAGTACCAGAACGCGCATGTTGTTATCCCTCGAGGCGGCGTACCGCACACATTTGTTGTTTAAGGCATGGATGGGCGCAGTATAGGAAGGTAGAGGCAGTGCTTTTCACTATATAAAAGCCTATATTTGGCGAGAATTCTCGGCAGGGTCGGCTTTTACGGAGGGGCATCCACTATGAGAACCCAGCATCAAAGCAAACGTGAACTGGACAAGATCGACCGCAACATCCTGCGCATCCTGCAGACCGACGGGCGCATCTCGTTCACCGAACTGGGCGAGAAGGTCGGCCTGTCGACCACCCCGTGCACCGAGCGGGTCCGGCGTCTGGAGCGCGAAGGCATCATCATGGGCTACAACGCCCGGCTCAACCCGCAGCACCTCAAGGGCAGCCTGCTGGTGTTCGTCGAGATCAGCCTGGACTACAAGTCGGGGGACACTTTCGAGGAGTTTCGCCGCGCGGTGCTCAAGCTGCCCCACGTATTGGAATGCCACCTGGTATCGGGCGATTTCGACTACCTGGTGAAGGCCCGCATTTCGGAGATGGCCTCGTACCGCAAGCTGCTGGGCGACATCCTGCTCAAGCTGCCGCACGTGCGCGAATCCAAGAGCTACATCGTGATGGAAGAGGTGAAGGAAAGCCTCAACCTGCCGATTCCGGACTGAGCCTTACACCAGCACCTGGCGGGTGCTGGCGATGTACTGGTGCACCAGGCGCTCGGCCTGCGGGTCGATCATCTCGGCAGGGCCGCGACCATTGGGGCACGGCAGGCGCGGGGTGGTGCCGAACAGGCGGCAGATCAGCGGCCGCTCCTCGTACACCGTGCAGCCCTCGGGGCCCAGGTGCACACAGTTGAGCTCATCCAGCGCGGCCTGTTGCTCGGCCGCGCTCTTGCGTGGCAGGCGCGCCATTTCCTCGCTGGAGGTGGTCACCGGGCCGCAGCAATCGTGGCAGCCCGGCACGCAGGCGAACGACGGGATCTGCTCACGCAGGAAGCGGATCTTGTGACTGTTGCAACTCATGGCAGACTCGTGGCGGGAAAGGCTGAAGCGCCATTTTGCCCCACGGTTGCCTGCCGATCAAAGCACCGCCTATGCTGTGTCAAATTTTCCACACAGCCCTACCAGGATCCTTCAAACGTGCATACCACTTCCTACTACGCTGCCCACAGCGCCGGGCAACCGGCGTACCCGCCCCTGCAAGGCGAGCTGAACTGTGATGTGTGCGTGGTGGGCGGCGGCTTTTCGGGCCTCAATACCGCCATCGAACTGGCCGAACGCGGCCTGAGCGTGGTGCTGCTCGAAGCGCACAAGATCGGTTGGGGCGCCAGTGGACGCAATGGCGGGCAGCTGATTCGCGGGGTCGGACACGGCCTGGACCAGTTCACCCCGGTGATCGGCAGCGAGGGAGTGCGCAGCCTCAAACTGATGGGCCTGGAAGCAGTGGACATCGTGCGCCAGCGCATCGAACGCCATGCCATCGACTGCGACCTGACCTGGGGCTACTGCGACCTGGCCAACAAGCCACGGGAATTCGAGGGCTTCAGCGAAGAGATCGACGAGCTGCGCGGACTGGGCTACACCCATGAGCTGCGCCTGGTGCAGCCCGACCAGATGCACACGGTGGTCGGCTCGCGTCGCTACGCCGGCGGCCTGGTGGACATGGGCTCGGGGCACCTGCACCCGCTGAACCTGGCGCTGGGCGAGGCCGAGGCCGCGCGCCAGCTGGGCGTGCAGGTGTTCGAGCATTCCCGTGTCACCCGCATCGAGCACGGCCCGCAGGTGCATGTGCACACCGCCAAGGGCTCGGTGCGGGCGAACACGCTGGTGCTGTGCTGCAATGCCTACATCAACGACCTGGACCGCGAGCTCAGTGGCAAGGTGCTGCCGGCCGGCAGCTACATCATCGCCACCGAACCGCTGAGCGAAGCCCTGGCCAACGAGTTGCTGCCGCAGAACATGGCGGTGTGCGACCAGCAGGTGACCGTGGACTACTATCGCCTCTCGGCCGACCGGCGCCTGCTGTTCGGTGGCGCCTGCCACTACTCGGGGCGCGATCCGCAGGACATCGGCGCCTACATGCGGCCCAAGATGCTCAAGGTGTTCCCGCAACTGGCCGACACCCGCATCGAATACCAGTGGGGCGGCATGATCGGCATCGGCGCCAACCGCCTGCCGCAGATCGGCCGCCTGCGCGACCGGCCCAACGTTTACTACGCCCAGGCCTATGCCGGCCACGGGCTCAACGCCACGCACCTGGCCGGGCGGCTGCTGGGCGAGGCGATCAGCGGCCAGCAGAGCGGGCGCTTCGACCTGTTCGCCCAGGTGCCGCACATCACCTTCCCTGGCGGCAAGCACCTGCGCTCGCCGCTGTTGGCGCTGGGCATGCTGTGGCACCGCCTCAAGGCACTGGCCTAGGGTCTCCAGAATGGCCTGAGACCTTCCTTCACGGCCTGTTCGCGGGTCAGGCCGATATCGCGCAGCTGCTCGGCATCGAGCTGCAGCAGCGCATGGCGTGAACGCCACCGCCGCATCATCACAGCCCAGCGACTCGGGCTGGCGGGCGCCTCATGTCGTGCCACCTCGCCTTTGGTGCACAGTGGCAGGCCTGCATCGCTCGCGCCGTTCATCGTTTCATTCCTCCAGGGTGGGTAACCGTGCAGCCATGATGCGCGGGTGCTGAAAGGCATTACAGATTCAACCGCCAGGTATTATTTCCATACAGATGTGTCGATAACGGCGCTGAATGCTGTATTTTTGCCCAATCTGTACCGGTTGCCAGCCGCTTTCCCGCCCAGGAGTACGCCATGACCCTCTACGTCAACCTCGCCGAACTGATTGGCGCACGCATCGAGCAGGGCCTCTACCGCCCCGGCGACCGCCTGCCGTCGGTGCGGGCCCTGAGCGTCGAGCATGGCGTGAGCCTGAGTACCGTGCAGCAGGCGTATCGGGTGCTGGAAGACCACGGGCTGGCGGCGCCCAGGCCCAAGTCCGGCTATTTCGTGCCTGACCATCGCCCACTACCCGCCCTGCCCGACGTCAGCCGCCCGGCCCAGCGCCCTGTGGATATCTCGCAATGGGACCAGGTGTTCGAGCTGGTGCGCAGCGTGCCGCGCAAGGACGTGGTGCAACTGGGCCGCGGCATGCCCGATGTCGGCAGCCCCACCCTCAAGCCGTTGCTGCGCAGCCTGGCGCAGCTGAGCCGGCGCCAGGACATGCCCGGCCTGTACTACGACACCGTCGCCGGCACCGAAGCCCTGCGCGAGCAGGTGGCGCGGCTGATGCTCGATTCGGGCTGCAGCCTGAGCACGGCAGACCTGGTGATCACCACCGGCTGCCAGGAAGCCCTGTCGATCAGCGTGCGCGCGGTGTGCCAGCCGGGCGACATCGTCGCGGTCGAATCACCGAGCTTTCACGGCGCCATGCAGACCCTCAAGGGCCTGGGCATGAAAGCGTTGGAGATCCCCACCGACCCGCTCACCGGCATCAGCCTCGAAGCCCTGGAGCTGGCCCTGGAACAGTGGCCGATCAAGCTGATCCAGCTGACCCCCAGCTGCAACAATCCATTGGGCTACATCATGCCCGAGGCGCGCAAACGCGCCCTGCTGACCCTGGCCCAGCGCTTCGACGTGGCGATCCTGGAGGACGACGTGTATGGCGACCTGGCCTACACCTACCCGCGCCCACGCACCATCAAGTCGTTCGACGACGACGGCCGCGTGCTGCTGTGCAGCTCGTTCTCCAAGACCCTTGCGCCCGGCCTGCGGGTGGGCTGGGTGGCGCCGGGGCGCTACCTGGAGCGGGTGATGCACATGAAGTACATCAGCACCGGCTACACCGCCACCCAGCCGCAGCTGGCGATTGCCGACTTCATCGAGGGCGGCCACTACCAGCCGCACCTGCGCCGTGTGCGCGGCCAGTACCAGCGCGCCCGCGATCAGATGATCGACTGGGTGAGCCGCTACTTCCCCGCCGGCACCCGCGCCAGCCGGCCCCAGGGCGGCTTCGTGCTGTGGGTGGAACTGCCGGAAAGTTTCGACACCTTGCGCCTGAACCGGGCTTTACTTGAGCAAGGTGTGCAGATTGCGGTGGGCAGCATCTTTTCGGCGTCGGGCAAGTTCCGCAACTGCCTGCGCATGAACTTTGCCGCCCGCGCCACTGCCGAAATCGAAGCGGCCGTGCGCAAGGTCGGCGAAACCGCCATTCGTCTACTGGCCGAGGATGAGCGCGGCGGGTAACGTTGCGCCGCCCCGCGTGGTCCAACCCCCAACTGCCTTCCTGCTCAAGGACATGCCCCTTTGACCAAACCCAGGGCCTTCGCGCTGTTACTGATGCTGGCGCTCACCCTTGCCGGGTGCGCCACCTCCAGCACGCCCCGTACCGTGACCCAGGCCCTGCCCGCCAGCGACTCGGCCTTTGGCCGTTCGGTGCAGCGCCAGGCCAGCGCCCATGAGGGGCGGTCCGGCTTTCGCCTGCTGCCCAACAGCACCGAGGCGTTCCACGCCCGCGCCGAGCTGATCCGTAACGCCCAGAGCAGCATCGACCTGCAGTACTACATCGTGCATGACGGGCTCAGCACCCGCGCGCTGGTGCACGAACTGCTGCAGGCTGCCGACCGTGGCGTGCGCGTGCGCATCCTGCTCGACGACACCACCAGCGACGGCCTGGACGAGGTCATCGCCACCCTGGCGGCGCACCCGAAGGTACAGATTCGCGTGTTCAACCCGCTGCACCTGGGGCGCAGCACCGGCGTGACCCGTGCCCTGGGCAGGCTGTTCAACCTGTCGCTGCAGCACCGGCGCATGCACAACAAGCTGTGGCTGGTGGACAACAGCATGGCCATCGTCGGCGGGCGCAACCTGGGTGACGAATACTTCGACGCCGAGCCCAACCTGAACTTCACCGACATCGACATGCTGGGCGTGGGGCCGGTGGCCGAACAGCTGGGGCACAGCTTCGACCAGTACTGGAACAGTGCCCTGAGCCGACCCATTGGCGACTTCATGTTCAGCACCCCGAACGCCGACGACCTGCGTGTGAGCCGCGAGCGCCTGGAGGCTTCGCTCAGCGAGGCCAGGGTCAAGCGCAAGGCACTGTACGACCGCCTGATGGCCTACAAGACCCACCCGCGCCTGGATTCGTGGCGCAACGAGTTGATCTGGGCACACAACCAGGCGCTGTGGGATGCGCCAAGCAAGGTGCTGGCCCAGGCCGAGCCAGACCCGCGGTTGCTGCTGACCCAGCAGTTGGCGCCCGACCTGAACGACGTGCACCATGAGCTGATCCTGGTATCGGCCTACTTCGTACCTGGCGAGACCGGCCTGCTGTACCTGACCAGCCATGCCGACGCCGGGGTGTCGGTGAGCCTGCTGACCAACTCGCTGGAGGCCACCGACGTGCCGGCGGTACACGGCGGCTATGCGCCGTACCGCAAGGCGCTGCTGGAACACGGGGTAAAACTGTACGAACTGCGCCGCCAGCCCGGCGACCCCAGCAGCGGGCGTATCCATCACTTCGGCAGTGCATCGGACTCGAGCCTGCACAGCAAGGCGATCGTGTTCGATCGGCAGAAGACCTTCATCGGCTCGTTCAACTTCGACCCACGCTCGGTGCTGTGGAACACCGAGGTCGGCGTGCTGGTGGACAGCCCGCAACTGGCCGAGTACACCCGCGACCTGGCGCTGCAGGGCATGGCGCCGGCGCTGAGCTACGAGCCGCGGCTGGTCGACGGCAAGCTGGTGTGGGTGACCGAGGACAATGGGCAGTTGCACACGTTGACGACAGAGCCAGGCGGGCTGTGGCGACGATTCAATGCGTGGGTGAGCAAGGCGGTGGGGTTGGAGAGGATGTTGTAGGGTGAAATCTCCATGCTGTCGAACGCAGGTCGATGCGGCGCGATCCGAGCTGCGTGGAGTTAGCTCGTCAAGGGGTACCAGTGAGACCATGCCGCACGCTCTCGACACGAACCAAATCACAAGTAAATTTCAGTCGACTATTATCAACGCAGCGTATCTTTATAGCGACGGCCTCATCCACGACATCAAACGAAATTTCACAAATAACATTCTCATAGCCCCACTCGCTAAAATCGATACATTTACTCCCTATAAATGATAGTTCAATATAGACCGCATCATAATTTCTTGGCCACTTCACAGGGCTATTCTCAGGCTTTTCTCGAGTAACCAGCTTAATAGATAACCTTGGTTCATCCCGCCTGAAATTAACCTCTGTAATATCTGACCCTAGAAAATTTGGCATCCCTCCATATATCGTAGTCAATGCTTGCGGATTCATAACGTTAGGAAAATTCATTTACTTCTTATTCCGGCAACAAAAATAGTAGTGTTGTACCATCGCCTCAACAGATACCGGATTCGCTCTGGAGTCAGTGCAGCTTGCTTGCGGCATTGGATGCCTGGAACGGCTGCCTTACCCAATTATTCTTACATGCAAATTCTTGTAGAAGTCCCAATGAATCACTAATTTTCTGTCAACCGACAAAAATAATGTATCAACAAAATCCAGTTCATCCACAAAGTCTAGCCACTCGTAAATACCTGTTTTCAACAAGGGGATTGCATTATCCATATGCATAACAAAAAAATCATGGAATGACTGAAAACCTATAGCTTCCAAAATTGAAATTAGTTCTCTTTTAAGATCGCTTCGCGAAACACTTTCATATGTTGTTTTGTTTTCTACACGATTCCAGTCAATGGAGGAACAGCTAATGGGGAAGTTGTCACTTATAACTTTAAAAACATCTACCTCTTCGTGATCGCTACATGCATGCAACTCGATAAACTCTTGACATTTTTTTGAGAAACCCATGGATTAAATCTCTTTACTATTTTGGTCACGGTTTTTCCTGAAGCATCAAAGCAAATGGTTCGCACATTTTTCTTTCTATTGAACGCATTGATGTGAGATTTATGTCTTTCATCATATTCCACCCGAAAACCTCAATACTCTCCACGAACTACTCTTCCGTTAAACGGTTGCGATCCAAATTTTGCTGGGTTCGGAACGCTACCTTTAGCTGTGATATGCGTGAAGCTAAGGGCATCATTCATTGCCTGATTGTAATCATCGTATATTTCATCACACTGTAGTTTTTCTTTTTTATTTTCTTGATCAGTGCATAAATTACATTTTTTCGTCAAGCCAAGTGGATCAACCCAATGTATTGGGATGGGTGCGTATTGATATACGTTCAAACCGCCTGAAAACCCGATCGGGTCCTGCCCAATAAACCGCCCAACCCCCGGATCATAGTACCGATACCGGTTGTAGTGCAGGCCAGTCTCCCGGTCGTGATACTGCCCCTGAAACCGTAGCGGATTACCCAGTCCAACCTGCCTCGCCCAAGCCGACCGCTCCTCACGCACCTCCCCCCACGCCTTGTACTGCCCCGCCCACGCCACCGCCCCATGGTGGTCAGTCAGTTCCATTGGCGTGCCCAGGTGATCGCACTGGTACCACGCAAGCGCATCAAACGCCTGCGGCGGCATGTGCGTTTGCCACAACGGGTCCTGGTCGAAGTCGTAACTGCGCTGGCTCCAGTCCGGCTGCTTGTGCAGCCGCACCGGCCCCCTGCGCAGGGCCTGGGCCACCGGCACAAAGCTGCCCGGCTCATACAGGTAAT